>JAQGIK010000197.1 GCA_028291265.1 Caulobacter sp. | reverse complement strand
CTATGTCAGCTTCCTGCCGCAGTTCATTCCGTCCGGGGCCGACACGCTGGGCTGGAGCCTGCTGCTGGCCGGGGTGCACGGGCTGCAGACCGTGGTCTGGTTCGGGGCGCTGATCGCCGCCACCCGGCCGCTCGGGCGTTGGCTCAGGAAGACGGCGGTGGTCCGCTGGCTGGACGGCGTGACCGGGGCGCTGCTGGTCGCCTTCGGCATCGGCCTGGCGCTGCAGAAGCGGGCGCTGTGAGGCGGTAGCGGGCGGGCCGTGGCCGAGGACAAGTCCGCGCCGGCTGCTGGGCGCCCTGGCGGCCCTGATCCCGCCCGGCAATGCCGCGGCCTTAATTGCGGCGCTGAAGCAGGTGATGGGCTGAAGCGCCTTATCCCGCGAGGTCCTGATGATCCGGCCTGCTCTCGTCCTTGCCCTGCTGCTCGGCGCCGGCGGCGCCGTGGCCGCCGAGCCTGCCGATCCGTTCGAGCGGCAGATCGCGCTGGGGCGGCTGTCGGCGCTGGTGGGGGCTGCCGACGCGGTGATGGAGGAGGGTGTCGACGAAGGTGAGGACGCGGCCGCCCAGTACGCGCGCCTCTATAGGACCTCGCTGGCGCTGGAGGCGCTGCGGGCCCGGGCCTGCGGGTCCGGGCGGATCGGCGGCAAGCCGTGCCTGAAGCGTTATGAACCGAAGTGGCTGCGGCCGCCGGGGAGTTTCAATCCGACCCTGGAGCAGGTCTGGCGCTGGACCGACCAGCTGCAGGGGGCGGTGATGGAGGTGACGGGCGCGGTCTGCGCCACCGCGCCGCCCGACCCCGAGGGGCCGGGGGCCTGTTCGGTGGAGTAGGGGTCAGGCCGCCATCCGGGCGACATGGCGCTCCAGCTGGTCGAGGCCGGAGTTGGTCCCCTGCTCGAAGCCGGCGCCGACATGCTCGGCGTACATCCGCTGGGAGCCGAACACCGTCTTGGAGGTGAGGGTGGTTTTGCCGTCCAGCTCGTCGAAGGTGATGGTCGTCACCATCCGCTCGGCGCCGGGGATCTCGAAGCCGTTGTCCCACTTGATCAGCCGGTCGGGCTCGATCTCCAGATAGGTCCCGCCGAAGGGCGGGTTCTGGACGCCGGTCGAGCCGGTCATCGCCATCCGCCACTGGCCGCCGACCCGGAAGTCCATCTCGCAGAAGGTCACCGGCCAGCCGACCGGACCGAACCACTGCATGATGTGCTCGCGCTCGGCGTGGGCCTTGAACAGCAGTCGGGCCGGGGCGTCGAACACCCGGACGATGGTCAGGGTGCGGCTTTCGGGGTTCGTGTCGTCACTCATCTGTTAAGTCCATGTCCTTGAGTTGTTTCACATAATCGTCGAGGCGCTCGAAGCTCTCTTCCCAGAAGCGGCGGTAGTCGCCGAGCCAGGCGTCGACGCCGGCCAGGGCCTTGGCGTCGAGCCGCACCGGCCGGAACTGGGCCTCGCGGCCGCGGCTGATGAGGCCGGCCCGCTCCAGCACCTTGAGGTGTTTGGAGATGGTCGGCTGCGCCAGGTCGAAGCCATCGACCAGTTGGTTCACCGTCGCCTCGCGGCCGGCGATGCGGGCCAGGATGGCGCGGCGGGTCGGATCGGCGAGGGCGCCGAACACAAGGTCCAGGGTGTCGTCGGCGGCGGGCATGGCGTATCGCTTCACATCAATATAGCCAAATGGCAATATAAAGGACGGGCTGTCAAGCGGCGGGTGCGGGGCCGTGTCGCAGAGACAGGGACTCGGCGCTCCACTATTCGGGGCGCCTTGCCATCGCCTCAGTGAGCGTCCCGATGAACCAGCTGATCCGCGCCGCCTTCTCCGCCCGCTGGCTGTCGGCCGCCACGGTCTTCCTCGTCGCCTGGGTCATCGGCTCCAAGGCCGCCGACGGCATGAACGCGCTCCAGTGGGCCGGGGCCTTCGTCGCCCTGGCCGGCTCCATCGCCTGGGCGGTGATCGAGCAGGTCTGGCCGGCCACGGAACGCGCCCGGGCCGACCAGGAATCCTGATCCCCTAGGCCGGCAGCAGCCCCGGCGTCAGCCCGGCCGTCACGCCGCGATAGTGGGCCTCGGTCATCCCCAGGCCCTGGGCCAAGGCCGTCAGCTCGGCTTCCTTGGCCTCCGTGATCTCGCCGTCGGCCGTAGCGGCCGTGTAGGCGGCGCGGATAATGGATTCCCGGCCCTGGTCGCTCAGTTGCTGACGGATGCGACCGGTTTCCAGCGCCAGATCCTTGCGGGTCAATTCCAGGTCCTGGGAGACCATGGCGGTGTTGATCTCGCCGCCGTCGAACTGGCTGTAGAGGTCACAGATCGTCTGCAGGAAGGCCACGTCGCGACGGCCCGAGAGGGCGGCGAAGTGGACCAGGATGGTGCGGAAGTCGCGGCGCGACTCCTCGCGGGCCGCCTCGCGCTCGGCCCGCGGATCATAGTGGATGACCTCGGTGCGGAAGTTGGACCGGCAGGTCTGGCACTGGATGTACTCCTCCAGCTTGTCCAGCGGGATCAGCGGGATGAAGTAGAGGGTGAAGAACCGGCGGATGGTCTTGCGCTTGTACTGCCGGTCGCCGTCGCACTGCGGGCAGTAGAAGGGCGCCGGCTTGCCGGACAGGGTCACGCCGCGCGTGCCGAAGATGATCATGGGTGTTTACGCTCCCCGCGTCTTGAACAGGTTACTGGGTAAAGGGTCGTACCGGCGGCGCCGGTACTGGCGATAGGCCTCGCCGAAATGGCCGAGCAGGGACTGCTCTTCGAGGCGAATGCGGACGGCCTGCAGGCCGTAGAGCGGGATCAGCCACAGCCAGTCGAGGCCGTGGCCGACGAAGGCCAGGGCGCCGATGGCCAGCAGCAGCAGGCCGAGCTCGGAAGGATGGGCCAGCAGGCGGTAGGGGCCGGCCTCCTGCAGCCCGGCGCCGTCGGCGATGGCGTTGTCGCTGTTGAAGCGGCCGCCGAGGGCCAGGATGGCGGCGATGCGAAAGGTGGCCCCGGCCAGCATCAGGCCGGCGGCCAGCCAGCCGGGCGCGAGCGACGGGGCGCCCGTGGCCTGGCTGAGAGGGACGGCGACCAGGGCCAGCAGGATCAGCCCCGTCAAACCGGCCAGGCGGTGCGCCATCCGGCCGGCGGCGCCGTTCGCAGCGGTTTCAGGACCGCGCAGGCCGGCCGCGGCGGCCTCGCCGGCGGCCCACAGGGCGGTGAGGGCGATGACCGGCCATGCGGCGATCCCCGAAGGCAGGGCGGCGAGCGACAGCAGCCCGGCGGTCAGTCCGCCGGCCAGCGCAGCATGGGTCCAGGGCGCCGCCCCGGCCGCAAGGCTTCGATGTCGATTCAATCCCCGATCCCCCGAAGCGGAAGCTACCGTCCGCAGACGGGCTGTCAATCGGCGCCGAAGTCGCGGATCAGGCGATTTTTGCTGATTCTTTCGGTGCTTATCCCCGCCTGTGACAGCGGGTCCGCTTGAATGCGCCTGCGAAGCGCCCAACTATCTGCGTAATCGTACCCGTTCGTAACGGAACGTGTACGCCGCGCCGCCGATTATCGGGGCGCGGGCAGGAGACAGGTAAATGTCAGAACTTCGTACGCTTCCGGTGTTGCCGCTTCGGGACATCGTCGTATTCCCCCACATGGTCGTGCCGCTGTTCGTCGGCCGCGAGAAATCCGTCCGCGCCCTCGAAGAGGTGATGCGCGGCGACAAGCAGATCCTGCTGGCCACCCAGAAGAACAGCGCCGATGACGATCCGGCCCCGGACGCCATCTATGACGTCGGCGTCGTGGCCACCGTGCTGCAGCTGCTGAAACTGCCCGACGGCACCGTCAAGGTGCTGGTCGAGGGCAAACAGCGCGCGGCCGTCACCCGCTTCGTCGGCTCCGAGGACTTCTATGAGGCCGAGGCCGCCATCCTCGACGAGGACGACGGCGAGGAGCATGAGGCCGAAGCCCTCAGCCGCGCCGTGGCCGAGCAGTTCGAGGCCTACGTCAAGCTCAACAAGAAGATCCCGCCGGAAGCCCTGGCGTCGATCCCGCACATCACCGAGCCCGGCAAGCTGGCCGACAGCATCGCCGCCCACCTCTCGGTCAAGATCGGCGACAAGCAGCAGCTGCTTGAGCTGTTCAATGTCGTGAAGCGGCTGGAGAAGGTGTTCTCGCTGATGGAAGGCGAGATTTCCGTCCTGCAGGTCGAGAAGAAGATCCGCAGCCGCGTCAAGCGGCAGATGGAGAAGACCCAGCGCGAGTACTATCTCAACGAGCAGATGAAGGCGATCCAGCGCGAGCTGGGCGACCAGGACGACGGCCGCGACGAACTCATCGAGCTCGAAAAACGCATCAAGAAGACCAAGTTCTCGAAAGAGGCGCGAACCAAGGCCGACGGCGAGCTGAAGAAGCTGCGCAACATGAGCCCGATGTCGGCCGAGAGCACGGTGGTGCGCAACTACCTCGACTGGCTGCTGTCCCTGCCCTGGGGCAAGGCCAAGCCGAAGAAGATCGATATCGTCCGGGCCGAGGCCATCCTTGAAGAGGACCACTACGGCCTCGACAAGGTGAAGGAGCGGATCCTGGAGTACCTGGCCGTGCAGGCCCGGACCAACTCCCTGAAGGGCCCGATCCTCTGCCTCGTCGGTCCTCCCGGCGTCGGCAAGACCTCGCTTGGCCGTTCGATCGCCAAGGCGACCGGGCGTGAGTTCATTCGCCTGTCGCTCGGCGGCGTGCGGGACGAGGCCGAGATCCGCGGTCACCGCCGGACCTACATCGGCTCGATGCCCGGCAAGATCATCCAGTCGATGAAGAAGGCCAAGGCGGTCGATCCCTTCTTCCTGTTCGACGAGATCGACAAGATGGGCAGCGACTACCGGGGCGACCCGTCCTCGGCCCTGCTCGAGGTGCTGGACCCGGCGCAGAACTCGACCTTCGCCGACCACTACCTGGAGGTCGACTACGACCTGTCGCAGACGATGTTCGTCACCACGGCCAACAGCCTGAACATGCCCCAGCCCCTGCTGGACCGCATGGAGATCATCCGCATCCCCGGCTACACCGAAGCCGAGAAGATCGAGATCGCCAAGCGGCACGTACTGCCCAAGCTGACCAAGGACCACGGCCTGACGCCTGAAGACTTCGTCGTGCCGGACAAGGCCATCCAGGACCTGATCCGTTACTACACCCGGGAAGCCGGCGTGCGGTCGCTGGAGCGGGAACTGGGCAACCTGGCCCGCAAGACGGTGCGCGATCTGGCCCGCGAGGACCTCAAGTCGATCACCATCGACGACGAACGCCTGGCCAAGTACGCGGGCGTCCAGAAGTATCGCTACGGCGAGACGGACGAGGAGGATCAGGTCGGTATCGTCACCGGTCTGGCCTGGACCGAGTTCGGCGGCGAGATCCTGACCATCGAGGCGGTCAAGATGCCCGGCAAGGGCCGCATGTCGATCACCGGTAACCTCAAGGACGTCATGAAGGAGTCCATCGCCGCGGCGAACTCCTACGTGCGGTCCCGCTCGACCAAGTTCGGCATCAAGCCGCCGGCCTTCGAGAAGACCGACGTCCACGTCCACGTTCCGGAAGGCGCCACGCCCAAGGACGGGCCGTCGGCCGGCGTGGCCATGGCCATCGCCATCATCTCGGTGCTGACGGGCATTCCGATCCGCAAGGATATCGCCATGACCGGGGAGGTGACCCTGCGCGGCCGCGTCCTGCCGATCGGCGGCCTGAAGGAAAAGCTGCTGGCCGCCCTGCGCTCGGGGATCAAGACCGTCCTCATCCCGCAGGAGAACGAGAAGGACCTGGCCGACGTGCCGCAGACGGTGAAGGACGCCCTCGAAATCGTCCCGATCTCGACGGTGGATCAAGCCATCGCCCGGGCCCTTACCAGCGCCCCGGTGGCCATCGAGTGGTCGGAAGACGACGAGCCGGTTGTTGCGCCTGCGAAGGTGGACGAAGCCGACGCGGACGCCGTGATTACCCATTAAGGGTAAACATCGGCATGTGAACGTCGATAATGTGCGCGCCCCGGGGCAACCCGGGGCGCGTTTGTTTTGACGACTAGCCGACAGTCTTCATAATCGCGGCGGGCGAGGGGTTTCGCGCACGACGCGAACACCGCGCCGCACAACGGATTATTGGCTGGGAGACTGCGTATGACGAAGGCCGAATTGGTCGCCGCGATCGCGGACGGCGCGGGACTGAACAAGACCCAGGCGGGGGCCGCCCTCGAAGCCTTTACCGCGGCGGTGACCGCCTCCCTGAAGAAGGGCGAGGACGTGCGTCTGGTGGGCTTTGGGGCCTTCAAGGCCGTCTCCCGCGCGGCCGGCACGGCCCGCAATCCGCGCACCGGCGAGACCGTCAAGCGCCCGGCCAGCAAGACGGCCCGCTTCCAGGTCGGCGAAGGCCTGAAGTCCGCGCTCAACGGCTGACCGGCGGGCGAGCGGCGCTGGGATAACAACGTCCGGCGTCTTGCCAATTTCGATGAAAGCGTGCGTCATAGCGCAGGGCTGTCCTGCGGGGGTATGAGCATGTCCATTTCCAGATCTGTCGCCGTGGCCATGGCCGCACTGTTGTTCAGCGCCTCGGCGGCTCCGGTCGCGATGGCGCAGAACGGGGCCAGCCCCCGCGCCGGCTATGCCGCCGTGAGCTTCTGCAACAAGACCTCCGGCAACGTCTATCTGGCCGTCAGCTACCGGGAGGCGCCGGGATCGGACAGCTGGGTGGTCGAGGGCTGGAAGAAGATCGGCGGCGCCAGCTGCATCACCCTCAACCTGCCCAACGACGGCATGGTCTACGACTATGCCGAGGACGAGACCGACGGCGACTGGGGCGGCGACTTCAAGCTTTGTGTCGAGCGGCCTGGGCCTTTCAAGCGGATCAACACCGCCGAATACACCTGCATCACCGACCTGCTGGAGGGTTTCGGCGAGACCGACATCACCGGCCTGTCCAGCAAGACGATCAACTACAACCCCTAAGGCTGGGCCTTGAGCCTTTCGCCCGGGCGTTTCTGCGGCTACATCCACCCGGCGCGGGCGGCTAGCTCAGCTGGTTAGAGCATCTCGTTTACACCGAGAGGGTCGGCGGTTCGAACCCGTCGCCGCCTACGCTTCTCTTTTGGAGGGGCCATACGATCACCGCCGCCACCAGCGCCTTCATCCTCGTCGTCGCCTTCCTGACCGCCGTGCTGACCGGCGTCTTCGGGCTGGCGGGCGGGCTGGTGCTGATGGGGGCGTTGGCGCTGGTGCTGCCGGTGTCGGGGGCATTCGTGACCCACGGGGTGATGCAGATCGTCGCCAACGGGTCGCGGGCCATCCTGCACCGCAAGCACCTGAACTGGCGGATCATCGGGCTCTATGCGGTCGGGGCGCTGGTGGCCGGGATCATCGTCACCCTGGTCAGCTACAGCCCGTCCAAGGGGCTGCTGTTCCTGATGCTGGGGCTGTGCCCGATCCTGGTCTGGCTGCCGCGCGGCTGGCTGTCGCTGGACGCGGCCAAGGGCCCGCAGGCGGTGACGGCCGGGCTGCTGGTCACCAGCCTGAACCTGGTGGCCGGGGTGGCCGGGCCGCTGCTCGACATCTTCTTCGTGCGGACACAGATGACCCGCCACCAGATTGTCGCCACCAAGGCGGGGACCCAGGTGTTCAGCCATCTGGCCAAGGTGGTGGTGTTCGGCGCGCCGCTGTTGAAGATCGGCGGGGCAGGAGTCCCGCCCTGGTGGGTGTTCGTCCTGGCCGCGCCGCTGTCGATCGGCGGGACCATCGTCGGGGGGAAGATCCTCGACCGGCTGACCGATGTCTCGTTCCTCAAATGGACCCGCTGGATCGTCACCGGGGTCGGGGCGATCTACCTTTATCAGGCCTGGAGGCTGTTTCAGGCCTGATCCCCTCATCCATCGGGAGGCGCCGCGCGTAGGTATGGACATGATCCTTCTCGCCGTCGCGGTGGCTGCTGGTTTGAGCGTCTGGATGGCCATGGCCTGGTCCTACCAGCGGGCCGTGGCCAATGGCGGCTGGACGGATGTCTTCTGGAGCTTCGGCATGGGACCGGCGGGCGCGGTCAGCGCGCTCTGGCCCCTGGACGGCGAGGCGAGCCCGCGGCAGTGGATCGCCGGCGGGCTGATCCTGTTCTGGTCTCTGCGGCTGGGCGGTCACCTGAGGCGGCGGGTGTCCGGGGCGCCGGAGGATCCGCGCTATGCCGGCTTCCGCAAGGCCTGGGGCAAACGCTTCCAGCCGCGCATGTTCGGCTTCCTGCAGTCGCAGGCGGCGGCGGGCGGCCTGCTGTGCCTGGCCATCCTGGTTGCGGCCCGCAATCCCGCGCCGGGGCTGGCCTGGAGCGACATCGCGGCCGGGCTGATCCTGGCCGGCGGTATCGGCGGGGAGACCCTGGCCGACCTGCAGCTGGCGCGGTTCAAGGCCGACCCGAGGAACAAGGGCAAGGTCTGCGACCTCGGCCTGTGGGGCTGGTCGCGGCATCCCAATTACTTCTTCGAATGGACGATCTGGCTGGCCTGGCCGGTGATGGCGCTGGGGACCAGCCTGACGGCCTGGCCCTGGGGCTGGCTGGCGATGATCGGGCCGGCCTTCATGGCCTGGCTGCTGATCAAGGTCTCCGGCGTGCCGCCGCTCGAGCAGGCCATGCTGAGGTCGCGGGGCCAAGCCTACGCCGACTACCAGGCCCGTGTTTCCGCCTTCTTCCCGATGCCCCCGAAAGCCTGAGGCTCCCATGGACCTGTTGAAGACCGCCATCAACGCCGCCGAGAGCCTTCCGGCGCCCGACATGATCCGCAAGGCGGCGATCAGCTGGCTGGTCGAGAAGCAGCGGCTGGAGCTGCTGGGCCTGCCCGACGATCTGCCGGGACAGTTCGCCCGCGACATGCGCACCCGCGCCATCGCCGAGCACACCGACGCGGCCAACGACCAGCACTATGAGGTGCCGGCCGAGTTCTTCCGCATCGTGCTGGGGCCGCGGCTGAAGTACTCCAGCTGCCTGTACGACAAGGGCGCGCGGACCCTGGCCCAGGCCGAGGACCGGGCGCTGACGCAGACCTGCGAGCACGCGCGGCTGGAGGACGGGCAGGACATCCTCGAGCTCGGCTGCGGCTGGGGCTCGCTGTCGCTGTGGATGGCGGCGCGCTATCCGAACGCCCGGATCACCAGCGTGTCCAACTCCCATGGCCAGCGGGAGCATATCGAGGCCCAGGCCAAGGCGCGCGGCTACGCCAACCTGAAGGTCATCACCGCCGACGCCAATGTCTTCCAGCCGGACGGGACCTTCGACCGCGTGGTCTCGGTGGAGATGTTCGAGCACATGGCCAACTGGGGCCAGCTGCTGGGGCGGGTGCGGGACTGGCTGCGGCCCGAGGGGCGGCTCTTCATCCACATCTTCAGCCACCGGTCGCAGCCCTACCGGTTCAGCCACGAGGACCAGGAGGACTGGATCGGCAAATACTTCTTCACCGGCGGCTTCATGCCCAGCCACGACCTGATCCGCGACTTCGGCGACCTGTTCGAGGTCATCGAAGACTGGAAGTGGAATGGGGGGCACTACGAGAAGACGGCCCTCGACTGGCTGGCGAACATGGACCGCGAGGACCTGGCCGTGCGGCGGATCATGAAGGCGACCTACGGCGATCAGGCGGGGGTCTGGCGGCGGCGCTGGCGGCTGTTCTTCCTGGCCACCGCCGGGCTGTTCGGCCATCGCGACGGGCAGGAGTGGGGCGTCAGCCACTACCTGCTACGGCCGGTGCGTTAGACCCAGTCCCGGCGGTAAATCACCGTCGGTTCGCCGTGGTAGGTGGTGTGGGCCAGTTCCTGGAAGCCGAGCTTTTCGGCGACGCGGACGGACGGGCCGTTGCCCGGCGAGATGATGCAGCAGCTGGGGGCCGTGAACACCGTCTCGCCCCAGGCGATGGCGGCGGCGATGGCCTCGGTGGCGTAGCCCTTGCCGTGCGACCAGGGCTGCAGGGCCCAGCCCATCTCGGGCATGCCGGTCAGGCTGGGGGCGATGTCGCGGTGGAAGTCGGCGAAGCCGGCCTCGCCGACGAAGCGGCCCGAGGCCTTTTCGAAGATGGCCCAGAAGCCGTAGCCCAGCGCCTGCCAGTGGCCGATGTAGCGCAGGGTGCGCGCCCAGACCTCTTCGCTGCCGGCCGGGCGGCCGCCGATGAAGCGGGTGACCTCGGGATCGCTCCACAGGGCCAGGCAGTCTTCGAAATCGTCGGGGGTGTGGCCGCGAAGGATGAGGCGGTCGGTTTCGAGCACCGGCGCGGCGGAGAGGGCAGGAGTCACGTGGTGGCTCACCCGGAAAGAGGCAGGAAGAGAAAGGGCCGGTCCCCTGCGGAGGACCGGCCCTGAAAGCTCTAGTCGATCTTGAGGTTGGTCGCCGAGGTCTTGCCGCTGCGACGATCCTGCTCGAGGTCGTAGGAGACGGCCTGGCCTTCGTTCAGGCCACGCAGACCCGCCTGTTCAACCGCCGAGATGTGGACGAACACGTCGCCGCCACCGTCGTTGGGCTGGATGAAGCCGAAGCCCTTGGTGCCGTTGAACCACTTGACCACGCCCGAACCCGGACCAGCCGGTTCACGCGAGCCGCCGCCACCGCCGCCACCGCCGGCGCGGGGGCCGTCGAAGGAGCGCGGGGGCCGGTCGAACGAGCGTTGCGGGCGGTCGAAACCGCCGCCACCGCCGCCGGGGCCGCCACGGGCGCCGCCGGCCGGGGGCGGGCCGCTGCCGGTGACAACCAGTTGGCCGGCCGACAGTTTGCCGCTGCGGCGGTCCTGTTCCAGCTCGTAGTTGACCAGATCGCCGTCGTTCAGGCCGTGCAGGCCAGCTTGCTCGACCGCCGAGATGTGGACGAAGACATCGCTGCCCCCGTCATCGGGTTGGATGAAGCCAAAACCCTTGGCCCCGTTGAACCATTTGACCGTACCGCGCGCCATGTAGTCGTCCTAGTAGAGTAGTGACCGCCAGATGGCGGCCCAGAATTCCGCCACGATGGCGGCATCGACCGGTGGATTTAGCCGCATAGTGGGCAGAGCGCTAGATGCTACCGCGCCGTTCGGGCGAACGACGGTTGAAGATTTTCGCGACCCACTTTGAGGTTTCTCCCTGCCGCTCGCCGAAGCTGGGCGCCCGATGTGGCGGAAGGGAGGCAAACCCGGTCACTTTTCGGCGGCGGCCTTCAGGTCGTTGAGCCCGTCTTCGAAGCTCTTGCCAACGGTCTTGTCCATGCCCATCACCGTGTCCATGACCTTGAACATCAAAGGGGATTTGCCGGTCATGGCCCAGGTCACCTTCGTGCCCTCGCCGGCTGGTTCGAGGTCGAAGATCGCCTGGTTGTTGGCCGGGAAGGGCTTGGTGAAGTCGAGGGCGATCTTTACCCGGCGGCCGGGATCGGCCTCGACGATCTTCATGGCCCCGGTCCCGGCGTTCTTGCCCTCCCAGGCGTAGGTTCCGCCGAGGCCGGCGGCCGGATCGCCAAAGGTGCGCTTCATGTCGGCGTCCAGCTTCTCGAAGGGCGACCACCGCCCCCATTGATGGAAGTCCTGGATCAGGGCGTAGACGCGGGCCGGCGGGGCATTGATCGTCGTACTGCGCTGGATGATGAAGGTGTCCGGCTTGGTGCTGGCGAAGGCCACCAGGCCGGCGACGGCCAAGGCGACGAGGCCGAGGATGATGAGGATGATCTTGAGCATTGTAGTTGTCCCGAAATCTCGATGATGCAGACGCTCAGGCGTCTTTCTTGCCGGTCTGGTTGAACGCCCACTGGACGCCGAAGGGGTCGGTCACCGTCCCCCAGGTGTCGCCCCAGAACATCAGCTGGGGCGGCATGGTCGGGGCGCAGCCGGCCGTCACGGCGCGATCGAACCAGGCCTGGGCGTCGGCGACCAGCAGCTGCATGGTCAGGCAGGTCAGGGGGACGGCCGGGTGGCCATGCTCGGGGAAGGGGTCGTTGAGCATGACCGAGCCGCCGTTGACGGTCAGCTGGGCGTGCATCAGGCGCTTGCCGTCCTCAGCGGGCATGCGGGCGATTTCCTCGGCGGCGAAGGCCTGCTTGTAGAAATCGACGGCCTCGGCGGCGCGCTCGATGACGATGTAGGGGATCACGCCAGGCTCGAGGGCGGCCTTGGCGTTGGCGGTGGTCAGGGCGTCGGTCACGGGTGTCTCCTTGTTCTGGTCAAAGGACGGATGAGCGGGAGCGATTCCGACAGGCGACCGGTGGAATTTTCGGTCGGCGGGTGGTCTATCGAAGCGGAGTCCATTGTACCCCGTCCGAGAGGGTTGTGTAGAGGTATTTTGTCCAATATTTCAATGCATTAGCACCTACCGACAACCGCCTTGGCGTCCATCCGTCAGGCGCGAACGACCACCCTGTGTCCACCCTGGACCGGCCGGGCTCTAACCCGCCAGCAGGCTGTCGATCTGTTTGCGGATGTGGGTGGCCTCGGCGAGGCTGCCGGCCAGGCCGATGGCGTGGTCGAAGGCTTCGCGGGCCTCGCGCTTGCGGCCCAGCTGCATGAGCAGCCAGCCGCGCAGGCCGTGGAAGTGGAAGTAGCTGGAGAGGCGGTCGGCCAAGGGCTCGACCATGGCCAGGGCGGCTTCCGGGCCCACGGACTTGGCCACCGCCACGGCGCGGTTGAGGGTGACGACGGGGGAGGGGTTCATCCGCTCGAGGTTGGCGTAGAGGGCGTCGATCTGCTGCCAATCCGTGTCAGCAGGCGTGGTGGCGCGGGCGTGCAGGGCGGCGATGGCGGCCTGGACCTGGTAGGGGCCGGGCCTTGCGTGGCGGATGGCCTTGTCGATCAGGGCCAGGCCCTCGGCGATCATCTTGCGGTTCCACAGGCGGCGGTCCTGGTCGTCGAGCAGGATGACCTCGCCGGCCTTGTCGAAGCGGGCGTCGGCGCGGGATTGCTGGAGCAGCATGAGGGCGGTCAGGCCCATGATCTCCGGCTCGGTCTGGAACAGGCGGAGCAGCAGGCGGCCCAGGCGGATGGCCTCGCCGGCCAGCTGGCCCTTGTCTTCGTCGCCCTGGCCAGCCGAATAGCCTTCGTTGAAGATCAGGTATGTCATGGCCGCGACGGCGGCGAGGCGTTCGGAGCGCTCGACGGCGCCGGGGGTCTCGAAGCTGGTTCCGGCGGCGGCGATGCGGGCCTTGGCGCGGGTGATGCGCTGTTCCATGGCCGCCTCGCCGACCAGGAAGGCCTTGGCGATCTGGCGGACCGAAAGGCCGCTGACGATGCGCAGGGCCAGGGCGATCTGCTGGCTGGCCGGCAGGGCGGGATGACAGCAGATGAACATCAGGCGCAGGACGTCGTCGCGGTAGTCGGCGCCGTCGAGGCGGTCGGCGAGGTCGGGCTCGGCGTCGTCGAGGTCGCTGATCTGCTCCTCGTCGGGGAGCGAGGTCTCACGCCTGACCTTGCGGACCTGGTCGATGCCGGCGTTGCGGCCGACCATGATCAGCCAGGCGGTCGGATCGCGCGGCGGGCCCTTGTCCGGCCAGGTGCGCAGGGCCCGCAGGCAGGCGTCCTGAAAGGCTTCCTCGGCGGTGTCCAGGTCGCGGAAATAGCGCAGCAGGGCGCCGACGGCCTGGGGGCGGGCCGAGGTCAGGGCCGACTGGATCCAGGCCGGATCGGTCATCAGAGGCTGCCCACGTCCCCGCCCGGGTGGAAGAGGGCCAGGGGGCGGATCTCGTAGCTGCCGAGGCCAGGGTTGGCCTTGGCGAGGTCCTTGGCGACGGCGAGGGCCTCATCGAGGTCGGCGACGTCGATGACGTAGAAGCCGAGCAGCTGTTCCTTGGTCTCGGCGAAGGGGCCGTCGATGACCAGCGGCTCGTCGCCCTTGCGCAGGGTGGTGGCGGCCGTGGTCGGCAGCAGGCGGGCGACGGGGCCGAGCTTGCCGGCGGCGGACAGCCTGTCCTGCACGGCCATCAGGTCGCCCATGACCCTGGCCTCATGCTCGGGCGCCCAGGCGGAAGTGACGTCCTCCTGATTGTAGCAGAATATGGCGTAGAGCATGGCGACCTCTCTGTGTCAGGCTAAGGACGAACGGGGCAGGACTGAGCCGACATCGGCGGCGAGAAAAAGTCCAGCCGCCGCCAAGTGTGACGCGTACGGGATCGGGGATATGGAATGAAGTGGTTGTTGGGGGTGCTCTTCGCCGGCCTGGCGGCGCCGGCGCCGATCGCGGGCGGCGGTGACCTCTGGCAACCTTTCGCGGGCACGATGGGGGTGCAATACCGCACGAGCCCCACGCCGGCCGGCGCCGAGGTCGAGATCAAGACGATTTCCGTGATGCCTGTCACCATCTACGGATCAGGCGAGACCGAAATCTGGTACGCCCGGGCGGACTATCGCCTGAACTGCGAGTGGGGAACTGTTCGCAAGGGGCCAGAAAGAAACGTCAAGCCGGGCTCCGAGCGGCTGGATCCCTTGCCGTGGCCGAAGAACGCCGAGGCCGATCTGCCGTACCCAGACAGCGATGGGGCGCAGTTGCTGGCGGAGGTCTGCGGCGCCGGTTCGGCGCCGACCGGGCGGAGGCTGACTCTCCTGGAGGCCGAGAAGGAGGCGCGGGGGCGGACGGCTTCCTGGCGCAAGGGCCCCATCCCGCCGCCGGCGAGGATCATGCCCCGACCACCGATCGAGGTTCCCAACGACTATGTGCCGAAGACGCCGCAGCCGAATTTTCCGCGCAAGGCCGGCGAGCGCTGGACGCTGACGGCAATGGACGAGTCCAACAACGGCATGATGTTCCTGGACACCGGTGAGGCACGGGCGGCGCGGGGGAAGATCAGAGCCCGGTTGCTCGTGGCGATCAGGGAAAAGGGCGAACGACCGAACGCGGCGCTGCGCGAGGTCGAGTTCGACTGCGCGGCCGGTCGGGTCCGCCAGCTGAAGCAGGCGGTCTGGTTGGGTTTCGGCGTGCGGCCGCAGATCGGCAAGGACCTCGGCTGGATGCCGGTCGTCGCGCGCTCGGCGGTCGGCCGGGCATTGGAGTCGGCCTGCCAGGGCGGCGGGCAGGGGAGAAGCTTCGACAGCCTCTCGGCGACCTACGACTTCGTGCGGGAAACCGGTCAGGCCAAGCGGCCTCGATATCCGGAATGGGTCAGAAACAATGTGCTCAACGGCTGCCGGGACGGCGGCGGAAGCGCGCCGGTGTGCGGCTGCGCGCTGCGGAGCATCGAGCGGGAGCTGACGCTGGACGAATTCGCCGAAGCGGACACGGCAATTCAGCAGAAGCGAACGACGCCTCTGGTAACTCGCCTGCAAAAGCTGCACGCGGCCTGCATGAAGGACCCTAATCTGCTCTGAGCGTCGATCTGGAAAACCGCGATTTGAGAAGCCGCCGTTTTGAGCATGGGCGTCTCCCGGGTTGGTCACAGGACGGATGGGCAGGCGCAGACCCGACAACGGCCGCGCAAAAAAGTCCAGCAGCGGAGGAATTCGGCGTCCTTGCCGCAAGGTCAGGCTTGTCGTCCCAAGGCGGGCTCCTTTAGTCGCCTGGTCGACAAATTCGGGAAACCGGCGTTACCCTGCTCATATCGGGCTGGGGGAGGTCCGGGCGGGGCCGGCGGGAACGTGTTCAAGGACGAGAGATTTCGAACGGCGGTGGCGGCGGTGCTGGCCGAAAGCGCAGCCAAGGCCAACGCCTCGACCTATCTTCACCGGTCGGTGGAGGAATCCCTGGCGCGGATGACCCAGGCGGTGTCCGAAGCCAACCACGACCGCATCTGGGCCCATCCCGCCTATCGCCAGGTGGCGCAGGGGATGATCGCCATCGGCCTGCCGACGGTCACCGACAGCGGGGCCATGGCCAACGCCCTGCGCGACCCCTTGAGGTTCGCGGTGGCCATCTGGTCCATGGGCCTGGCGCTGACGCCGGGCGGGCTGACCTATTCGCGGTTTCACGGCCTGATCCAGTTGATCGGCCAAGGCAGCCGCACCCTGACCTATGCGCTGTTCGGCTATCTGCGGTTCGTCGGCTACATCGAGCCGGCGCCGGGCGGGGGCGACCGGCGCGAGCGGCGGTTCCGGCCGACGCCGCTGCTGCGGGCGGCGTTCCGCGGCCATATCGCCAAGGGACTGAAGGCGGTCGGGCCGCTGGACCCGGTCGCCGGCCGGCTGGGCGAACGCATGGCGCGGGAGGACCTGGTCTACGACGAGATGATCCGGCGGTTCAGCGACGGCATGCTCAGCGGGGCGCTGGTCGAGCGCAAGTCGGTCGGCAATGTCCTGAAGGTGTTGAACACCCGGCGCTCGGGCACGGCGATGGTCTGGACCCTGATCGAGGCGGCGCCGGGGGACGAGACCTGGCCGTCGACGAAGCCGTTTCCCATCAGGCTGGCCGAGCTGGCGCGGCGCAGCGCCGTGTCGCGGCCGCACTACATGCGCATGCTGCGCGACGGCGAGAAGCATGGGCTGCTCAGCCTGGACGCGGCCGGGATGTTGCGGATAACGCCCGCCCTGCGGGACGAGATCAACGCGCTGGTCGCCTTCAACATCATCAGCTTTGGCCTGATCGCCGAGTTCGCGCACGACGTGCTTGACCGGGACGAGGCGGCATGACGCCATCCACACCGCCATGGCGATAAGCGACGAGAAACTTGCCGCGAAGGTCGAGGTGATCCGGCGCGACCAGAGCCTGCGCCTGGCGCGCCGGGCCGGGGCCTCCGTGCCCGCCCATGTGGTCAACGACGAGATCCTCGACCTGATCGTCGCGCCGCTGAACGAAGCCAGCCTGATGCGCGTCTGGACCGAGCCCGGCTATCGGGGGGCGGCCATCGCCCTGATGGAGCTGGGCCTGCCCGAGCGGGCGGAGAACTCGGTTGTCGTCCACGCCCTGCGCGACGTCACCCGGTTCGCGGCCGGCATCTGGACCCTGGGGCTGTATGCGCAGCCCGGCGGACTGACCATCGCCCGGTTCAACGCCCTGGCCGAGGCGGTCGGCTACGGCAGCCGCACCTGGTCGCACGCCGCCTTCGCCTACCTGCGCTTCATCGGCTACATCGAGCCGGAGGCGAGCAGCGACGACCGGCGGGAGCGGCGCTTCCGCCCGACCGCCCGCATGCGCTCGGCGTTCCGCGCCCATTTCATCCGGCAGACGGCGATTATCGCCTCGGTCCAGCCCGAGCTGGAGGGCTATGCCGAGGAACTGGCCCGGGATGACGCGGCCTTCGACCGGTTCATCATCGCCACCAGCGACGCCCAGCTGACCTCGGCGCTGGTGCATCGCCAGAACACCGATCCGACCATGGATGTCTTCGCCAAGCGACGGAACGGCATGCCGATGTTCTGGCAGCTGATCAACGCCGCCCCGCCCGGCGAGGAATGGCCGACCGCCGAATGGTTTCCGATCAGCATCTCCGACCTGGCCCGTCGGTGCGGGTCCTCGCGGGCGCATTTCCAGCGGATGCTGCGCGACGCGGAAGGCGCCGGCATGGTGGAGACCGACGGCCAGGGCAACCTGCGCATCCGCCGCCGCATGCGGATCGAGATCAACAGCTTCACGGGCCTGGTCATCATCGGGTTCGGGACGGTTCGGCGGATCGTCCGGTGGCAGGAAGCGGCGGCCAGTTCGCGGGCCGCCTGAGGGAGGACTGCTGAGCTGTTCCCCAGCCTTCGCCATCGGGTCAGCCGCCGTGAGTGTCCCTTCTCCCCTTGCGGGAGAAGGTGGCGCGCAGCGCCGGATGAGGGGTCGATAGGTCGTCAAGCTGCGCAGAGGTGGTCGCGACAGGCTGCGTCGGGGGCCGGGGAGCCCCCTCATCCGTCGGCTTCGCCGACACCTTCTCCCGCGAGGGGAGAAGGGCGCCCCGAGGCGAACTCACAAGCGATTGTTACAGAATCCACCCCCCGTTCGTATCTCCCGCGCCGGTGTAGAGGTTGCCCCCCGTCAGCGAGTGGTCGCCCGTCAGCGCAATCCGCAGGTCGGCCTTGCCGTCGCCGTCGCTGTCCAGTTCCAGGGTGGTGATGCCGGAGGCGAACTTGAGGGTGGCCTGGCCGGCGACCTTGGTGAACTTGGCGGCGAAGCTGAAGGCCTGGTCACCGTCGAGCAGGGTGTTGGCGTCGATGCGGCTGAGGTCGAGGATGTCGCCCTCGGCGAACGTCAGGTCGTAGATGGCGTCGCGGTCGGCCAGGCCGCCAAGGCCCGACAGGCGGACGTCGTCGGCGATGAACACGAAGGCGTCGGCGCCAAGACCGCCGGTCAGCTTGTCGGCGTCGAAACCCCCGATCAGGCGGTCATTGCCGTCGCCGCCCAGCAGGGTATCGATGCCGGCGTCGCCGTAGAGGGTGTCGTGGCCGGCCATGCCGCTGACCGTGTCGATGCCGGCCCCGCCGTGCAGGACGTTGGACCCGCCGTTGCCGATGACGCTGTTGGCCAGGGCGTTGCGGGTCCCCGGGATGTCTCCGGCGCCGGTCAGGGTCAGGTTCTCAAGGTCGGCGGCCAGGGCGAAGTCGACGCTGGCGTTGACCGTGTCCACGCCGCCGGCGTCGACGATGACGTCGAGCAGGTTGTCGACCCCGTAGGTGTCGTTGCCGAGGCCGCCGTCCAGGTGGTCGGCGCCCGTGCCGCCATCGAGGCTGTCGTTGCCGTCGCCGCCGGTCAGGGTGTCGGTCCCCGCGCCGCCGGTGAGGATGTCGATGCCGGCCCCGCCGTCGAGGATGTCGGCGCCATCTCCGCCGTCGAGGGTGTCGTTGCCGGCCGCCCCGATCAGCTGGTCGTCGCCGGCCATGCCGCTGAGTTTGTTGTTGCTGAGGTTACCGGTGATCAGGTTGTTCACCGCGTTGCCGACGCCGTCGACCGCGCCGGTGACGGTGAAGACCAGGTTCTCGATGCCGAGGCCCATGGTCCAGCTGATCTTCGACTGGATGGTGTCGACGCCGCCGCCGCCGATCTCGACGGCGAAATCGTCGACGTTGTCGATGATGTAGGTGTCGTTGCCGAGGCCGCCGAGCATGGCGTCGGCGCCGAGGCCGCCGTCGAGCAGGTCGTCGCCGTCGCCGCCGATCAGGACGTCCTCGCCGGCCAGGCCGAGCAGGGTGTCGTTCCCGGCCAGGCCGGTCAGGGTGTTGATATAGGCGTTGCCGGTCAGGACGTTGCCGAGGTCGTTGCCGGCGCCGTCCTGGGTGGCGGTCTTGCCGGTCAGGGTGAGGTTTTCGAGGCCGGCGGCCAGGGTCCAGGTCAGGGCCGAGTTGACCAGGTCGACGCCGCCGCCGCCGGTTTCGTCGGCCACGTCGCCGGCGTTGTCGATGGCGTAGATGTCATTGCCGAGGCCGCCGCGCATGAGGTCGGCGCCGAGGCCCCCGGAGAGGTTGTCGTCGCCGGCTCCGCCGTCGAGGATGTCGTTGCCCGCCCCGGCGTTGATGGCGTCATTGCCGTCCAGGCCTATCAGGGTGTTGGCGGCGGCGTTGCCGGTCAGCAGGTTGGCGAGGGCGTTGCCCGTGCCGTTGATGGCGGTGGCGCCGAGCAGGGTGAGGTTCTCGACGAAGTCGCCGAGGATGTAGCTGAAGGCGGCCTTGACCGTATCGGTCCCTTCGCCGTCGAGTTCGACGACGGTGTCCAGCGTATCGACCGTATAGGTGTCGTTACCCAGCCCGCCGTAGAGGAGGTCGGCGCCGGCCTTGCCATCGATAATGTCGTTGCCGGCGTAGCCCAGGATGGTGGTGTCGCGGGCGTCGCCGTTGATCGCGTCGTCGCCGGGCGTGCCGTAGATGTATTCCGGCTCGCTTTGAACGACGAGAAAGAAACTGACGATCTGGCTGGGCGTGGTGGTGAATTGCGACGAGGTCAGCAGCCGGAAGTATTGCAGGTAGTCCGCCGTGTAGAGTTCGCTGACGCCGTCGCCGTTCAGATCGGTCAGCGCGATCTGATCGAGCGGCGTTCGGGTGCTGAATTGGTAGGTCGAGTAGGCGGAGTCCGGCTGGGTCGCGGCGAAGAAGCGCGGGGTGGCGTCGAAATGGCCGCCGCCGAGGTTTTCGTAGAGCACCAGACGCGTGCCCGAGGCAGCGACAAGGATGTCGATATCGCCGTCGTGGTCGACGTCGCCGAGGAAGGGGCGGGCCGAGGGGGCGATGGCGACGGCGTCGAAGTCGTGGCGCTCGGTGAACTGCGGGGCGGTGGCCGTGCCGGTGTTCTCATAGTGGCGCAGGTGGCCGTCGTGGGCCCCGACCAGCAGGTCGAGGTCGCCGTCGCCGTCAAGATCGGCCAGGGCGGGAGAGGTCTGTTGTCTCTGGGCGGCCGGGTTGAAGTCGAGGCCGTTGAAGGCGTTGGCGGCGCCGGTCCGCGCCGAGAAGGCGTTGATCGTGCCTGGCCCGCCGGTGTTCTCGAAATAGGCGATGGTTCCGGAAACGCCGCCGACCATCAGGTCGAGGTCGCCGTCACCGTCAAGATCGACCGGCGAGAGCATGGCGCTGCGGCCGTCTTCGGAGAAGCCGACGAGGCCGTCGAGCGCGTCCATGGGCAGGCCGGGGAAGGTCTGCAGCACGAAGGTGGGGTTGTGGGCCGTGCCGGTGTTCCGCAGAAGGCCGACGGTGTCCCAGTCCTGGACGAACAGGATGTCGAGATCGCCGTCGGCATCGACGTCCACGAAGTTCGGCGACTGGTAGTAGGGGAAGCCGTTGGCCTGCATCGCGGTGTGGACCGAGCCGGTGAGGACCTGGG
The DNA here is from genome assembly GCA_028291265.1 of Caulobacter sp. Lineage (GTDB taxonomy): Bacteria > Pseudomonadota > Alphaproteobacteria > Caulobacterales > Caulobacteraceae > Caulobacter. The sequence continues at coordinate 24,836 of JAQGIK010000197.1, read as the reverse complement.
TGGTCAGGGTCTGGGCCAGGTAGGGGGCCAGGTGCAGTTCGGCCGACATCGACCGCAGCTCGATCGGCGTGTCGCTGCTGGTGGTGTAGCCGATGGCGTGGAGCAGGGCCTGGACGGCCTGCGGCGTGGCGTTGGCGTTGAAGGCGAAGTCGGCCCAGCGGATGCCCGTGTCATAACTGCTGTCGGTCAGGAAGGTCCCGATCTCGACGCCCTGCCAGGTGATCGCGCCGTGCTGGCCGCCGACCGAGTCCTGGCCAGAGGTGGTGGTGTGGTTGTCGCCGGTCTTGGTGTAGCCGATCTGGCCGGCGCCCGTGCCCTGGTTGATGACGGTGAAGGCGTCCGTGGGGATGGCATAGCCCATGGTCAGTCGCAGCTGGCCGCTGGCCAGGACGATGTCCGGATTGAGGGTGATGCCGAAGTCGAGGGCGACAAAGCCGGCGTTGGCGGTGTTCTCCATGACCGTGGCGCTGTGGAAGCCGGTGAACAGCGGGCTGACGACGAGCGACGCGGCCGGGGCGACGTGGAAATCAACGGCCTGGCTGGTGGCGGGACCGGTGGCGGGGGTCAGGGTCAGTTGCAGGCTGTGGTCGCCGGCCTGCGGTGTGGCCGTGGACCAGCCGAGCTGATGGATGACGGCCTCGACCCGCGCGTCGGTGGCGGCGGCGTTGAAGGTGATGACGAAGTTTGACCCCTGGCCGCCGCTGGCCTGGCCGACCAGCAGGCCATCGACCCAGACCTCGCCGTTCGGCTGCAGCACGGCGCCGGCCGCGCCGACGGTGGCGACGAGGCTGACGCGGTCGCCGGCGCCGAGGCCGCTGACCGTAAGCACGCCGCCGGCCAGGGCGGCGGCGGCCTCGCCGTCGGGATCGACCAGGCTGACGTCGCCGGCGAAGGACTGCAGCGTCCCGCCCTGCAGGGTGAACTCATGGCCGCCGTCGACCAGGGTGGCAGGATCGTCGGCCGGGGTGACGTTGAGGACGATCTCGACCGGGGCCGGCGGCGCGGCGCCGTTGGACAGCATGTCTTGCAGCTGGAAGGTCAGGGTGCGGCTGGCGGTCGGGCTGTCGCTGGCGTTGGAATAGGCCAGGTGCTCGATGACGGCCTCGATGCCCGCCAGGACGGTCGGAGTGGGATTGGCCTCGACCATGACGTAGACGGCCCAGGCGTCGTTGACCGCCTGGAGACGGAACCCGCCGGTTCCGTCGGACTCCACGCGGGGACCGGGGACGCCGTCGATGGTGATGACGCCGGTGACCGGGTCCCAGCTGAAATTGTCGTCCTCGATGAAGCTCAGGCGGTCCTCGGTGAGGAGGCCGGAGATCATCACCATTCTGATCGCCGCGTTTTCGGACGAGGTCAGGTGGACCTCGGCGTCGAGCCGTTGCGGGGCGGCGTTGACCGCCTGTTCGCCGAAGGTGACGGACGGGGCGAGGCCGACGATGGCGTTGGGGTCGTACTGCGGCGAGACGTTGATGTTGTGGGTGAACAGGTCGAGGCCGCCCTGTTGGGACGCGACCTGATATTGGATCTGGCGGTTGGTGACGGTGTCGCTGGCGTTGGACAGCACCAGGTTGCCGAGGATGAGCCGCACCTGGGCGAGGGTGGCGCCTGGGGCGTCGATGACGATGGCGTAGCCGATGTTGCTGAAGGTCATGGCGACGCCGGCGTAGGTGGCCGAGCCGCTGCTGAGGTCGGCGACGCCGGCGTCGCTGCCCTGGGGCCGCAGGGAGAAGACCCATTGCGGATCGCTGTTCAGGATCCTGATATCCTTGAGCGTGAAGTCGCCCTCCGGGTCGGTGATCACGGCGCCCGGAAACAGCAGGACGCCGCCGGCGTTGAGGTCGCTCTCCTGGGCGTTGATGTCGCCGAAACCGGCGATGTCGATGACGTCGTCGTTCGGAACGACGGTGACGTCGATGACGGAGCTGCCGGCGACGCCATCGGAATCCGACAGGGTGACCGTCAACTGGCGGCTGGCGTTGGGGGTATCATCGGCGTTCTGGAGGCGGGCGCTCTGGAGGAGGGACTCCACCCAGTAGTATTCGGGCTGGACCAGGGTCAGGGTCAGGGAGCCGGGGCCCTGGGTGAAGGTGGCGAGGACGGTGCTGCCGCTGACGAGCGTATTGCCGCTGATCTGGAAGCTCTGGAAGCTGAAGCTGTCCTCGGGATCGGTGCTCTGCAGGATCAGCTGGCCACCGGCGAAGCTGGTGCTGTCGGGGGCATAGGCGGTGGCGTTGTATAACCCGGGCAAGCGCGCGCCGCCGATTTCGAACTCGAACTCGTAGATCGGATAGATCGTCGCCAGGTTGCCGATCGTCGGGGCGTCGTGGTGCGGCGTGACGTTGATGGTCACGGTGACCGGGGCGGCGGGCTGGTAGTCGGCCAGCGGGGTTTCGAGCGGCTGGTCGGCGATGCTGATGGTCAGGTCGCGGCTGGCGGCCGGGGTGTCGCTGCTGTTCGAATAGGCGAGGTGTTCGAGGATGGTCTCGATCACGGCGGCGCGGTCGGCGTTGAACAGGGCGGCGGCGATGGTGATGACCGCCGTGCCGTCGCCGGGCGCGGCGAGGGTGGCGACGACGGAGCCGCCGATGCTGACCTCGCCGGTCGCGCTGTCGAAGGCCAGGGCGGCGTCGCCGAGCAGGGTCAGGCGGTCTTCGGGCAGCAGGCCGCTGACCGTGATGACGGCGCTGTGGACGCCCTCGACGGCGGTGAAGGTGAGGTTCGCATCGAGCAGCTGCGGGCCGGCGTTGACCGACTGTTCGCCGAAGGTGACGGCGGCGGCGAAGCCCTCGAGCACAGCCCGGTCGTGGTTGGTGGTGATGTTGACGGCGAAGTCGGCCTGGGACGTGTGGCCCTGGTCTGTGACGAGCATGACCCTGAGGTCGCGGGTCAGCGACGGCGTATCGTCGGTGTTGGCCCACACCAGATTGGCCAGAATGGCCTGCACCTGGGCCTGGCTGGCGGGGGCGGGCAGGGTGATGGTGAGGAAGCCGCTGCCTTGGGAGAAGGTCAGCTGCAGGCCGGCATAGCTGGCCGTGCCGCCGCGAATGCTGGCGAGGGCGCCGTCGCCGCCCTGGGCCCGCAGGCCGACGATGTCGTCGGGATGGAAGCCGACGAGGGTGATGGCGCTGACGCGCATGTCGTCGACATCGCTGATTCCGAGGCCGGCCATCGGCAGCAGGCCGCCGGCGTTGAGGTCGTTTTCAGTGAAGGTCAGCGGGGCCGGCGCGGTCAGGACGGTCGCGTCGTCCTGCGCGGTGATGAGCAGGCTGATCTCGCTCTGGACGATGTCGCCGTTGGCGCTGGTCAGGGTGAGGGTCACCGGATGACTGGCGACGGGGGTGTCGTCGGTGTTGCGGTAGCGGACCGTCTCGATGATCTGCTCGACCGCCTCGGTGGTGGCGGCGGCCAGGAAGGTGACGGTGTAGGTCTGGCCGGCGATGAGGAAGGTCGCCACCGGCACGCCGTCGACCAGCAGGGTGTCGTCGTCGATGCTGACCCGGGCGCTGGTCCCGGGGCCGAAATTGTCGAAGGCGTCGGTGGAGGCGATGACCAGCGTGCCGCCGTCCCAGGTCGAGTCGGGGCCGTACAGGGTGACGGCGTTGTCGATCAGCTGGGCCGCGGCGTTGAGGCTGTTCTCGGCGAAGGCGACGCTGGTCGCCAGACCGGTGAGCACCATCGCGTTGTGGAAGGGGGTGACGTTGACCGTCAGCGTCGGCGCGATGCCGCCGGGAAGCAGCGCCGGGTGGCCGTAGATGTTGACCAGATCGATCGTCAGGGTGCGGGTCGCGGCGGGCGTGTCGCTGCTGTTGGAGAAGCCCAGGGCCTCGAGCACGCCGACCGTGGCGTTTTCATCGACGCCGGCGACGAAGGTGACCACCAGGCTGACGCCTTCGGTGACGACGGCGTGGCCGATGACGTTGCCGAAGGCCCTGGGCCCGATGCCGACCACGCCGGTCGCCTCGTCGAACCACACCCAACCCTCCATCAGGCTGACGCGATCGCCGGCGGTCAGGCCGCCGACGGTGAGGATTGAGCCACCCACGGGTTCGCCCAGGCTGTCGTGCATGGCGTCGCCGACCAGCGGCTGCGGGCCGGCGTTAAGGGTCAGCTCGTCGTAGGAGACGCCACTCGCCGGCGTCAGGGTCAGGAGGTCGGTCTGCTCGCCCTGGCCAATGACAGTGAACTTCCAGCCCTGGCCGGCCGACTGGCCGTCGGCCGAGCGGAGGTTGACCATCAGCGAGCGCGGCATGCCGTCGGGATTGTCGTTGCTGTCGAAAAGAACGACGCCTTGCAGCACGGCCGTGATCACGGCGGGGTCGTGGATGTCGCCGAAGGTCAGGGTGAAGGTGGAGCCGGCGCGTGAGGTCGTGGCCACGACCTGGCCGTCATAGCTGACCTGGCCGGTGGCGCTGTCGTAGCTGAGCAGGCCTTCGGACCGCAGGCTGACGATCTCGCCGCTGTTCAGGAGGCTGACCGTGAGGACGCCGCCCGGCAGGCCGCCGGGGGAGGTGAGCTTGGCGTACGGCATCATGACGGCGCCGACGTAGTTGATGACGTTCTCGGCGATGGCGGCGTTGAAATCGATGCCGGTGACGTCGAACGGCTCCGGCGTGGGCTGGATCTGGAAGGTCAGGGTGACCGGGCCGGTCTCGCCGATGCGGTGCAGCGCCTCGCCCTCGCTGTTCTGCATCGACAGGGTCAGGGTGCGGAATTCCGGCGTCGAGGGGTCGTTCGTGCGCAGGGCCAGGGCTTCGAGCACCAGCTCGACCTGGGCCGTGGTGACGCCGGCCGCGAAGGTGACGGTCAACGGCTGACCGCCTGTCCCGCCGCCGACGTGGCCGATGACGGTGGAGAGATTGGCGATCAGGTCGCCGTCGGGCTCCAGGATGAGGAGCATGGGGTCGGGGAAGGCGAAGTCGAGGATGTCGGTGGCCGCGGCGCCCGAGACGGTCAGGACCGAGCCCGCGTAGTCGCCGTTGGTGTCGCGCAGGGTGACGGCGCCGTCGAGGGGCACGAGGAAGCCGTTGACGCTGGCCTCGGCGGTAACGACGGCGGTCGCGAAGTCCGAGAGTTCCAGGGCGTATTCGACGCCGCCGGCGATGTTGACGACGATCTGGTCGGTGCTGACCAGGCCGGCCGGGTCGGTCAGGGTCAGGGTCAGGGAGCGGGCGGCGTCCGGCGTGGCGCCGGCGTTGGTGAAGGTCAGGGCCTCGACGATGGCCTCGACACTGGCCTTGGTCGGGGCGCCGTTGAAGTAGACGGTGAAGCTGGAGCCGCCATCGACCATCTGGCCGATCTGCTGGCCGTTCAGGAAGAGCATCTGGTTGCCCTTGTCGTCGACGATGTCGAAGGCGCCGTCGGCCAGGGCGATCACGTCGCCCGGCGCCATGCCGGTGACGACAAGCCGGGCGCCTTGCCAGCTGCCGTCCGGGCCGGTGACGGTGACGTCGCTGTCCAGCAGGTGCGGGGTGGCGGCCTGGGCCAGGGTCAGGTCGAGCACAGGGGCGAGATCGGTGAGGTCGCCTTGCTGATAGACGATGATCGCGACGCCGGGCGGCATGCCGCCGTCATTCACCAGGGCGTGGCCACCCTGGTCGGTGAGGGCCAGGCTCAGGACGCGGTCGCCTACCGCCGCCCCGGGGCTGGCGAAGCGGAGGGCGCCGATGATGGCCTGGACGGCGGCGACGGTCGCATCTGCGTTGAGAATGATCGAGAAGGTTTCGCCCTGGCCGCCGGCGGCGACACCGATGGCCTGGCCCATGAAGCTGACCACGCCGCCGCTCACCGTGAGATCGGCAGTCGCGGCGAGGCTCACCTGATCGGTGGCTTCAAGGCCGCTGACGGCGAACACAGAGCCGTCGAGGTCGCCTTCCGGATCCTGGAAGGAAAGGTTGTCGCAGAGGGCGATTGAATCGGCGGCGTCGCCGATCTCGATCCGATGCAGGGGATCGCCTCCCGACACCGTCATCTGTTCGGGATTGTCGTTGATGGTCAGGCCGACGATGTACTGGGCGATCGGGCTGGAGTTGGCGTCGAGCAGGTCGAGGGTCAGTTGCGACGGCTGGGGCGAGTTGCTGCTGTTGGCGTAGGTGAGGTTCTCCAGCACCGCCTCGACGGCGCCCGGGGCGGCGCCGGAGAAGGTGATCAGGAACTGGCCGCCGAGGTCCTGGAACTGGCCGACCGCGACGCCGCCGAAGTAGATCAGGCCGCCGTCGAACCCGACCTGGCCCGCGCCCACGCCCTGGTGGCGAACAGAGATGCGGTCGTCGTAGGATTGCGGGGTGATCAGCAGGTTGCTGTTGGCTAGGTCCTGTTCGCTGTCGGTCAGGGTCAGGTCGCCGAACAATAGCTGCGGGACCGTGCTGACGGCGTCTTCCTCGAAGGCGACGGTCGTTGGCAGGCCGGCGAGGGCGATCTGGCCCAGCTCGTCGATGACGTTGAGGTTCAGGGTGTTGGTGATCGGCGGCGGAGCGATCAGCACCTGGAAACCGGCGGCGTCGAAGGCCACCAGGTCGAGGACGCCGTCGCCGTTGACGTCGAGCGCCACCACCGTCCCCGGCGCGGTCAGGGTAAGGCCGGCGAAGGGGTTGGGACCGGAGAAGTCGAAGCCGCCCATGCCGTCACCGCGGCCCAGGGTGACGGCGCCGTCCGCCAGGGCGATGACCAGATCGAGGACGCCGTCGCCGTTGAAGTCGGCCAGCACCGGCCGGCCGGTCGCCGTTTCGCTGGACGTCCAGGCCGTTTGGTAGCCCATCCCGTAGATGGTGTAGTTCAGCAGGGTGGTGATCTGGCCGGCGCCGGAGACCAGCACCAGGTCGGCGAACCCGTCCTTGTTGAAGTCGGCGAGGGCCAGGGACATGTCGGAATCGGCCGGCAACTGGCCGGCGATGGCGGCGGCGCCGGCGCTGTCTTCGATGAAGGTGTTGTCGTAGCCCGAGCCGGCCCCGAGGCCGGAGAAGACGCGCAGCGAGCCGTCCGGGGCCAGGGCCACGATGTCCGCGCACCCATCGCTGTTGATGTCGCCGACGGTAATCGCCGAACCGGCGGCCAGCGGGGCGTCCATCACGATATGAACGTCGGAGGAGGGGTCGAACGAGGACGCGCCGTGCTCGTAGAAGACCAGGTCGCCGTCGGTGGTGACAAACACCAGGTCGCTGTCGCCGTCGTTGTCGAAGTCGCCCGCCACGACCGGGCCGTTCTCCAGCGGATCGCCGCCGGCCCCCAGCGGCAGGACGCCGGACGCGTAGCCCGTGACGCTGCCGGTGGTGTGGCCGGCGGCGTCGGTGACGTCGATGGTCAGAGTACGGTTGGCAGTCGGGTGGTCTGACAGGTTGGCGTAGGTCAGGTGCTCGATCACCGCCTCGACCGCCGCCAGGGTGGCGGCGCCGTTGAAGGCGATGGTGAAGTCGGCGCCAAGGCCGCCCGAGGCGATGCCGATCAACAGGCCGCCGTAAGTGACCTCGCCGGTCGCGGCGTTGAAGCCGATCTGGCCGGCCCCGGTTCCCTCGTTGAACAGCGAGATGATGTCGTCGGCGGTCAGGCCGCGCACCCGCAGCTGGCCGTTGGCGAGGTCGCCCTCGGCGTCGGTCAGGGTGACGTCGCCGTCGATGATCCGGGGCGTCGTACTGACGTCGTTCTCGAAGAACGTGCTGTCTTTCAGATCGGTCAGGGTCGGGGCAGTCATGGGCTCGGCCTTGCAGAACAAAGGTTTTCGAGCTTGCGGTGCCATAGCCTGCCGCCGCGGGGGACTGCACAAACTGTGGTGTTTTTTTACGCGAGCGGTCTTCCGGGCGTTGATCCGGCGGGCCAGAGGCGGCGTAGGAGGCGAGGGGAACGGCGCGCGGGTCGCGTTACAACAGGTTCATTACAAGATTATAATATTGCAATGAGACAAGAGTCTCATATATTGCGCCGTATCGGATTCACATCGCTACGGACTTCCCTATGACCTCCCCCCAACGCCACGACCTCTACGGCCCCATTCACAAGGGTCTGCGCCTCGGCTCCTCGCGCCTGTTGATGGCGCTGGGCCAGATCGAGACCCGCGATCCGCGCGCCGTCGCCGCCCTGCTTGGCGAACTGCGCATCCATCTGCAGCTGGCCGAAGAGCACCTGCAGCACGAGGACGCCGAGTACAACGAGCCGTTGCGGACCCGCGTCCCGGCCCTGGCCGCCCAGCTGGCCGACGACCATCACCATCACTACGTGACCTTCCGCGAGCTCGACGGACTGATCCACGCCCTGGAAACCGCCGACGACGGGACCCGCGCCGCCATCGGCCGGGCGCTGTATCTGCGCTTTTCGACCTACTTCGGCGAAGACCTGGCCCACATGGCCCGCGAGGAGCAGGAGGCGCTGCCCGCCTTCCACGCCCATTTCAGCGACCAGGAGCTGATGGACATGGAAAGCCGCATCATCCAGTCGATCGCGCCCGAACGCCTGACCCAGTACTATTTCATCATGCTGCCCGGCATGAACCCGGCCGAGCGGGCGACCTTCCTGCGCTACATCCGCGCCAACGCGCCGCCCGAGGCCTACGGCCACATCCTCGACGACGTGGCCCGCACGGCCCTGCCGCCCGAGCAGTTCCGGGTGCTCAACGAGGAACTGGCCTATGTCGCCTAGAGATCCGCTGACGCCGGCCCAGATGGACGCCCGCATGGACGAGCACTTCGCCTTCGAGGCCGCCGACAACGTCGCCGGCGTGCTGGCCACCCTGGCCGAGGACGTCGAGCACGACATCGTCGGCTGGCCGACCGGGCCGACGCACGGCCGGGCCGGCGCGGCGCCGTTCTACGAGACCCTGTTCGCGGACCTTTCCGACGGGCAGGTGCAGACGCTTCGCCGGCTCTACGGCGAGGGCTTCATGGTCGACGAGTCGCTGTGGCGCGGCCGGGCGCCGGGGCGGCCGTTCGGGCTTGAAGGCCGCGGCCGGCGGCTCGAATTTCGGCTGCTGCATGTGGTGGAATTCGCCGACTCGGGGGCAATCAGTCGGGAGAATGTCTGGCTCGACCTGGCCGCCATCTTCCAGCAACTGCCGCAGGACTGACGATTGCCGAAGCCCCCCGCCAACATCGGCCGCAGCAACCAGCGCCGGCGGACCCGCAAGGATCTGCTGGAGGCGGCGGCGCGGCTGATGAAGGGGGGCTCCAAGCCCAGCCTGGAGGACGTCGCCGAGGAGGCCATGGTCAGTCGCGCCACCGCCTATCGCTACTTCGCCAACCTCGACGACCTGCTGGTCGAGGCGGCGGTGGACATGAGCATCCCGCCGGTCAGCGAGATCTTCCCCGAGGGCGCGCCGGAAGACGCCCTGACGCGCCTGGGCCGCATCGACGACGCGCTCGACACCATGATGGCGAACAACGAGGGTCCGTTGCGGCTGATGCTGGCGGCGGCCCTGGAGCAGGGGCGGAACAGAAAGCCCGGCGACCCGCCACGACGTCAGAACCGGCGAACGCCCCTGATCGAAGCGGCGCTGGAACCCTGGCGGAGCGAGTTCGAACCGGCCGCGTTCCGCCGATTGACCAATGCCCTGGCCCTGGTGGTCGGGTCGGAGGCGATGATCGTCTTCAAGGACGTGACGCCGCTCTCGGAGGTGGAAGCCAAGGCGACCAAGGCCTGGGTGATGGCCGCTCTGGTCGAGGCGGCAAAGAAGGGCCTCTAGGCCCTTCAGGGCCTAGATTCATGCATTGAGATCGTATCCGGGCGGCCGAACCGCATACACTTCGGCCTGACACGCTCTGAGCGGTCACCTTCGGCTGACAGACGCGTTGTTGCGTGCTGCTATGGTTTCCCCCGACTCCAAGGACCTTCGATGAGCGACACCCCCAACTGGCGAAGCCGACTGCCCGGGGCGCGGTTGCCGGCGCCGGGGCTGACCAAGGCGACGATCGCCGGGTTCGAAGGCGTGCGGCTCAGCGTCGAGGAGGCCGAGGACAGCCTGGTCGCCGCCGCCGACCGGCTGGCCCCGCTGCGGGCCCCCTGGGCGCGGGAGGCGTTCAACATCCTGGCCATTTCCGGCGGCGCGGCGGGGGGCGCCTATGGGGCCGGCATCCTGGTCGGGCTGACCCGGGCCGGACGGCGGCCGGACTACGCCATCGTCACGGGGGTGAGCACCGGCGCCCTGATCGCCCCCTTCGCCTTCCTGGGGCCAAGCTGGGACGACCGACTGACCGACGCCTACGTTGGCGGCCATGCGGCGGACCTGCTGGGCATCGGCAAGCTGGGGCCGGGGTCGGGGGCCATCTTCCGCTCGGAATCGCTCGACCGGCTGGTCAGCCGCTACGTCGACGCCGAGATGCTGGCGGAAATCGCCGTCGAGCACGCCAAGGGGCGGCGGCTGCTGGTGGCGACCACCGACCTGGACCGCCAGCGGACGGTGATCTGGGACATGGGCGAAATCGCCAGCAAGGGTAGTGAGGAGGCGCTCAGCCTGTTCCGCACCGTGCTGGTCGCCTCGGGCAGCCTGCCCGGCATCTTTCCGCCCAAGCGCATCGTCTGCCAGGCCGACGGGGTGCTGTACGAGGAGATGCATGTCGACGGCGGGGTGACGACGCCGTTGTTCCTGATGCCCGAAGCGCTGCTGCGCTGGCGCAAGCTCGGCCAGCGGCTGGCCCGCAGCCAGGTCTACGCCATCGTCAACACCGTGCTCGACCAGGCCCCGCGCACGACCCAGAACAACATGCCCGCCATCCTGATCCGCAGCTTCGACACCATGCTGCGCTTCAGCTATCGCCACGCCATCGAGGTGACGGCGGCCTTCTGCGCGCGTCACCGCCTGCCGTTCAGCGTCGCCTCGATTCCCGATCCCGGCGAGGCCTTCAGCATGATGAGCTTCGACACCGCCACCATGCGGCGCAACTTCGACAACGCCGTCGCGCGGGCCATGGGCGAGAACCTGTGGGTCACCCCGGTCGCGGAGCCGAGCATCGCGGCGGGCCTGATGCAGGCGCTGAAGACGCGGCCGGACCGGGCCGGGGCGGTGCCGCGGAACGGGCCGGTCGAGGATCCGTCGGCCGAGCCGGAGGCCTAGGGCAGGAAGAGGGGACACGTTGAAATTCAACGTGTCCCCGTTTGTCTCAGGCCAAGGACGCCGCCAGCCGCCGCAGGGCTTCCGGCGGATCGTCCTCGATGACGTCGCCGTGGCTGACGACGATGCGCTGGAGGTTGGGCAGGTGCGACCAGGCCATCAGCTGGCTGACCAGGGCGGCCTTGTCCTCGACCAGCTTCTTCTGCACGGGGCCGGGGATGTGGGGCTCGTCGCCGGCGAACTTCATCAGCCGCAGCAGCCAGCCCGTGAAGCCGTGCTCGCCGTGGATGTTGGCCACCAGGTCGTTGAGGATCAGGGTGCTGCCGTCCGGCCGGGTGACCTCGATGGCGAACTCGTTCGACTGTGTGCCGCCGACCTCGATCAGGCGGACGTGCGGGTCGGCGAAGTCGGCCTCGGTGGCGTCGACGGGGACGACCTCCTCGACCTTCAGCAGGGCGCCGCGCGGGGCGATGACCTGGATGGCCGGGTAGCGCTGCTTGAACGTGCAGGCGTCCAGGCGGTGGATGGCGTTGGGCACGATCAGGAAGGTCGGCGTTCCGAAGGCTTCCAGCGCCTGCATCTGCGGCTCGTCGAGGGCGACAGCGCTGAAGATGACCAGGCGGCGGTCGTGCAGGCGGACCACGGTCATCCGGCGCGGGAAGTCGCCGACCGGCATGGGAATTTCGCCCAGCACCGTCAGGATGTCGTCGGTCAGCGGCGTCAACTGGCCGTGGGGCAGCACGGTCCAGGTCTTGAAGGCGGCGGTCATCGGCGGTCCCTCTGCGCAGACCCCGACTGCCTTTGAGAAAGCCCCGGCGGGCGGCCGTGGTTCCGCTAGTGGGCGGCCGGCTTCTTCTTGGGGACCAGGTGCAGGACCACCACGATGACCCCGCCGACGACCGCGCCGACCACGGCCGAGAGGCCGGCGAAGGTGAACCAGCCGAGCAGCGGGCCGATCCCGGGAACCGTACCGGCGGCATGGGCGGCGGCCTCGACCCAGACCGGCAGGGGGCCGAAGTGGTAGTGTTCCAGGCCGTGGACGATGATGCCGCCGCCGACCCACAGCATGGCGGCGGTGCCGATGATCGACAGCGCCGACAACACCGCCGGCATGGCGCGGACCAGCCCCTCGCCGAGCTTGGCCGTCGGCTTGCGCGGGCTCTTGGCCAGGTGCAGGCCGATGTCGTCCATCTTCACGATCAGGGCGACGACGCCGTAGACGGCGATGGTGATGCCGACGCCGACCAGCAGCAGGGCGGCGGCGCGGACCAGCAGCGGCTGGCTGGCGACTTCGCCCAGCGCGATGGCCATGATCTCGGCCGACAGGATCAGGTCGGTGCGGATGGCGCCGGCGACCTTCTGCTTTTCCAGTTCCGCCGAGCTGAGGGCCAGGTCCTCGGGGCCGTCGACCTCGTGTTCGCCGTGGATGAAGAAGGCCTCGACGATCTTTTCGGTGGCCTCGAAACAGAGGTAGGCGCCGCCCATCATCAACAGCGGCTGGATGCCCCAGGGGGCGAAGACGCTGAGCAGCAGGGCCCCCGGCAGCAGGAAGACCAGCTTGTTGATGAAGCTGCCCTTGGCGATCTTGGCGACGATCGGCAGCTCGCGGTCGGGGGTGAAGCCGACGGCGTAGTTGGGGGTGACGGCGGTGTCGTCGATGACCACGCCGACGGCTTTCGCGCCGGCCTTGCCCGAGGCGGCGGCCACGTCGTCCAGCGAGGCGGCGGCGATCTTGGCGATGCCGGCGATGTCGTCGAGAAGGGCGGCGAGTCCGGAAGCCATGTCACGTCCATCCGTTACAGGGATAGGGTTTTCGGTAGAGGCTAAGCGGGATCGCGTAAAGCCGGCAGGCGGCGGGCGCGGACCTTGCCGTCGCCGTCCGGGGCCTGGAAGTCGCCGGCCAGGCCGAGGCGGGCGTTGCAGGCCGGGCAGCGTACGTCCTCGTCGGCCGGCTCCAGGCCGGTGATAACCACGACGCCGCCACAGGGTTTGCACTTCCAGCGGGTCCCGGCCGGTTCGGCAGGCGTCGGCGTGGGGACCGGCGCGGGCGGGGAGGCCGGCGGGAACTTGAGTTTCAGGATCGGCCTGCGGGGCGGATCGGACATGCTGGCGGCACCGGTGAGAAGAGCGGGCGGACTTTAGGGATTGTGCGCTGCAGCGCAACCGAATGAAGCGGCAAGGGGGACCGACTGGTTCAAAGGGGTCGGATCGTCTATGTGAGCCGCCGTGAGTTTTTCGCCGCCCCACCGCTTTTCCATCGCCCCGATGATGGACTGGACCGACCGTCACTGCCGGGCCTTGCACCGGACGCTGACGGGGCGGGCGCTGCTCTATACCGAGATGGTCACCACCGGCGCGGTGCTGCACGGCGATCGGACAAGGTTGCTGGGCTATGACCCGGTGGAGCATCCGGTGGCGCTGCAGCTGGGCGGCTCGGACCCGGACGACCTGGCGGCCAGCGCCCGGATCGGCGCCGAGCTCGGCTACGACGAGATCAACCTCAACGTCGGCTGTCCCTCGGACCGGGTGCAGTCGGGGCGGTTCGGGGCATGCCTGATGCGCGAGCCCGAGCTGGTGGCCGACTGCATGGCGGCGATGATCGGGGCGGTGGACGTGCCGGTGACGGTCAAGTGCCGCATCGGGGTCGATGACCAGGAGCCGGAGGAGAGCCTTTTCCGGCTGGTCGACCTGTCGGCGGCGGTCGGGGTGAAGACCTTTGTCGTGCACGCCCGCAAGGCCTGGCTGAAAGGGCTGTCGCCGAAGGAGAACCGGGACATCCCGCCGCTCGACTATCCGCTGGTCTATCGGCTCAAGCGCGAGCGGCCGGAGCTGGCCATCGTCATCAACGGCGGGGTGGCCTCGCTGGAGGAGACGGAAGAACACCTGCGCCACGTCGATGGGGTGATGATGGGCCGGGCCGCCTATCACGAGGCCGGACTGCTCGGTGAGGTGGACCGGCGGCTGTTCGGCGAGGAGAGGCCGGCCGTCTCGCCGTTCGAGGCGGTTGAGCGTTACCGGCCCTATCTGCGGGCGCGGCTGGACGAGGGCGTGCACCTGCCGGCCATGGCGCGGCACATGCTGGGGCTGTTCCACGGCCGGCCGGGGGCGCGCAGCTGGCGGCGGACCCTGACCGTCGAGGGGGTCAAGGCCGGGGCCGGCGTCGAGGTTGTCGACCGGGCTCTGGACGCGGTAAGCGGCGCGCGGGAAGCTGCCTGAAACCCGCCAGGCGAGGGAGGGATCATGACGGACTGGATCGAGGACGGCGCCAGAGCGCTGGCGACGGCCCATGCGCGGGCTGGCGACTATCGAGCGACGGTGGACACCCGGCCGCCGCGGCCGACGGCGAGCGCGTTGGAACTTGAAGCCCTGTTCGGCGGGCCGACCCCCGAGGGCGGCGAGGACTGGGCCGGCGTGATCGAAGCCCTGGATTCAGCGGCGCGGCCCGGGTTGATGGCCATGACCGGCCGGCGGTTCTTCGGCTGGGTGATCGGCCGGTCGCATCCGGTCGGCGTGGCGGCCGACTGGCTGACCGGCGTCTGGGGCCAGAACGCCGCCAACTACAGCGCCTCGCCGGCTTCGGCGATGGCCGAGAAGGTCGCTTCGGCCTGGTTGCTGGATATCCTCGACCTGCCGCGCCAGGCCTCGGTGGGGTTCGTCACCGGCGCGACCATGGCCAATTTCGTCGGGCTGGCGGCGGGACGCAACGAGGTGCTGCGCAAGGTCGGCTGGGATGTCGAGACCGACGGCCTGTTCGGGGCGCCCGAGGTCAGGGTCTTCGTCGGCGACGAGGCCCACGCGACCGTGCATGCGGCGCTGCGCTACCTGGGCCTGGGCTCGCGGCGGGCGGTGCGGGTGGCGACCGACGCCGACGGACGGATGCGGGCCGACGCTCTGGCCGAGGCGCTCGCGGCGTTCGCCGGGCCCAAGATCGTCGTCGCCCAGGCCGGGCAGATCAACAGCGGGGCCATCGACCCGATGAGCGAGATCGCCGCCGCCGTGACGGCCGCCGGGGCCTGGCTGCACGTCGATGGGGCCTTCGGGCTGTGGGCGCGGGCGGCGCCGGAGACGGCGCATCTGGCGGAGGGGCTGGACCTGGCCGACTCCTGGGCCACCGACGGCCACAAGTGGCTGCAGCTGCCCTACGACTGCGGCCTAGCCATCGTGAAGGATGCGGCGGCCCACCAGCGGGCGATGAGCATCACCGCCTCCTACCTGCCGCCGTCCGGCAGCGCCGAGCACGATCCGTCGCTCTATGTGCCGGAGCTGTCGCGGCGGGCGCGGGGGTTCGCCGCCTGGGCGGTGCTGCGGGCGCTGGGCCGTAGCGGTATCGCGGCCATGGTGCGCGACCATTGCGCCCTCGCCGCCCGGCTGGGCGCGGCGTTGGCGGTCGAACCGGGGATCGAGGTGCTCAACACCGTCAGCCTCAACCAGCTGGTGGTCGGGTTCGGAGCCGGCGAGGCGCCCGAGCGGCGGGACGACCTGGCCCGGGCGACCATCGCGGCGCTGCAGGAGGACAACCTCTGCTACGCCGGCGGCACGGCCTGGAAAGGACGGTGGGCGATGCGGATCTCGGTGATCTCGGCCGGGCTGGGCGAGGACGACATCGACGTGCTGGCCGGGGCGATCATCGCCGCCTGGCGCAGGGTCAGGGCTTGAGGATCAGCGCCGTGCGGGTGGCCTCGAAGGAGGACAGGCGGCCGAGGTAGCTCATGCCGAGCAGGCTGGTTTCCAGGCCGCTCTGCAGCACCAGGGCGTCGACGTTCTCGACCCGGGCGCCGGCGATGGTGACGCTGCGCAGCTTGACCTGTGCGGCCATGGTCTTGCCGTCGGCGGTGGTCACCGGCACGCCGTAGGTGAGTTTGGCGAGATCCAGGCCGAGGCGCTTGGCGTCGGTGGCGGTCAGGGCCACGGCGGTGGCCCCGGTGTCGACCAGGAAGCGCACGGCGCTGCCGTCGACGTCGGCGGTGGCCCAGTAGTGGCCGTCTGCGGCCTTGGTCACCTGGGCGGGCGCGGGACGGCTGGAAACCGGCGCCACCGCCAGTTGGGCGTTGGCCTGCGGGGCCTGCACGCTGAAGGTTTGCGAGGGGTCGAAATTGACGACGGCGCCGGCCGCGCCAACGGCCGACAACGCTCCCACCAGCACAACGGCTGCGAACTTCAACATCAGCGACACCCCGCCCTTTTGGCTTCGTCGGGCCGCTCTGAACGCGGTCCATTGGCCAGGGTTCTAAGGGGTCAGGGTTTGCATCAGATGAATCGCCGAGAAATCAGGCGCTGAAGATTCCGAGCTTCTCCGGCCGGATGCGCGCGCGGCGGGTGGGCAGCTCGGCCATCAGGGCGGCGCGCTCCGCCTCGCTGAACCGGGCCCAGCCGCCGATTTCGGGCAGGGTGCGGAAGCAGCCGAGGCAGAGGCTGCTCTCGGGATCGACGATGCAGACCTTCACGCAGGGCGTGGTGATGGCCTTGGGCAGGCTGCCGTAAGGCGGTCCAGGCGTACTCAACGGACGGCTCCCTCGGGAATGGCGTAGGCGACGGTGGCCTTGGCGGCGGCGCGGTCGGGGCCTTCGGTCCACATCAACACGTCGACCGTGGCGATACGCCGGCCCAGCCGCAGCAGTCGGCCCTCGGCCATCAGCCGGCCCGGCTTGCAGGGCCGCAGGAAATGGATGTTGAGCGAGGTGGTCACCGCCATGGCCACCTCGCCGATATGGGCCAGGATCAGGGTGTAGGCGGCGCTGTCGGCCAGGCCCATCAGGGTCGGACCGGAGATCACCGCGCCGGGCCGGTGGTGCCGCTCGTTGGTCGGCATGGCCAGGGTGACGATGCCGGGATCGACCCGGATCACCTTGACCATCTGTTCGGGATCATTGTGCGGAAAGGCCCGCAGCAGGAAGCCGTTCAGGGCGGCGGCGTCCATCCGCAGGGCGCCGAGGCCGGGGCCGGTGATGTCTGGGGGGAGGTCGGTCATCGCCCCAAGGATCGCGGCCCGGCGGCGTGCTGGCAAGTGTGACGAAACCGCCAAGAAAGCGCCATGATTTGGCCCGAAGCATTACAACAAGTTTAGATATGAAATCTCTGTCATACTCGGAGTCTTTCAAGAGTTTAATTTGCGAATACGGTGTTCGCGGCGCACGCTCCAGTCATCGAATTCAACCACTGACGGGAGCGAACCATGAAGACCCTGCTGATCTCCGCTACTCTGCTGGCGCTCGTCGGCGCCTCCGCCGTCTCGGCCCAGCCGGCCGACCGCCTGAGCGACGCCCAGTTCGTCAAGGCCGCCCGCTGCAAGGGCCTGGCCAAGGGCGAAGGGATCGACACCAAGGGCGTCGACGCGGTGATCAAGGCCAACAAGCGCGGCCGCGCCGACTGGATCATCGACAAGGCCATGAACGCCCAGGACGACGCGCAGGTCGAGGCCAGCAAGGCCGATGGCACGCGCAAGGCCGAACTGATCGCCGAGCGGAACGGCGCCTGCCAGGCCTTCGGCGTGGAAGGCTGATTTTTCGCAACTCTATCGAGCACCCAGAGCGCCTTGGCGCCCCGTCCACCCGGACGGGGCGCTCTTTTTTGGCGCGACGCCGGTAGCCCCGACAGCAGAGCAACTGTAACTCTAAGCTCATGCTCATCGTCGTTCTTTCCCTGGCGGTTCTGGCTGAGCCTCTCCCGCCGAGAGCGGGTCCTGCGCCGCAACCTCCGCCCCGCGCCGGCGAGGTGCGCAAGGCGCGGGTCGTCGTTCGCTGCATGGCCAACTTCAAGACCATGCGGGTGCGTGACTGTGTCGTGGTGTCAGAAGATCCGCCGGGCAAGGGATTTGGACAAGCCGCGATGAACACGGCGCCGATGCTCAAGCTGCCCTTCAAATACAAACCGGCAGGCGGAGAGCGGGAAGGGCTTGTGGTCGTCCCCATGACCTTCGATCTCGACGAATAAGGCTTACGTTGACGCAAGCGTCATCTTTCCAAACAAACGTTCGGCCCCTATGCTTCGGCCCGACTTGAAAACGGCCCTACAGAGCCGCGCCGGGAGCCCTCCATGAACCTCGACTTTTCGCCCGAAGATCTCGCCTTCCGCGACGAGGTCCGCGCCTTCGTGGCCGAAAACTATCCCGACGCGCTGCGGGCGAAATCGTCGGATGGCGAGGACCTCAGCAAGGAAGACTTCCTCTCCTGGCACAAGATCCTGGCCAGGAAGGGCTGGGTGGCCCCGTCGTGGCCCAAGGAGTGGGGCGGCTGCCGCTGGACCTCGACCCAGAAGTACCTGTTCGGCGAGGAAATGGCCCGGGCCGACGCCATTCCGGTGCTGCCGTTCGGCGTCGCCATGGTGGCCCCGGTCATCTACACCTTCGGCACCCAGGAGCAGAAGGACCGCTACCTGCCGAAGATCTACAACGGCGAGGAGTGGTGGTGCCAGGGCTATTCGGAGCCCGGCGCCGGGTCGGACCTGGCGTCGCTGAAGACCAAGGCCGAGCGCATCACCGGCGACGACGGCAAGGAATATTACATCGTCAACGGCCAGAAGACCTGGACCACCCTGGCGCAGCACGCCGACTGGGGCTTCTTCCTGGTCCGCACCAATCCGGAAGCCAAGATCCAGGAAGGCATCAGCTTCCTGCTGATCGACATGAAGACGCCGGGCATCACCGTGCGTCCGATCATCACCATCGACGGCGGCCATGAGGTCAACGAGGTCTGGCTGGAGAACGTCAAGGTTCCGGTCGAGAACCGCGTGTTCGAGGAGAACAAGGGCTGGACCTGCGCCAAGTTCCTGCTGGCTCACGAACGCTCGGGCATCGCCGGCGTGGCGCGCTCCAAGCGCGGTGTCGAGCGGGTGCGCGAGATGGCCTCGGCCGAGTTCGGCGACGACGGCGACAATCTGCTGAAGGACGCCGATTTCAAGCGCAAGGTCGCCGAACTGGAGATCGACCTGACGGCGCTGGAGTATACCGAGCTGCGGGTGCTGGCCTCGGAAAGCGCCGGCAAGGGGCCGGGTCCGGAATCCTCGCTGCTCAAGATCAAGGGCACCGAGATCCAGCAGCGGCTGACCGAGCTGGCCCTGGAGGCGGCGGGCCATTACGCCTCGCCCTACTTCCGCGGCTTCCCCGCCGACGGCGACAATATGCACCCGATCGGTCCGGACAGCGCGCACCGCACCGCGCCCAACTATTTCAACACCCGCAAGACCTCCATCTATGGCGGGTCGAACGAAATTCAGCGCAACATCATCGCCAAGATGGTCCTCGGCCTCTAAGGCCGAAGGACCGCAGCAGAAACGTCGAACTTAGGGACGCCCCATGGACTTCAATTTCTCCGAAGAGCAATCGATGCTGCGCGACACCGTCGCCAGCTTCCTGCAGGACAAGTACGACTTCGAAAAGCGCCAGAAGCTGATCAAGTCCGAGAGCGGCTGGAGCGCCGAGATCTGGGAATCCTTCGCCAACGAGCTGGGCATCCTCGGCGCGCCCTTCTCTGAAGAGCTGGGCGGCCTGGGCGGCGGCGCCATCGAAAACATGATCGTCATGGAAGAGTTCGGCAAAGCCCTGGTGGTCGAGCCCTACCTCGGCACCGTGGTCATCGGCGGCGGCTTCCTGAAGCATTCGGGCTATGCCGGCGCGGCCGACCTGATCGGCGGCATCATCGAAGGCAAGGTCACCATCGCCTTCGGCTACGCCGAGCCGCAGGCCCGCTACAACTGGGCCGATGTGAAGACCACGGCCAAGAAGGAAGGCGACGGCTACGTGCTGAACGGCCACAAGGCGGTCGTCATCGGCGCTCCCTGGGCGAGCCACCTGATCGTCACCGCCCGCACCAGCGGCGGCCAGCGCGACGAGGACGGCATCTCGGTGTTCATCGTCGAAAAGGGCGCCAAGGGCATCGTCACCCGCGACTACCCCACCGTCGATGGCCAGCGCGCCTCGGAAGTCTACCTTGAGAACGTCACCGTGCCGGCTTCGGCGCTGATCGGCGAAGAGGGCAAGGGCCTGCCGTTGGTCAACAAGGTGCTGGACGAGGCGGCGGCCGCCGCCTGCGCCGAGGCCGTCGGCGCCATGCGCAAGATGCATGAGCAGACCCTCGACTACGCGCGTCAGCGCAAGCAGTTCGGCACCGCCATCGCCAACTTCCAGGTGCTGCAGCACCGGATGGTCGACATGTTCATGAACGTCGAGCAGTCGGTGTCGATGACCTACATGGCCACCCTGAAGCTCGACGAGAGCGACGCGGAACGGGCCAAGGCGGTCTCGGCCGCCAAGGTGCAGATCGGCAAGGCCTGCAAGTTCGTCGGCCAGAACGCCATCCAGATCCACGGCGGCATGGGCATGACCGAGGAACTGGCCGTCGGCCACTACTTCAAGCGCGCGACGATGATCGAGGGGCTCTACGGCTCGGTCGACCACCACCTGCGCCGCTACGAGACGCTGAGCTTCGGCAAGGCCGCCTGAGGTTCAAGCCTCGGACGTGAATTGGGCCCGGTCGCTTCGCAGCGGCCGGGCCTTTTCGTTAAGCGCCGGCCTTGGCCGCCCGATTGAACAGCCAGGCCGAAACCAGCCACATCGACCCGAACAGGGTGGTGCCGACGACGACCTCCTGCAGCCCGGCCGGGCCAGGGGTCGCCCAACTGGCGCTGTAGCCGACGATGCCGGCCAGCAGCTGCGCCGCCGCCGTGGCCAGGATGACCTTGCTCAGGCCCGCCGCCTTGAAGCGGACGACGACCGAGCCGACGACGGCGATCAGGATGACGGCCAGGAACATCAGGTTGGCGGGGTTGTCCTCGTCGCCCAGGAAGCCGACCGCGCCGTTGACCCAGACCAGCCCGACGCTGGCCAACAGGGCGATCAGCCCACCGAGCCGGTAGGACAGGCTGCTCGAGGCCCAGCAGATCAGCTCGACGATCAGGCCGGCGCCGCCCAGGAAGACTCCGGCGAAGACGAAGTCGGACAGGGTCCAGGGGAATTTGAAGATCAGCGGCAGGGACAGGATCACGGCCAGGCCGCCCCAGCCGACGATGCGCCAGGGGAATTTGAAACGGGTGGGTTCTGTGTTGTCGGTCATGATGCCTCCTCGAATGACCAACCGCTTAGGCCCAGGCGCGGTGAGCGGCATGAGCAACTTCTGAGGCTTTGCTGAAATCGGCTCTCTCGACTTCCCCGGGGGGAGGCGTCCAGTCTGGGCGTCAACGAGAGACAAGGATCGGCCATGACGTTCGATGACGTGGTTCTGGGGCGGCGGAGCATCCGGGGTTACAAGCAGCAGGCGGTGCCCAGGGCGGTAATCCGCGAGGTCATCGAACTGGCCATGCGGGCCCCGTCGTCGCTCAATACCCAGCCGTGGAACTTCTACGTCCTGGCCGGCGAGCCGCTGGACCGGATCAGGGCCGGCAACACCGAGCGCAACCTGGCGGGGGTGCCATCGTCTCGCGAGTTCCGCAGCCATGGCGAATACGCCGGCCCGCACCGCGAGCGGCAGATCGGCATCGCCAAGCAGTTGTTCTCCGCCATGGGCATCGCCCGCGAGGACAAGGACGCGCGGCTCGACTGGGTGCTGCGCGGTTTCCGGCAGTTCGACGCGCCGGTGTCGGTGGTGGTCACCTACGACCGCTCGATCCACGGCGGCGACATCGCCCCCTTCGACTGCGGGGCGGTGGCCAACGCCCTGGTCAACGCCGCCTGGTCGCGGGGCCTGGGCTGCGTGATCAACAGCCAGGGCATCATGCAGTCGCCGGTGGTCCGCGAGCATGCCGCCATCCCCGACGACCAGGTGATCATGATCTGCATCGCCATGGGCTATCCCGACGACGATTTCCCGGCCAACGCGGTAGTCTCGGAGCGCAAGAGCGTCGACGAGGCGGCGGTGTTCGTGGGGTTCGAGGACTGAGGGTCTGCACCGGGCGATGGCGGACTGCTATCCTGGGACAAAGCCACCGAGGTCTTCCCATGCCGTCCGTCTCCCGTCGTTCCGCCATCGCGTTTTCAGCCTCGGCGCTTGCCATGATGGCGGCCCCCGCCGCGCTGGCTCAGCCAAAGGGCGTAGCCGGGCAGGCGGGCGGGGAATGGACCCCGGCCCAAGCCAGGGAAATCCTCGACAAGACCCAGGCGCTGACCCTGGCCCCGGATCTGGGCCACCTGTCGGCCGGTGAGCAGACCGCGGTCGGGCTGCTGCTGCAGGCGGGCGCCATCTTCCAGGATGTCTATGAGCTGCAGCGACATCGCGCCGCCCTGCAGGTGCGCCGCGCCCTGGCTTTGCGCACCGACGCCCACGGCCGTGATCTGGCGACGCTGTACCGGGTGTTCCAGGGGCCGATCGCCACCACGCTCGACAACAAACGCTCGCCCTTCGTCGCCATCGATGACGCCCCGGCCGGCAAGAACGTCTATCCTTGGGACCTGACCAAGCCCGAGTTCGAGGCCTACCTGGGCGCCCATCCAGCCGAGAAGGCGGCGCTGACCGACCTGCGCTCGGTGGTCCGCCGCGCCGACAAGCCCTCGCTGCTGCGCGATCTGGGCAAGCTCAAGCGTTATCCGGTGCTCGACACCCTGCATCCGGGCCTGCGGACCCGGCTCGAACGGCTGGCCCGCAAGCCGGACGCCAGGGCGCTGTACGCCGCCCCCTATTCAGTCGCCTACGCCGACGAGATGATCCGCGTCCATGCGCTGCTCAACGAAGCGGCCGACGCGGTCGTGGCCGACGACTGGGCCTTCGCCAAATACCTGCGCAACCGGGCCCGCGACCTGCTCAGCGACGACTACGAGTCCGGCGACGCGGCCTGGCTGAAGGGGCGGTTCAGGAACCTCAACGCCCAGATCGGCGCCTACGAGAGCTACGACGACGAGCTGACCGGCACACGGGCCTTCTACAGCTTCAGCCTGCTGGCGGCCCGTAACGAAGAGGGCGCGGCGCTGCGCAAGGCGATGAACGGCGTCCAGGCGCTGGAGGACAGCCTGCCGACCCCGACGCACAAGAAGGTGCAGGAGGACATCCCGGTCGGGGTCTACGACGTCGTCGCCGACTTCGGCCAGGCGCGCGGGGCCAACACGGCGACCAACCTGCCCAACGAGGCCTATCTGGTCGAGCGCTACGGCAGCATCATCCTTCTGCGCGTCAACATCATGCGCAACCCCGACATCTTCAAAGGCAGCGGCGACACGTTCGGGGCGGCGATGGCGGCGCCGTACGCGGGCCACCTGACCTCGGACGCCAATTTCTATCGCACCCTCTGGCATGAGGTCGGCCACTACCTGGGACCCGACCTGACCAGGGACGGCGGCCAGTTCGCCGATGCGCTCGGCGCCGACGCCAGCCTGCTGGAGGAGATGAAGGCCGACCTGGTCTCGCTGTTCGTCGCCGAGGAGCTGAAGAAACGCGGCTACTACACCGACGACCAGCTGCGCTCGCTGTACGCCAGCGGCGTCCTGCGCTGCCTGCAGAACAACAGGCCCCGCCGCGAGCAGCCCTACAACATGATGCAGCTGATGCAGTGGAACTGGTTCCTCGACCGCAAGGTGCTGAGCTTCGACGCGGCGACGGCGAAGATGTCCATCGACTACGGCCGCTACCACGCCGCCGTGGCCGACCTCCTGAAGGCGGTGCTCGCCCTGCAGGTCGGCGGCGACAAGGGTGCGGCGGAGGCCTTCATCAGCAAATGGGGAACCTGGGACGAGGCCCTGCACGGCCGGATCGCGACCAACATCCGGGCCCAGCAACGGTACCGCTACCGCCTGTTCAGCTACGCGGCTGTGGACGCCCGGGCGGCTTAACGCCCTACAACGGCGCGCAGGCGTCCTTCAACCATTCGCCGGCCTCGCCATCGACCAGCGGCCTGATCTCGGCCAGGACGCGGGCGTGGTAGCTGTTGAACTGGGTGCGCTCGACGTCCGTCAGCATGTCGAGGACGACCAGCCGCTTGTCGATGGGGGCCAGGGTCAGGGCCTCGAAGCGGTGCATGGGGCGCTCGCCGCCGGGGATGTCCTCGGCCGGCATGACCACTTCCAGGTTCTCGATGCGGATGCCGTACTCGCCGTTCTTGTAGTAGCCGGGCTCGTTGGAGACGATCATGCCGGGCTGCAGGGCCACGGTGTTGGGGGCCTTGGCGATGCGGTGCGGACCCTCGTGGACGCCGAGGTAGACGCCGACGCCGTGACCGGTGCCGTGGTCGTAGTCGAGGCCCTCCGACCACAGGGCGGCGCGGGCGAAAGCGTCGATCTGGCTGCCCGTGGTGCCGGCCGGGAAGCGCAGGCGGGCGATGGCCAAATGGCCCTTGAGGACCAGGGTGTTGCGGCGGCGCATTTCCTCGGTCGGTTCGCCGATGGCCATGGTTCGGGTGACGTCGGTGGTGCCGTCGAGGTACTGGCCTCCGCTGTCGACGAGGAGGAGCGAGCCCTGCGCGGCGCGCTCGTTGGAGCGTTCGGTCGGGCGGTAGTGGGGCAGGGCGCCGTGGCCGTTGGCGGCGCCGATGGTGTCGAAGCTGAGGTCCCGCAGGGCGCCTGTGGCCTCGCGGAAGCCTTCCAGTTTGGCGACGGCCTCCTTCTCGTCGGGCGGGTTGATCTGACCCTCAGTGGCGATCCAGTGGAGGAAGCGGCTGAGCGCCGCGCCGTCGCGGCGGTGGGCTTCGCGGGTGCCGGCGATCTCGACGGCGTTCTTGCAGGCGCGGGGCACGGTGGTGGGGTCCATGCCGCGGATGACGGCGTCGCCCAGCTTGTCGAAGTACCAGGCCGAGGACTGGGCCGGATCGACCAGCACCTTCTGGCCCTTCAAGGCTTCGAGCGCCGGTTCAAGGTCGTCGGGGGTTTCCAGGCTGACCTGGTTGCCGAGCC
>JAQGIK010000189.1 GCA_028291265.1 Caulobacter sp. | reverse complement strand
GGCGACCACCGACTGCCTCGACCGCATCTGGCTGTTCGCCCTCAACGACCACGGCCAGGTGCTGACCCTGCAGCAGGAGCGGCCCCACGGCCCCTGGGGGACCTGGCAGCCGCGGAGCTACCTCGACCACTACAGGTGACGCGGCGCCGTGGGATAATAGGGGGGCCGCTTCGATAAGGCCCGGCCGCCCCGGCGACCGGTCAAGGCCTCTTCAAAATCGCTTCAGGTTCGCTGCAGCGAAACTTCAAATCGACTTCAAAGCCACTTCAAACGGTCGCGGGGTCAAGTCTTTGAAATCGTTCAAAACCCCTGCGAAAACGCGGACAACTGTCAGGTTGCCCGCGCGCCGCCGTCCCTAGTAGATCTCGAACAGCCCGGCCCCGCCCTGGCCGCCGCCGATGCACATGGTCACCACGCCCCATTTGGCGCCGCGCCGCTTGCCTTCCTGCAGCAGGTGGCCGGTGCAGCGCGCGCCGGTCATCCCGAACGGGTGGCCGATGGCGATGGAGCCGCCGTTGACGTTGTACTTCTCCGGGTCGATGCCCAGCTTGTCGCGGCTGTACAGGCACTGGCTGGCGAAGGCCTCGTTCAGTTCCCACAGGTCGATGTCGTCGACCTTCAGCCCCTGGCGGGCCAGCAGGCGCGGCACGGCGAACACCGGCCCGATGCCCATCTCGTCGGGCTCGCAGCCGGCGGCGGCCCAGCTGACGAACCGGCCCATCGGCTCCAGGCCGCGGCGGGCGGCCTCCTTGGCCTCCATGACCACCACGGCGGCGGCCCCGTCGGAGAGCTGGCTGGCGTTGCCGGCGGTGATGTACTTGCCGGGGCCCTTGACCGGCTGCAGGGAGCTGAGGCCCTCCAGCGTGGTGTCGGGCCGGTTGCACTCGTCGCGGTCGACCACATAGTCGACGATCGACTCTTCCTTGGTGGCCTTGTCGACGACCTTCATCTTCGTCGCCATCGGCACGATCTCGTCGGCGAACTTGCCGGCCTGCTGGGCCGAGGCCATGCGCCGCTGGCTCTCCAGGCTGTACTCGTCCTGGTATTCGCGGGAGACGCCGTAGCGCTCGGCGACGATGTCGGCGGTGTCGATCATGGCCATGTAGATGGCCGGGGCGATGTCGATCAGGTGCGGATCGTTGGCCGCCGCGCCGCCCGCGCCGCCGCCCGGAATGGAGATGCTCTCCACCCCGCCGGCCACGACGATCTCGCCGCCGTCGCCGCGGATGTGGTTGGCGGCCATGGCGATGGCCTGCAGGCCCGAGGAGCAGAAGCGGTTGATGGTCACCCCCGCCGTGGTCACCGGCATCCCGGCCAGCAGCGCCGCCAGCCGGCCGATGTTGGCCGCGCCGTGGGCGTTGTTGCCGAGGTAGACGTCCTCGATGTCCGCAGGATCGACGCCCGACTTGGCCACCGCATGCTTGATCGCGTGGGCCGCCAGGGTCATCGGCGGCGTGATGTTGAAGCCGCCGCGGCCGGCCTTGGCCAGACCGGTGCGAGCATAGGAGACGATGACGGCTTCACGCATGGATATTCCCTCCGACGGGATTTGCTGTTGGTTGGCCGGCAGGATCGTTCACCGCGCAGCGAATTTCCAGCGCGATCTTGCCGATCATGCAAGGTCGGGCCGCTACTTCCGCAACAGCTTCAGGGGGTCAACCGACGACAGGGACTTGAAGTAGGCGCCATACGACGGGACGAGATTCGCACGGGCTTGCCCCTCGGGGGACAACATCAGCAGGGTCATCACAAAATAGGCGCCCCCGGCCTCCGCCTCGACGACGAGCGGGTCCGACGCCGCTTCGGAGCCAAAGAAGGTATGCACGCCAGGCTCGACCTCGATGACGAAGTAGGAGCCATTGGCGAGACTACCCACGACGGCGCCTTCCGGCGACCCCGCCCGGATATCGAAGTCAAGCAACCAGACCGGACGGGATCTCTCGCGAAAGAACACGACCTGCGCCTTGCCTGCCGACGGCGGCGGCAGGCCGGGCGGGAGCGCCGGCGGCGACCACATTTTCGGCGCGGCAGCCAGTTCGACTGCAATTGGCAGGTCTTCCGCCAGCGCCGCATCTCCCCGCACGCCCGGTTTCAGAACGGCATGATAGCCAAAGGCCTCCCTTTTTTCCCATGAGCGAGGGAAGCCAAGGAAGACGTGAGAGCCGCGGGCAGTTGCAACAACCTCCACGCGACCTCGCCTGCTCAGGCGAAGCCCCCGGAGGGGGACCGGCCGGCCGTCGACGAGCAGGTCCCTCGCCGCGACTTCGATCTCGCCGGGTCCGCTCAACTCACCCAGTCGGCCGACGTGAATCACTTGGCCGCGTCCCGGGGTTCCCGCCGGGATCACGACCTGATCGCCAACCTTCACGTCCTCCGCCAGCCGGATCGCGAAATAGTCGCCCCGTTTGAAGTCCCGGCTATCGACCTGCTCGGCGATCTCGACGACGATATTTGCGCCGGCCGGCAGGACTCCGCGTGGCCTGGCTTCGGTCTGGCCGAGCGCGAGGGTTGGCGCGCAAGCGGCCGCCACCGCCGCCAAAATCCAAGCTTTCACGCTGCCCCCCCCCGGCCAAAGACTTCCCAGCGCACCCTGCCAACAGCCGCGCGCCGGTTCAAGACGCCGACGCTACTCCGCCGCCATCCGCGCCTCGAGGCCCTGCGGCCCGCGGATCAGCTTGCCGGGCATGGCTCCAGTCGCCTCGCCCTCTTCATAGGTGACGACTCCACTGACGATCGTGGCGACATACCCTTGCGCCTTCTGGATCATCCGCCGCCCGTCGGCCGGCAGGTCGAAGACCATTTCCGGGGCCTGGATGGCCAGCCGCTCGAAGTCGATGACGTTGACGTCGGCCTTCATGCCGACGGCCAGCACGCCCCGGTCGTTCAGCCCGTACAGCCGCGCCGTATCGCGCGTCTGCATGGACACCACCTTCTCCAGCGGCAGGGTCGGCCCGCGTTTCCGGTCCCGCACCCAGTGGGTGAGCATGTAGGTCGGGAAGCTGGCGTCGCAGATCACCCCGCAGTGGGCCCCGCCGTCCGACAGGCTGAGCACGGTGTTGGGGTCGTGCATCATGGCGTGGATGTGGTCGAAGTCGAACTGCGCGTAGTTCAACAGCGGGAGGTAGATGTAGCCCTTGCCGTCCAACTCCATCAGCATGTCGTAGACGATGGCGTCGGGCGCCTGGCCGGTCCGTGTGGCGATGGCGGCGATGCTGTCCTCGGCGCTGGGCTCGTAGTCGAGGCTGCCGTCCGGCTGCACCAGCCGGAACATGCGGTCGAAGCCCTGGGTCATGATGGCGCCCAGCGGCCCCATCTTCTTGGAGGGATCGGCCAGGATCCGGCCCCGCACCGCCGGGTCCTTCAGTTTCTCCAGCCGCTGCTCGAAAGGCAGCGCGGCGATGTCGCGATAGGTCTGGCGTCCCACGAACGGGTGGACCGTGCTGCGCCAGCCCAGCACCAGGCCCGTCGGCCGGCAGGCGATCTGGGCGGTGATGGCCGCGCCCTGGGCCCGCGCCTTCGCCGTCCGGTCCAGCAGGTCGATCCAGTTGTCGGGCCGCATGGGCGACTGCAGCAGGCTGTAGGTCACGGTCACGCCGGTTTCGGTGGCCATGGCCTTCATCCACTCGAACTCGTGCTCGGCCGGGGCCATGTCCGAGCTCATCTCGAAGACCCCCGGCCCCACCGCCGCCATGGCCTTGCCGATGGCCAGCAGTTCGTCGTCGCCGGCATAGGTCCCCGGCATGACCTCGCCGTTCTTGGCGGTGTGGACGATGGTCCGCGAGGTCGAGAAGCCCAGGGCTCCGGCCCGCACGCCCTCGGCGACGATCTCGGCCATGGCCGCGATGTCTTCAGGCGTGGCCGGCTCGTTATGAGCCCCGCGCTCGCCCATGACATAGGCCCGCACGGCGCTGTGCGGCACATGGGTGGCGATATCCATCACCCGTTGCTGGACGTCGAGGCTGTCCATGTACTGGGGGAAGGTCTCCCAGTTCCATTTGATGCCCTCGGCCAGGGCGGCGCCGGGGATGTCCTCGACCCCTTCCATCAGTTCGATCAGCCAGTCGTGCTTGTCGGGCTTCACCGGCGCGAAGCCGACGCCGCAATTGCCCATGACCACGGTGGTCACGCCGTGCCAGCTGGACGGCGACATATAGGGGTCCCAGGTGGCCTGGCCGTCGTAGTGGGTGTGGATGTCGACCCAGCCCGGCGTGACGATCTTGCCGGCCGCGTCGATCTCGCGCTTGCCCGTCCCGCCGACCTTGCCGACCCCGACGATGACGCCGCCGTCGATGGCGATGTCGCCGACAAAAGCCGCCGCGCCCGTGCCATCAACCACTCGCCCGTTCCGGATCACCAGGTCATGCATTGTCGTCTCTCCCGCGTTGGCGGGATCATGCGCCTCGCTTCCGCACGCGGAAAGTATGACGCGACGTCAGGCGGCCGCTTCGGCCTCCTCCCGCGTCGAATAGACATGATCGACCAGTCCCCAGGCTTTCGACTCCCGGGCGTCGAGGAAGTTGTCGCGGTCGAGCGCCACGGCCACCTCGTCCATCGTCCGGCCGCAGTGCTTGGCGTAGAGTTCGTAGATCCGCTGGCGCATCTTGATGATGTCCTCGGCGTGCCGCGCCACATCGGACGCCTGGCCGGAGAAGCCGCCCGAGGGCTGGTGCAGCACGATGCGGGCATTGGGCATGCAGACCCGCTGGCCCGGCTCCCCGGCCATCAACAGCAGCGACCCCATCGAGGCGGCGAAGCCCATGCACAGGGTCGAAACCGGGCTCTTGATGTACTGCATGGTGTCGTAGATCGCGAGACCGGCGGTCACCACCCCGCCCGGCGAGTTGATGTAGAGGCCGATCTCCTTCTTCGGGTTCTCGGCCTCGAGGAACAGCAGCTGGGCGCAGACCAGGCTGGCCATGCCGTCCTCGACCGGCCCGTTGACGAAGATGATCCGCTCGCGCAACAGCCGCGAGAAGATGTCGAAGCTGCGCTCGCCGCGGCTGGTCGATTCAACGACCATCGGCACCAGGTTCATCAGGCCGCCCATTGCATCCTCCAGCCGCCGGTTCCGACGGGATCCATGACCAGCGGCGCGGGCAGGCCGCCTTGTGTGACGAAGCCGTCGTGGGTCAGACGCAGCCGCACGCCGCCGCCTTCCCCGGGCTCCAGCGCAAACGTGACGACGCTGTCGACCTCGCCTTCGCGCCAGCCCAGCCGCAGCAACCGGCCCTCCTCGATGGCCAGCACCTCGCAGTCGGCGACGGCGTTGTCGTTGGCCACCCCGGGCGCGCCGCCGACCGAGAACTTCGCCCCGAGCTCGGCGCGGAAGTCGTTGGGCCCCAGCCAGCGGGCCAGCAGGGCCGGCGTGGTCAGCGCCCGCCAGACCTTGCCGGCGCTTTCCTCCAGTTCGAAGGCGAGATCGATGTCCTTCATTCGCCCATCTCCTTCAGCACGTCCTTCAGGGCTTCGACCCGCTCGGGCCAGAAGCTCCGGTATCGCGTCACCCAGGCTTCCAGGCCCTCCAGCGCGCCCGGCGCGGCCCGGTACCAGGCCTGCCGCCCCTGCCGCCGCTCGGCCACCATCCCGGCCCCCTTCAGCACCGACAGATGCTGCGAGATCGCCGGCTGCGACACGGCGAAACCGCGCGTCAGGTCGGAGACGGTCAGCTCGGCCGCGCTCAGCCGCTCGAACACCGCCCGGCGGGTCGGGTCGGCCAGGGCGCGAAAGATGTCGGGTTCGGGCATGACATTACATAAGTCTGTACTTATGGATTCGTCAAGCGTCCCGAAGGCGTTTCGGTCAGGGCGTCTTGATCGCCGCCGTCCCGGCCCGGGCGACCTGGCCGTCCTGAACGCCGGAGCCGCCGCTGGCCCCGATGGCGCCGACCACCCGGCCGTCGACGACGATCAGCTCGCCGCCTTCGATGGCCAGCGCCCCGGTGAACACCGAGTTGAGGTTGCCGGACTTCACGGCGTCCTGGAAATCCTTGGACGGGCGGCGGAACAGGGCGGCGGTGCGGGCCTTGCGTTCGGCGACGTCGACCGAGCCGTACTGGGCGCCGTCCATCTTCAGGGTCAGCACCTCGGCCCCGTTCGGTTCGACGATGGTGATGACCATGGCCCAGCCCTGCTTGCGGGCCTCGGCCTCGGCGGCGGCGGCGGCGGCCTTGGCCTGGGCCAGGCTCAGCGGCGCGCCGTAAGGCGGATAGACGGGCGGCGGCGGCGCGGGCGCGGCGGGCGGCGTCTGCGCCTGGCCGACGACGGGACAGAGGGCGAGCGCCGAAACGGCGGCGACAACCAGCAGGCGAACCATGAAACAACCTCCCCGAAACTCATCTGGAAACCGGTGTCATACACCGGTCTGCTGCATCAGGCGAGATCGGCGATCACCGCAGGAGAACATCGTTCATTGCACTTTGGGCCCCCGGAGCTAGACTCGGCCAAGGCGACGGGGCTGCCATCATGACCATCGACACCACGCCGCGCCGGGCGCGCACGGTCGACGAAATGCAACGGCTGCAGGGCATGCTGTTCGTCGGCGAGGAGATCGGCGCCTCGATCGGCAGCTTTCGTCCGCAGCCGGACGATGTCGTCATCAGCCCGTTCGGCAAGTGCGGCACCACCTGGCTGCAACAGACCTTCCACACCCTGCGCACCCGCGGCGACATGGACTTCGAGGACATTTCCGAGGTCACGCCCTGGATCGAGGTCGCCGGCGCCTGCGGCCAGAACCTGGCCGACCCGCAGCGCGCCGCCCCGCGCGGGTTCAAGAGCCACCTGCCCTGGGACGCCATGCCGAAGGGCGCGAAATACGTCGTCTCGTTCCGCGATCCGCGCGACGCCCTGATGTCGATGTACCACTTCTTCGACGGCTGGTTCCTCGAGCCCGGCGCCGTCGCCTTCGAGGATTTCGCGGCGTCCCGGCTGGCCTCTCCCGGTCCCGACTACTGGCATCACCTGATCACCTGGTGGGCGCAGCGCGACAATCCGGACGTCATGCTGCTGACCTACGAGGGGATGATCGCCGCTCCGGAGGCGACGATCCGGCGGCTGGCCGCCTTCAGCGACATCGCGCTGGACGACGACCTGCTGGCCCTGACCCTGCGCAACTCCTCCCGCGAGTTCATGCTGCAGCACAAGGACCGCTTCGAGGACCCGATGATGCGCCGCCTGTCCGAACTGCGCTGCAACCTGCCGCCGGGCAGCGACTCGGCCAAGGTCCGTCCGGCCGGCGGGCCCAGCCTGATGTCGACGGCTCTGGAGGCGCAGCTGGAGCGGGTGTGGCAGGCGCGGGTGACGCCGGCGACCGGCCTGGCCGACTACGCCGCCCTGCGCGCGGCGCTGGGCGACCGCTAGGCGCGGTCCTGGCCTTGCTCGGGCTCGACGTCGGCCGCCTCGGCTTCGGCGTCATATTCCTCGGCAAGCGTGGTCAGCCGCTCGGCCACGTCGCGGGCCGTGACGTCCCGCGCCAGCCGCCGACACTGCTGCGCCTTTTCCCGATAATGAGCCGAATCCATACTGGGTAGCCTTGCCGTCCCGGGCAAATCGTCCGGAACGGTCGAGGTGACAACGCCTCGCAGGAAGCGTTGTTCAACCCATTGTCGAGAATTCGACTTACGCGACCGGCGTTACGTCGCCATCGCGCCCCAGGTCGCCATGCAGAGGCTGAAGCCGCGCACGTCGCCGGTGGTGGTGCCGGCCATCTTGTTCATGGCGTAGGCGACGGTCGTCCCCTTATCGAGGTCGTTGATCACCATGCTGCCGCCATAGCCGCCCCAGAACAGGCAGTTGGGACCGGGCAGAGGCACGATGCCGCCGCTCAGGCCAAAGCCCAGTCCGAACCTGGCCTGGGTCCCGAAGATCAGGTCGATGCCGTCGATCTGCGGCTCCAGCGCCTTGCGGCAACCGGCTTCGGACATGATCTGCTTGCCGCCGGCCGCGCCGCCGTTCGACAGGATCGACTGGCACAGCGCCACCGACCGGGCGTTGCCCGTGCCGCCCGCCGCCGGGATCTCGGCCCCGCGCCAGGCCCGGCTTTTGGTCACCGAGACGTCGATGCCGGGATTGGTCGCCATGTTCTTGAGGAGCTCGCTGCCCTCCCCGTCGCCCAGCGCCTGACCCGGCGGCGGCGGGATCAGTTCGGCGACCCGGTCGTCCTCGCTGGCCGGCAGGCCGATGTGGAAGTCGGCCCCGATGGGTCCGGCGATCTCCTCGCGGAACACCGTGCCGACGGTCCTGCCGGTGATGCGGCGGATCACCTCGCCGACCAGATAGCCTTGCGTCAGGGCATGATAGCCACTGGCCGTCCCCGGCTCCCAGAACGGCGCCTGGGCGGCCAGCAGGCCGGTGACCTTCTCCCAGTCGTAGACGTCGTCCTTGGTGATCGGCTCCTTCCAGCCCGACAGGCCGGCCGAATGGCTCATCAGGTGACTGACCTTGACGTCGGCCTTGCCGTTGGCGGCGAACTCCGGCCAGTACTTCGCGACCGGCGCGTCGAAATCGAGCTCGCCCCGGTCGGCGATCAGCAAGGCGGTCAGGGCGGTCATCGTCTTGGTCGTCGAATAGACGTTGACGATGGTGTCCTTCTCCCAGGCCCGGGTCTTGGCGGGATCGGCCCAGCCGCCCCACAGATCGACCAGGACCTCGCCGTGCGCCATGGCGCAGAAGCTGGCCCCCAGATCCTGGCCGCTGGCCAGATTGCCCTCGAACACGCCCCGCACGCCTTCATATTTGTCGTGCGCCAAACCCTGAACCGAACCATCCGCCACGTTTGTCTCCCCTCGATTTTGGAGAAGACTAAACAGCATTCAGTTGGCGGTGAAGCCACCATCGACGACGACCTCCGAGCCCGTCATGAAGGCGGCCCGGTCCGAGGCCAGGAACACCACCGCGTCGGCGATGTTGCCCGGCTGGCCCATGCGGCCCAGCGGGTGACGGGCGGCCAGCAGGCTGCGCGCCTCGTTATCGCCAATACCGGCGGCCCCCGAGAAGCCCGCGACCACCTCATCGCCCATCGCCGTGTCGATGACGCCCGGATGCACCGAGTTGACCCGCACTCCGGCGGCCGCCAGTTCCATGGCCAGGCCCTTGGTGAGCAGCCGCACCGCCCCCTTGGAGGCGTTGTAGCAGACGGCCCCGGCCGACCCGACCAGGCCGGCGATCGACGACAGGTTGATGATCGAGGTTCCGCCGCCCCACTTCCCGGCCCGCTCGGCCAGCAGCGGGATCGCCGCCCGGCAGCCGAGGAAGACGCCCTCGACATTGACCGAATGCACCCGCCGCCAGTCCGCGAGGCTGGTCTGGGTCAGCGGCTTCATCAGGAACAGGCCGGCGTTGTTGACCAGGATGTCCAGGCCGCCGGCTTCGCGCTGTGCAAAGGCCATGGCGTTTTCCCAGTCGCCTTCGTCGGTGACATCCTGGGCCAGCGCCAGGCCGCCCACTTCGGCGGCCAGATCGTCGGGAGCCGTCAGGTCCGAGCAGATCACCCTGGCCCCCGCCGCCGCCAGCGCCCGCGCGCAGGCCGCTCCGATGCCTTGCCCGGCCCCGGTCACCAGCGCCACGCGCCCGTCGAGATCGCCCATCGCGTTTTCCTCTTTGTCTGGTCCTGTTGTCTCAGACCTGCGGCCGGCCCGCCAGCGCCGCGAAGGCGGCGTGGAAGACTTCGTCGGGCGTCAGTTCGGGGGTGAGGAAGCGCTGGAACAGCAGCCCCTCGATCAGGGCGTTGATCACCCGCACCAGCACGTCGGCCGGCATCGGCAACTCGCCCTCGCCGCAGACCTCCTCGAACCAGGCCGCGCCGCCGTCGAAACCGCGGCTCATGCTGTCGGAAATCTGCCGGCGGACGTCCTCATGGGTCAGGGCGTAGGCCCGGAAGGTCAGCGCCCCGACCGCCGCGTCGCGCCGCTCCGGGGCCGAGGCCAGCACCGCTTCCGACACCGCCCGCATCTTCTGCGCGAAGGTCGAGCCCGGCGTGAACACCGGCCGCACCGGCGCCCACTGGCGCTCGGCCAAGGCCATGAACAGGGCCTCGCGGTTGCGGAAATTGCCGTAGATGGCCCCGGTGGTCATGCCGGCTCGCTCGGCGACGTCAGCCAGGGTGGTGCGGTCGAAACCCTTCTCGCGGGTCAGGGCCAGGGCGGCGTCGAGCAGGCGCGCCCGGGTCCGCTCCCGCTTGTCGCCCTTGGGCCGGCGGCGGTTCGAGGCCTCGTTGGTCATCGGCGGCAGGCTACCATCTTGCTATTTTATAATTTGACTATTTAATAGCAAGCCTACGCTTCGAAAGACCCGTTCCCTGTCCGACCCCATCGCCGCCGCCCTCCAAACCTGTGTCGACGCCGGCGCCATGGCCGGGGCGACGACCCTGATCTGGCGCCAGGGCCGCGAGTTGCAGAACTGCGCCGTCGGCTGGGCCGACATCGCCGCCCAGCGCCCCCTCGCCCGCGACACCCTCTTCCGCATCGCCTCGATGACCAAGCCGGTCACCTCGGTCGCCGCCATGAGCATGCTGCAGGACGGCCTGTTCTATCTCGACGATCCGATCAGCAAGGTTGCGCCGGAGTTCACCGACATGCGGGTGTCGCGAGATCCGGCCGGGCCGCTGGACGACACCGTCCCGGCCGAGCGGCCGATCACCTTCGGCGACCTCATGACCCACCGCAGCGGCCTGACCTACGGCGGCCTGCACCCGGGACCGCTGGAGCAGGCCTATGCCCAGGCCCTCGGCGGCGACATCGACAGCCATGTCCAACCGGACGCCTGGATCGCGGGCCTT
The DNA here is from genome assembly GCA_028291265.1 of Caulobacter sp. Taxonomy (GTDB): domain Bacteria; phylum Pseudomonadota; class Alphaproteobacteria; order Caulobacterales; family Caulobacteraceae; genus Caulobacter. The sequence goes on along the minus strand of JAQGIK010000189.1, from coordinate 5,013 downwards.
GCCGCCCTGCCGCTGATCGACCAGCCGGGGGCCGGTTTCCACTACGGCCATTCGACCGACCTGCTGGGCCAGTTGCTGGCCCGCATCGACGGCGTGCCGCTCGGCCACCTATTGGCCCGGCGGGTGTTCGAGCCGCTCGGCATGACCGACACCGGCTTCCTGGTCCCGGCCGACCAGCGCCACCGCCGCGCCGGCCTCTATGGCTGGGACGCCAACGGCGTCATCGAGCCGCGACTGACCGCCTCGGCCGGCTCCAGCCTGCCCGAGCGGCCCGACGATATGGCCTATGAGTCCGGCGGCCAGGGGCTGTGGTCGACGATGGACGACTACCTCGCCTTCGCCCGGCTGTTCGTGGAGGGCGGCGGCCCGCTGCTGCAGCCGCACAGCTACGAACTGATGATCCGCAACCGCCTGACCGAGCCGCAACGCCAGGCGGCGACCATGATGGGCATGCCGGTCTTCCTGCCGGGCCACGGTTTCGGCTTGGGCCTGGCCACCGTTCTGGACCCGGCGACCGCCTCGTTCACGCGCGGCAAGGGCGGCGTCGGCACGGTGAGCTGGCCGGGCGCCTTCGGGGGTTGGTGGCAGTCCGATCCGACCGACGGCTCGGTGATGATCCTCCTCGCCCACAACGTGCTCGACCTCGATCTGGCCGCGCAGGGCATCGGGCTGGGCGTCTACGGGGCCATCGGCGAGTTCCATGCGTTGGGATGCAGATTGAAGGCCTGAGGCGATTGCGCCGACTCCCCGACGGTCCGATAAGGGCCGCCCGATGGTCACCGGCCCCCACCCTCTGAATCGCCCGGTCTGGAACGCCCTCAAGGGCCCCCAGGCGCAATACGCCATCACGCGGGGCCCGGCCCTGCGCTTCGAGCCGGCCATTGGTCAGTTCGCCGCCATTCCCGATACCGCTCCCGAGAGCCTGGCCGCCCTCGGCCAGCTTGTTCAGGACTTCGGCGAGGCCATCCTGTTCGAGCCGGCCGACCTGCCGCCTGTGCCGGGCGCGGACCTGACGCTGCAGGCCCAGGCCGTGCAGATGATCGCCGAGCGCCAGATCGCCCCCTCCAAGCCGCCTTTCGAAATCCTGCCGCTGGGCGAGGCCGACGCCGCCGAGATGCTGGCGCTGGCCGCCCTGACCAAGCCCGGCCCCTTCTTTGCCCGCACCCACGAACTGGGCCGCTTCATCGGGTTCCGCGAAGGCGGCGTGCTGATCGCCATGGCCGGCGAGCGCATGCGGGCCGGGCCGTTCACCGAGGTCAGCGGCGTCTGCACCCTGCCCGAGCATCGCGGCAAGGGCCTGGCCGGCCACCTGATGCGGCACGTCGCCGGCGTCATCCAGGACCGCGGCGAGACCCCCTTCCTGCACGCCTTCGCCAGCAACACCGGAGCCATCGGCCTCTACGAAAGCCTCGGCTTCCTGTTGCGCGCCGAGCTCACTGTTTCGGTCCTGGCGCCGGCCTAGAGTCGGCCAGGCAACCAAAGGCTCCTGTCCGCGCTGTGCTCCTCAAGGAGCACCCGCAATGAAGTCCCTGTTCTACGGTATCGGTGTCGCCACCCTGTCGGGGCTTCTGATCGGCGGCGTCCTGCGCCCGACCCTGGCCGAGGGCCGCATCGGCGGACCGCAGATCGCCATCGGCGACAGCGGTCGCCTGGCCTACGGCGACGCCGAGGGCGGGACGACCAGCTATCCCTACGGCGTCCCAGACTATGTGATCGGCACCGACAACCTCTACCAGCCGGTCGATTACATCCCGACCCAGGACGCCTACGTCGATACCGCTTGGCGCGAGGCCGCGCCGGACCTGCCGGTCGTCGAGCCGGCCAGCTATACGCCGGCCACCTACCGGACGGCCGCTTACGACGCCGTCGTCCGCTACCCCAGCCAGGGCGGCGGCATCCTCGGCGGCCTCTCCAGCGACCAGGCCCCCGCCGACCTCGGTCCGGAGGTGTTCGAGCCGGCCGACGCGCCGCCTACCGCCATGGCCGCCTTCGAGCGCGACGAGGCGGCGGCCAGCGGCGACACATCCCGCATGGCCCCGCAATCCTGAGCAAGGTGGCCTGATCCGTCATTGAGTGGCGGCGGTTTTCCGCTAAACCCCGCCGCATGACCGAGATTGTTGACGACGCCGTCCAGATCATCGCCCGCGGCCCCCGCCTGGCCGCCGAGACCGCCGCCGACGCGATGGACGCCAATCCCCTGCTCGAGGGCGCAACCTACTCCATCCTGGAAGAGGACGAGGACCGCGGCATCTGGCGCATCGACGCCTTCCCGGTCACGCGCGACGAGGCCGACGAAATCCGCCAGGTCCTCGCCGACTACAGCGAGCTGAAGGTCACGACCGAGGACCTCGCCGACGCCGACTGGCTGGCCATGTCGCTGTCGGGCCTGCCGCCGGTGCGCGAGGGCCGCTTCTTCGTCTTCGGGATGCACGACAAGGGCCTGGCCCCGCCCAACGCCGTGCAGCTGCGCATCGAGGCCGGCGCCGCCTTCGGCACCGGCCACCACGGCACCACGGCGGGCTGCCTGCGGGTGTTCAACGACCTCTTGAAAGGCCGCCGGTTCGCCAAGGTGCTCGACGTCGGGGCCGGCACCGGCGTGCTGGCCATCGCCGCCGCCCGCACCGGATCGAAGCTCGCCGTCGGCACCGACATCGACAAGCCGTCGGTCCGCATCGCCGGCGAGAACGCCAGGGTCAACAAGTCGAACGCCCGCTTCGTCTACGCCTCGGGCCTCAACCACCGCCGGGTCGCGGCCACCGCCCCCTACGACCTGGTGTTCGCCAACATCCTGGCCCCGCCGCTGGTCTCCCTGGCGCAGGACATCAAGGGAGCGCTGAAGCCCGGCGGTATCGCCATCCTCTCGGGCCTGCTGCGCACCCAGGAGCGCCGCGTGAAGGCCGCCTATCTGTCGCGCGGCTTCCGTCTCAAGCGCCGCCTGCACAGGGACGCCTGGGCCACGCTCGTGCTTGAAAAGGGTTAAGGCAGGAACCCGACTTATCGAGCCCCGTTCTGCTGTCATCAAGTTCACAGAACGAAGGCCCGCCATGACCTATCAACCCGGCGATAATCGCACCGTCTACGAGGAAACTCCCGTTCAGGCGGCGCGGGAAGACATGCGCCTGGAGGCCCGGCGCAGCAACAACACCACGGCGTGGATCGTCGCGGCCCTTGTGGCGGTCGTCGCCATCATCGCTGTCGCCTTCATGGTGGCGAGCTCGAACCGGGACACCACGGTCAGCCAGGAAGACCTGGCTACGGTCGCCGAGCAGGCGCGGGCGCAAGGCGCGCTCGAAGGCGCCCAAGCAGGCTATAACGCCGCCGCCACCCAGGCCCAGGCGCAATCCAGTCTGAACGCCCAGTCGAGCTATAACGCGCAGGCTGCCAATTCGCAGTTGGCCGCCGACCGCGCCGCCGCTGACGCTCGCGCCGCCGCCGCTGAGTCCCGGGCCGCCGCCGATCGCTCGCGCGCCCAGGCCGCCGAAGCGGCCGCCCGCGAACCTGTTATCGTCGAGGAGCCGGCTCCTCAACAGTAGGGCCGCCTCCAGAATAGCCACTGAAAGCCCGCGTCATCCGGCGCGGGCTTTTTGCGGTCAGACGATCTGCAGCACCTTGCCGTCCAGCGCCATCAGGCCGATCTCGACCTCCATGTGCGGATGCTTGGCCAGAACGGCCGAGCGGACGGCATAGAGCTGGGCGACATGGCTCTTCAGCTCGGTCTCGGGATCTTTCACGGCCGCCTCGCCCAGCACCAGCTTGTAGGCGCCGCAGTCGCGGTGATCGAGGATGATGATCCGGTGGACCTCGTGCAGCTGCACGGCCAGGTCGATGTGGGTCATGAACACCTCGTTCCAGGCCGGGAACTTGTCGTTCAAGGCCCCCAGCGAGGCGCCGGCCAGGATGACGTGGTCGTATTTGTCCCGCATGCCGCGGGCGTCCATGTAGGCGGTCACCTCGTTGTCGAGGCGATAGTCCATGCAGGTCAGCAGCAGGGCTTCGCAGTGGCCGCCCGCCAGGGCCGCCGCCGGGGCCATGGCGGCGAGGCCGACGCCGACCGCTCCGGCCAGCGCCGCGCGGCGGGTCATCACGGGCCAGCGGCCCAGTCTGTTGCAGTCGCAGGTCATTGCCATCCCCGATGTCGGATACCCGACTCACGTATCATGGTTCGCGCTGAGTTCCTTCTCCCGGCAAGCGGGAGAAGGAAATTGCGCCGCCTCGCCACCGCGCCTAAATCTTTCCCATGCGCCAGACCTTCGACGAATCCACCGACCCGTCCTTCGGCTCCCGGCATGTGCCGCTGATCCGCGCCGCCATGGCCAGCCAGGGCCTCGACGGCCTGCTGGTCCCGCACGAGGACGAACACCAGAACGAATACCTGCCGGCCGCCAACGACCGGCTGGCCTGGGCGACCGGCTTCACCGGCTCGGCCGGGGCGGCGGTGATCATGAAGGACAAGGCCGCCGTCTTCGTCGACGGCCGCTATACCCTGCAGGTCCGCGAACAGGTCGATCAGGCCCTGTTCGAGATCCGCGACCTCGTCGACGGCGGCGTCCCCGCCTACGTCGAGCTGCAGAAGGGTCAGGTGATCGGTTACGATCCGCGCCTGCACAGCCCTGACGCCCTGGCCGGCCTGAAGCGCGCCGCAGACAAGGCGGGCGCGACGCTGAAGCCCGTCACCCCCAACCCGCTCGACAGCGCCTGGGGCGCCGAGCGTCCCGCCCAGCCCAAGGCCGGCGTCGTGCCGCAACCGCTGGACTATGCCGGCGAGGACAGCGCCACCAAACGGGCCCGCATCGGGGACGCCTTGAAGAAGCTCGGCGCCGACGCCGCCGTCCTGACCGCCCCGGCCTCGATCGCCTGGCTGTTCAACGTGCGCGGCGGCGACGTCATCCGCACCCCGCTGCCGCTCAGCCAGGCCGTGGTCCGCGCCGACGGCACCGCCCGGCTGTTCCTCGACCCGGACAAGGTGACCGCCGACCTGCCGGCCTGGCTCGGCAACCAGGTCAGCCTGGAAAC
>JAQGIK010000187.1 GCA_028291265.1 Caulobacter sp. | reverse complement strand
ATATGTCTAGGGCGTGTACCCAACCTGTTGCGGGATTTGGCGAAGCTTGATTCAAGGCTACCGGAAGGAGCTTTGAGATGGCGCGCTACGATTTGAGTGATTTCGAGTGGAAGATCATCGAGCCGTTGCTCCCGCCGTCGGGACTGGGCGCGGCGAGGGTTGATGATCGGCAGGTGGTGAACGGGATTTTCTACATCCTGCGGACCGGGTCGCCCTGGCGCGATCTGCCCGGCCGATACGGTCCCTACACCACGGTCTACAACCGCTTTAACCGATGGTCCCGCAAGGGCGTATGGCTGGCGGTGTTCGAGGCGTTGACCAAGCAGTCGCCGCAGTCGATGCAGTTCATCGACAGCTCGATCATCAGAGCCCACCAGCACGCCGCCGGCGCAAAAAAGGGGGTCCGGATCACGCCCTTGGCCGTTCTCGTGGCGGACTGAGCACTAAGATCCACGCGGTCGTCGACCAAGACGGTCTACCGGTGAAGATCATGATCACCGCCGGCCATGTGTCCGACTTCAAGGTCGCTCGCGAGATGGTTGAAGGCCTTCCAGTCGCCAAGGCGTTCGTCGGCGACAAGGGCTACGACAGCCAGCCTCTGGTGGACTTCATAGCCAGCCTGGGCGGCGAGGCCCACATCCCGACCCGTCGCCATCTCAAGCACCAGCGCTACGTCCCGCCTGAGATTTACCGCCTGCGCAATCTAGTCGAACGCTTCTTCTGCAAGCTCAAGCAGTTCCGCCGCGCCGCCACCCGCTTCGACAAACTGGCCAGGAACTTCCTCGCCGCCATCGCCCTCGTCTGCGCACGCCTCTGGATCAGGAAGGTTGAGTCCACGTCCTAGACATATTTATCGGCCAGCCCTTTTGTCCCGGTCAGGAGAGGGCCGCGACCTCGGCGCCGGCGCCGCGCCGGCGGGCGGCCACCCGGGCGAACTCGGCGTGGTAGCGCGGGTTCTCGGTGCCCATCCAGCGGTCCCAGGCGGTGAAGTAGAGGCCGTAGTTGGAGCCGGCCTGGGCGTGGTGCAGGTCGTGATGGGTGACGGTGGTCATCCAGTCGAACAGCGGGCGGCCGTCGCGGCGGGCGGGGAACAACTCGTACCCCGAGTGCCCGATCACGTTGCGGGCGATCTGGTGGATCATGAACAGGCCGAAGGCGGGCCAGGCGACCGGGACCAGCATCAGGAACAGCGGCGAGAAGGCGGCCATGACGGCGGCCTCGCCGAGGTCGAAGCTGTAGGCGGTGAAGGGGGTCGGGTTGTTGGAGCGATGATGCCGGCGGTGGAAGGCGCGGAACAGCCGGGGCCGGTGCATCAGGCGGTGGACCCAGTAGAACCAGGTGTCATGGGCCAGGATGGTGAGGACGAGGGAGCCGGCGGTCCAGAGCAGGGTCGGGGTCTCGCGAAAGGCCTCGCCCCAGAGCAGGCCGGCCTTGTGCAGGCCGACGGTGATCAGGGTGACGGCCGAGAAGATGGCGATCGAGCGGACCGAGCAGAGCAGTTCGACGATGTGCTGCAGGGCCGGCGGGCGGTCCTCGCGGATCTTCCAGGTCTTCAAGGCCGGGGCGAGGACGACACAGATCAGCAGCCAGGCCAGCGGCGCGGCGACGATGTAGCGCGTCAGGTCGACCTGGAAGCCGCCCAGCCAGGCGCGGCCGAGGTCGAGGACGGTTTCGGGGAGGGTTTCGGGGAGGGTCATGGGTTGGTCTCGCGGTGGATGCCGTCTGACCGTGGGATGGATGGGCCGGCGCCGCTTCCGTCTGGATGGACGCGGGCGCCGTTTTCGGAATCGGCGAGGGTTTTCCGGAAGCGGCGAGGCCGCGGCCTGGCGGGATCAGCGCAGTTCGACGCCGATCAGGTGGCGGCAGTTCCTGGCCTCGCAGCCCCGGGGGCTCCGCGAGGCGTCGGTGGCGTAGAACAGGCCGAGCGGTCGTTTCGTTTCCAGCGCCCACGAGGCGGCGTCGCGGATGTCCGCGTAGCGCAGTTGTTCGCGCTCCACGGAAAAGCGCTGGACGCCGCCCGGCGCCGCGCCTTCGCAGCGAATGACCAGCGCGCCCTCGTGGATGAACACGCCCTTGACGGTACATTCGTAGGAGCCGTGTTCCGCGTCGACGGGCAGAAGGTCGGGCGCGTCCTGGACCATCAGGACCGCCCCGATCAACAAGCTGACAATCATGATCCTGTGTGCTCCCGGGGGGTGGTGAGGGCCGCCTGGCGCCATTCCGACGGCGTCTGGCCGGTGGCGTCCTTGAAGGCGCGGTTGAAGGGGCCGAGGCTGGCGTAGCCGAGGTCGAAGGCCAGGGCCGAGATTGAGGCCCGGGCGTTGGCCGGGTCGGCGAGGGCCGCCCGCGCCGCCTCGATGCGGCTGGTCCCCACGAAGTCGGCGAAGTTGCGGTGGCCGAGGCCGCCGTTGATCAGCCGGCGCAGCCGGTGCTCGGGCACGCCGACGTCGGCGGCCAGCTGGCCGATGGTCAGGCCTTCCTTGCGCCAGGCGCCGTCCGCCATCAGGGCCAGCAGCCGGGCCAGGGCCGGGCGGTCCTGGGGATCGACGGCGTCGGGATCGGCGACCGGCCGAGCCCCGACGAACAGCTCGGGCCGGGCCTGCAGGAAGGCGCCGGCCGTCAACAGACTGACGACGGCCAGGCTGGCGGCCTGCAGCGGGGAGAGCCAGTGCGCCTCGGCCCCCAGGGCCCAGCCGATCTCGAAGCCCGAGAGGATCATGGCGTAGAGGCCGATGAACAGCATGACCGGCGTGCGCAGGGCGCGCCGGGCCTCGACCAGGTCGCCCTCGCGCCGCCGCCAGATGCGGCTGACGATGTGGAGGATGAGGGCCATCTCCAGCAGGTTGTGGACCACCCAGACGCCGCGATTGGCCGGCTCGGGCACCAGCACGCCGCTGACCCCGACGATGGTCATCACGGCGGCCGGGATCCAGCGGTCGAGGGTGAACTTGCTGTCCTCGAACAGGGCCATGCCGAACATCCAGAAATAGGCCGTGCCGCCCAGCGACAGCAGCCAGATCGGGAAGATGATCGGCATCACCACCCGCGTCTCCGGCCCGCCCGAATGCAGGGTGAAGGCGGCCGACGCCAGGGCGAACAGGGCTCCGGTCCAGCGCGCCGCGATCAGCGGCCGGCCGCGGATGAGGCCGAGCGCCGTGCACAGCATGGCCCCGACGGCGATGCCGCGCAGCAGGACTTCCAGGGTCTGCAAGGAATTCATCGGCCCTCCCGGGGCGACTATAGCCAATTTCGGCTGCGTGGAACTTGCGGTTCGGCGCATCCTGACGGACGGATAGCAGGATGAACCAACCCGCCACCCTGCACCTGATCTGCGGCCTGCCCGGTTCCGGCAAGAGCACGCTGGCGCGGCGGCTGGCGGGTGAGACCGGAGCGCTGCGGCTGAGTTCGGATGTCTGGCTGAAAGCGCTGGAGGCGGACGGCTACGACATCGTGGCGCGGGCGCGGGTCGAGGCTCTGCAGTGGGACCTGGCGACGGAACTGCTGGGGCGGGGAGTGAGCGTGATCCTCGAGGCCGGGTTCTGGACGCGGGCCGAGCGGGATGTCTGCCGGGCCGGGGCGGCGGCGGCCCGGGCGACGGCGGTGCTGCATTTCTGCGACGCGCCGGTGGAGGAGCTTCAGCGGCGGGTGGCGGCGCGGAACGCGGACCTGCCGGCGGACAGCTATCGGGTGAACGCGGACGACATTCCGGACTGGGTTCCGCTGTTCGAGCGGCCGGGGGCCGACGAGTTGGACTGAGCGGCGAGACATCAGCCGTGCAAACTCTCCCCCCCGGGGGGGGAGGACAGGTTTCGAGCCTCAAGCGAGAAACCAGGAGGCGGGCCCCACCGGCGGCAGGGAGGTTCCTTCTGAAACGGACTTGCCCCCCTCCTGCTTTGTCGCGTCCGCTCCAAAGCGGTCCTCCCCCCGCAACGCGGGGGGAGAGTTTGGAAAAGCCGGGCGCCGCGTCCCGCCGCTTAGTCGCTTGACCCTTCCGCCAACCCCGGCAAGGTGGGGGCACGGAGGCGGCGCGTGCAGATCATCGAGACGGTGAAGGCCTTCATGGCGGCGCAACCGCCGGTCCTGCTATGGGGGCTGGTCGGGGTCGTGGCGCTGCTCAGCGTGGCGGCGGCGATCAGCGCCGTGCTGCCGCTGGTCAACAGGACGAAAGACTACAAGGAGCTGCGCGAGCGGATCACCAGCTGGTGGGTGATGGTCGCGCTGCTGGCCGCCGCCCTGCTGGCCGGCTGGCAGGCGACGACCTTGCTGTTCGTGGTCATCAGCTTCATCGCCCTGCGCGAGTTCCTGTCGCTGGCCCCGACGCGGCGGGAGGACCGGCTGATCATCCTGGCCGCCTACATGGCCATCCCGGTCAGCTACGCCTTCATCGCGCTCGACATCTATCCGATCTTCCTGGTCATCGTGCCGGTCTACGCCTTCCTGCTGACGCCCTTCCTGATGGCGGCGCTGGGCCAGACCAAGGGGTATCTGAGCCGGGTGGCGATGTTCCACTGGGGTCTGATGACCTGCGTCTACAACATCGGCTACGCCGCCTTCCTGATGCGCGTGCCGGCCTCCGAGCACCTGCCGGCCGGGGCGGCGGGGCTGGTCTTGATGCTGCTGGTGGCCACCGAGTTCAACGACGTGGCGCAGTATGTCTGGGGCAAGACGCTCGGAAAGCACAAGATCGTGCCGTCGGTCAGCCCCAACAAGACCTGGGAAGGGTTCATCGGCGGCTGGGTCAGCACCGCGGCGTTGATCTGGTTTGTCGGCCCCTGGCTGACGCCGCTGAGCGGGTTCGGCCTGGCCATCGTCGCCGTCAGCCTGCCGCTGGCCGGGTTCGCCGGCGACGTGACGATGAGCGCCATCAAGCGCGACATCGGGGTCAAGGACACCAGCCACCTGATCCCCGGCCACGGCGGCCTGCTCGACCGCATCGACAGCCTGACCTTCACCGCGCCGCTCTATTTTCACATGCTGGCCTTCTTCGCGGTCGAGCACTTCTGATGATCCGCTGGCTGCGCCTGGCCCTGATCGTGGCGGTGGCCCGGCCCGTGGCCCGGTTCTTCGCCGGCACCGACGTGATCGGCCGCGAACGGTTGCCGGTGACCGGGCCGGCCATCGTCGCCGCCAACCACAACAGCCATGTCGACACCTTGCTGATGCTGACCATCTTCAAGGCCCGGGCCGTGCATCTGGTGCGCCCGGCGGCGGCCAGCGACTACTTCCTCAAGGACCCGGTGATCGGCTGGTTCTCGCGTAACCTGATCGGCATCGTGCCGGTGGCCCGGCGCAAAGCGGGAAGCGGCGAGGACGTGCTGGCCCCGGCCCGCCAGGCCCTGGCCGAGGGGGCCATCGTCGTGGTGTTTCCGGAAGGCACGCGCGGCGACGCCAGCGACACCATGGCCCAGCTGAAGAACGGCGTGGCGCGGCTGGCCGAGGCTTTTCCGGACGCGCCGGTGATTCCGGTGTGGATCCAGGGGGCCGGCCGGGTGCTGCCCAAGGGCAAGTTCATTCCGGTGCCGATGACCTGCTGCGTGCTGGTCGGCAAGCCGATCCGCTGGGAGGGCCGGCGGACGGCCTTCATGGAAGGTCTGCGCGATGCGCTGCTGGCATTAAAGGCCGAGGCGCCGCCGTTGCGCTGGAGCGAGGGCGAGGATTCCGAGGAGGGGGAGACACCGTCATGACCATGGAGCTGCTGGAAGGCGAGACGCGGATGAAGGACTACAGCCTCGAGCGGCTGGTCATGCTGACCGACGGGGTGTTCGCCATCGCCATCACCCTGCTGGCCATCGAGCTGGCGCCGCCCGAACATTGGGACCACACCTTCGCCGGCCTGTTGCGGGGCATGGGGGCGGAGCTCTGGGCCTATGTGCTGTCGTTCACGGTCATCGCCGTCTACTGGGCGACACATCGACGAACCTTCCAGCGGTTTTTGCGCTCGGACTGGGTCCTGACCACCTTCAACCTGGTCCTGCTGGGGCTGGTGACGCTGTTGCCGTTCGCCAGCCGGCTGATCGCCGAGGCCGGGATCAAGGGCGAGCCCTTCGTCATCTATACGGGCCTGATCACCGCCATCGGGGTGTGCAGCGCGCTGATGTGGGGCTATGCGGCCTTCATCGGCAGGCTGGTCGACAAGGACCTGCCGATGAGCCTGCGGGTGATCCTGTTCCTGGTGCTGCTGATCGTGCCGACCGGCATGGCGGTCGGCAGCATGATGCTGGCGGACCGGAGCCACTGGTGGGTCGGGCTGATCATGATCGCCATCGTCGCGCCGATCATCTGGCTGCGCCGGCGGCTCCAGAAGAAGGCGGGCCTGTAGTCTTGCGTATCGTTTCCGGCCAGTTCAAAGGCCGCCCCATCGTCACCCCGCCCGGCCAGACCACCCGGCCGACCAGCGACCGCGCCCGGCAGGCGGTGTTCAACATCCTCGAGCATGCGGCCTGGGCGCCGGACCTCAAGGGCGCGCGGGTGCTGGACCTGTTCGCCGGCAGCGGGGCGCTGGGGCTGGAGGCGTTGTCGCGGGGCGGCGCCTTCTGCCTGTTCGTCGAAACCGACGACGCCGCCAGGGGGGCGATCCGCGAGAACATCGAGGCCTACGGGCTGTTCGGCGCGACCCGCATCCACCGCCGCGACGCCACCGACCTTGGCCCCCGGCCGGGCAGCGCCGGGCCGCCGTTCGACCTGGCGGTGCTGGACCCGCCCTACCACAGGGGCCTGGCCGAAAAGGCGATGGCGCAGCTGGTCGAGCATGGCTGGCTGGCGCCGGGCGCCGTGGTGATGGTCGAGCGCGGGTCGGATGAGAACGCCTTTGCGCCGCCGGGGTTCGAGCCTCTGGATGCCCGCGACTACGGCGCCGCCCGGGTGCATTTTCTTCGCTTCGCCCCCTAGTGTTTCGGGGCGCTTGACCCTCACGGGACGTCAGACCGCAAACCTCCGCTCATGACGAGGACATCAGGGACATGAGCAGGGACTACACGGTGGCGGAGGTGGCCAGGCTGTCGGGCGTATCGGTCCGCACCCTGCACCACTACGACGCCATCGGGCTTCTGAAGCCGGCCCGGGTCGGCGCCAACGGTTACCGGCTGTACGGACGGGAGGAGCTGCTGCGGCTGCAGCAGATCCTCTTTCACCGCGAGCTGAAGTTTCCGCTGGAGGCGATCAGGGCGGTGCTGGAGGCGCCCGGTTTCGACCGGCTGGCGGCGCTCAAGCGACAGCGGGCGACGCTGGCCGAAGAGGCGGCCCGCTATCGCAAACTGCTCAGGACCCTGGATGCGACCCTCGCCGATCTGGAAGGAGAGACGAGCATGAAAGAGAGCGAACTGTTCGGCGGGTTTTCGCCGGAGAAACAGGCCGAGCACGAGGCCTGGCTGGTCGACCGCTACGGCGACGACGCCAAGGCCAGGATCGCCGGATCGAAGGCGAAGATGAACGCCTGGGGCCAGGGTGACTACGAGCGCCTGAAGGCGGAGGGCGAGGCCATCGAGCAGGCTATGGGTCGGGCGCTGCTGGACGGCCTGCCCGTCGACAGCGGCGCGGTGCGGGCGCTGATGGCCCGGCACCACGCCTGGGTGGCCATGAGCTGGCCCAGCCCGCCGACGGCAGAGGCCTTCGCCGGGCTGGGGGCCATGTACCTGGAGCATCCGGAATTCACCGCCCGCTATGAGGCGATCGGGCCCGGACTGGCCGAGTACATGGCCGAGGCGATGCGCAGCTACGCCGAGGCGGCGCTGCGCTGACCTCACCAGGCCTTGGCGGTAACCCGGTTGTTGAGCTGGGCGCGAAGGTTGCTCAGGCCCTGCCGCGTGATGCGGTAGGGCCCGCCGCCGGTGCTGGCGATCAGCCGCTTGCCCTTGAGGCTCTTGAAGACGGACAGGGTGCAGTCGGTCATCAGCCAGCCCTCGCGGGACCAGCATTCGACGTCGATGATCTTGTCGTCCTCGCGCAGGAGGTCGATCCGGCCGCCTTGAGCCAGGGCATGCAGCACGCGCTGCTGCGTCTTGGAGATGTTCACTGGAAGGAATTCCGATGTCGTGAGGCATGCAGAGCCGCGCCCTGACAGTTGTCAGGACGGGCGGTTCAGCGGGCTCTTCGACGACCGGGAAGTGTTATCCGGACGCCTAAGCCCATGCCTCGACGGCAAGGGGTGACATAGGGCGTACCTCTGTTGACGGTCTGGGGTAGCGCGGAGAGCGCTGTTCGGCCAGTGGGGCGGAGGCGATCTCAGGCCTTGGTGGCGTGAAGGTCACAACCACCGAGGCGGCGGAGCGTTTGGCCTCGCCGTGGAAGACGACCTCGATGTTGTTGCCGTCCGGGTCCCAGAGGAAGCCGGCGTAGTAGCCGGGATGGTAGGGGCGTTCGCCGGGCTGGCCGTTGTCCTTGCCGCCGGCCGCGAGGGCGGTCTGCCAGGCGGCGTCGACCTGTTCGCGGTCGGCGGCCTGGAAGGCGAGGTGGACGTGGGTCGGGGCCGGCGTCTTGCCGTCGGCGGCGTCGATCCACAGTTCGTCGGCCTGCAGGTGGGTGGCGTCGGAGACGACGGGGATGTTCAAGGCGCCGAGCAGGGCGGCGTAGAAGGCCTGCGTCGCGGCGAGGTCGCGAGCGCGCAGGTGGATGTGGTCGATGAGGCGGCCGCGGTGGAGGTCCATGGCTTCCTAAACGTCGAAGGCGAAGCGCGGTTCATCCCTCCCCGAATTGGGGAGGGTGGCCCCGAAGGGGCCGGGTGGGGAAGTGGGTCACCCCTGCCGGCCGGTCCTTGCGTCTCAGTGCGTGATCTTTGAAGTCAGTGACCGACTTCCCCACCCGACGCGCGTAACCGCGCGTCTGCCCTCCCCCATTCGGGGAGGGACGGAGCCCTCGTCCCCTACCGCCGGCCGAACAGTCGCTCGATGTCGGCCAAGCGCAGTTCCACATAGGTCGGGCGGCCGTGGTTGCACTGGCCGCTGTGGGGGGTGGCTTCCATTTCGCGGAGCAGGGCGTTCATTTCGGCGCCGGTCAGGCGGCGGCCGGCGCGGACCGAGCCGTGGCAGGCCATGGTCGAGCAGACCTCTTCCAGCCGCTCCTTGAGGGCCAGGGCCTGGCCGTTTTCGGCCAGGTCGTCGGCGATGTCGCGGATCAGGCCGCCGGCGTTGCACTCGCCGAGCAGGGCCGGGGTCTCGCGGACCAGCACGGCGCCGGGGCCGAACGGTTCGATGACCAGGCCCAGCGCCGCCAGTTCGTCGGCCCTGGCGCAGACGCGTTCGGCTTCGGACGGGTCGAGGTCGACGACCTCGGGCAGCAGCAGGGTCTGACGGGCGACGCCGCCGGCCGCCATTTCCTTTTTCATCCGCTCGTAGACCAGCCGTTCGTGGGCGGCGTGCTGGTCGACGATGACCATGCCGTCGCGGGTCTGGGCGACGATGTAGGTCTCGTGCACCTGGGCGCGGGCGGCCCCGAGCGGGAAGTCGACCGGGTCGACCATGCCGGGCTGCGGCGTCGAGGGCCGCTCCATCAGGTCCATATCGAAGCCGGCCATGGCCTCGGCGAAGCCGCCGGGGCCGGGCTCGACGCGGGCCGAGACGTCGTTCAGGCCCGGCAGGTTGCCGGTCTGGGCCGGCTGCCAGCCGCCCTGCTGCCAGGCCGAGAAGCCGCCGGCGCTGGGCGACGGCCGATAGCCGCCGTAGCCCCCGCCGCCGGGCCGGAAGCCGGCGAGGGCGGAGTTGGAGGCGGTCGTCGAAGAACGATGGCCGGCCCCGGCCAGGGCGTGGCGCAGGGCGCCGATGATCAGGCCGCGCACCAGGGCCGGGTCGCGGAAGCGGACCTCGGCTTTCGCGGGGTGGACGTTGACGTCGACCAGGGTCGGCTCGAGCTCGAGATAGAGGGCGGCGGCCGGGTGGCGGTCGCGGGCCAGGTAGTCGGCGTAGGCGGCGCGCAGGGCCCCCTGCAGCAGACGGTCGCGCACCGGCCGGCCGTTGACGAACAGATACTGGTGGGCGGCGTTGCCGCGGTTGTAGGTTGGCAGTCCGGCGAAACCGGAGAGGCGGACCCCTTCCCGCTCCTGGTCGATCTCCAGGGCGTTTTCCTGGAACTCGCGGCCGAGCACGGCGGCCAGGCGGGCCAGGCGGCCTTCCGGGCCGGGCGGCTCGGCGGGCAGGCGCAACACGCGGCGGCCGTCGAGGTCGAGGCTGAAGGCGGTGGCTTCCCGCGCCATGGCCTGGCGCTTGACCTCCTCGGTGATGGCCATCTGTTCGGCCCGCTCGGACTTCATGAACTTCAGGCGGGCGGGGGTGGCGTAGAAGAGGTCGCGGACCTCGACCCGGGCCCCGTGCGGGCCGGCGAAGGCCGACGGGCCGGGCGCGCCCGTGGCGCCGCCCTCGACGAGGATGGCGTGGGCGTCGGCGGCGCCCCTGGCGCGGCTGGAGATGGTCAGCCGAGCCACCGAGCCGATCGACGGCAGGGCCTCGCCGCGGAACCCCATGGTGGCGATGTTCAGGAGGTCCCAGGTTCCGTCGGGGCCGGGGTTGAGCTTCGAGGTCGCGTGGCGTTCGACCGCGAGGCTGAGGTCGTCCGGCCCCATGCCGGCCCCGTCGTCGGCGATCAGGATGCGGCTGAGCCCGCCGCCGTCGGCCTCGATGGCGATCTTCAGGGCCCCGGCGTCGAGGGCGTTCTCGACCAGTTCCTTGACCGCGCTGGCCGGCCGCTCGACCACCTCGCCGGCGGCGATGCGGTTGACGGTTTCGGGCGGAAGACGGCGAATGGGCATCAGAGACCTAACCTAGCCGATTCCGGGGGGAATGACCGCAGTGATCAACCGCACCATCCTGACGACCGTTCTGGCCGCCGCGATTGCGATATGGCCCTTCGCAGGGCCGATCGCCACGGCCCAACCCGCGGACGACCCCGAAGGGACGCTGGTCGAGGAGCTGGTCATCTCGTCCAACCTCGGCGGCCCGGCCTTCTGGAAGGTGTCTGATGGCGACACCACCATCTATGTGCTGGGCGTGCCCGGGGCCCTGCCGAAGGGGACCGGGTGGGACGAGCGGCGCCTGGCCATGCGGCTGGAGGGGGCCAAGGCCTTGATCCTGCCGCCCAGGATCAAGGCCCGGCCGGTGGTGATGACCGCCTATCTGCTGACCAACCAGAAGAAGTTCCAGGGCGGGCCGCCGGTCGACGGGGCGCTGGCGGCGCGGCTGGAGCGCAACCGGGCCGCCCTGAAGGTCAAGCCGCAGACCCTGGCGAAATGGAAGCCCGGGGTTCAGGGCATGATCCTGGCCGGCGAGCTGCAGAAGCCGCTGAAGCTCGACGATGGCCAGCCGGAAGGCCGCATCCTGGCCCTGGCCCGCAAGGCCAAGGTCAAACAGGTGCGGGCCGGGACCGCCATCGATCCGATGCCGGCCCTGAAGTCCCTGGTCGATCTCGACGCCGCCGGCCAGAGGATCTGCCTGGAGGACGCCCTGGACCAGGTCGAGGCCGGGCGCGGCCCCCTGCGCGAGGCCTCGGCCGGATGGGCGCGGGGCGATGTGAAGTCGGCGCTGCGGGCCCAGCGCGGCTTCGAGCGCTGCCTGGCCCGGCTGCCGATGCTCAGCGCGCTCAGCCGCAAGGCCATGGGCGACACTTCGAGCACCATCGCCCGGCAGATGGCCGTGCCCGGCAAGGCGGTGGCGGTCGTCGACCTGCGCCAGCTGCTGGCGCGCGGCGGGGTGCTGGATCAGCTGCGGGCGCGGGGCTTCAAGATCGACACGCCGGCCAGCGCGGGGTAGCCGTCCTCCCCACTCCGTCATCCTCGGACTTGTTCCGAGGACCCATGGGTCGGCTTGGACAAGCCAAACGGAAACGGGCGCAGCCGTGAAGCTGCGCCCGTCGTCTGTGCGTATGGGTCCTCGGAACAAGTCTGAGGATGACGGGGCTGGTTACAGCCCCGGCAGTTTCACCCAGCCGCTCTTTTCGCGCTTGATGACGACGTTCCTGCCGCCGGTCAGGGCCTTGATGCGCGCTTCCTCGGCCGCGGCGTCGACGATCGGGACGGTCGACGGGTCCGCCGCGGCGGTCGGGGCCTTGTCCTTTTTCCAGAACATCACCGTGTCGGCGAAGCTCTTTTCCTTGTGGGCGACATCGCCGAACTCGTCGTCGACGACATAGCGGACCAGCGGGTCGGCGTTGTTGGCGCCGGCCCTGGCGACCAGCACCTTTTCGCCGTCCGAACGTTCGGTGGCCAGGATGCGGGCCTGGGCCGAGGCGCGGCCGGCGCTGTCGGGCTCGAGCTCGGCCGGGCGCGGCTCGCCGGGAGCCGGCGGGCGCAGGGCGTAGTCGGGCGGCACGACCAGCGGCGCCTTGGTGACGACCTTGAACTCGTCCGGGGTGATCTTGGCCATACCCAGCGCCTTGGAGGCGGACTGGCAACCGGCGAGGCCGGCGCTGGCCACCAGGGCGGTGATGACGATCGCGCGGTTCAGCTTCATAGCCAAAGAGAAACTCCAGTGGCCCCCCGGCCAAAAATCAGAAGGGATCAGATACGCCAGAACGATGCGGGCGCCAACAGGGTCAGTCTTCCCTCTGCCTTTGGGCACGATCAGCGAGGAATGTGTCGATCAGAAGGAGGACGACGCCGATGCTGATGGCGCTGTCGGCGACATTGAACACCCAGGGGAACATCAGCCCGTGGAAATCGAGGAAATCGGCGACCGCCCCGAAGCGCAGACGGTCGATCATGTTGCCGATCGCCCCGCCCATGATCAGGCCGAACGCCCAGCCCAGCAGCGGCCGTTGCACCTTGCGGGCCCAGAAGGCGATGGTGATGGCGACGCCGAGCGAGAAGATGGTCAGCGCCCAGCGGATCCACTCCTGGTCGGCCCGGAACAGACCGAACGACACGCCGCGGTTCCAGACCATGGTCAGGGAGAAGGGGCCGAACACCGGCTGCGACTGGCCCTCGGCCAGGCCCTGGCCGAGGAACCACATCTTGCTCAGCTGGTCGCCGACCAGCACGGCCAGGGCCAGGCTGTAGGCGGTCGGGCCCTGGCCGGCGCCCGTGGTCGGGGCGGCCGGGGTCGGGGCCGGGGCGATCTGCGGGTCGGCGGGGATTTCCGGGGTCTCGAGACTCAACGCTGAGCGCTCCATTCTTGTAAGCGGGTCGCGAGCGGAAAACCGGTTCCCACTTTTCCTCGACCCGCTTGCTTCAACCAATCGATATCAGGCCGCGCTCGCCTTGTCCCAGGCGGCGACGGCGTCTTCGCAGCGCAGGCACAGCTGGGTGGCCGGCTTGACCTCGGTGAGGATGCGCCAGCAGCGGGCGCATTTGTCGCCCTCGGCCAGGGCCGGGTCGACGCTGACGCCGTCTCCGCGTTCCTTGAAGCGGGCCGAACTGGTGCGGAAGATCTCGGCGGCGTCCAGGCCCTCGAAGGCGGCCAGCAGGGCCGGATCGCCGACGGTGACCACCGGGGCGGCCTCCAGCGACGAGCCGATGCGCTTTTCGCGGCGCTCGACTTCCAGGGCGGCGGTGACGGCCGAGGTGACCTCGCCGATCTTGCCCCAGCGGGCGGCGTCGGCGTCGCTGCGCCAGTCGGCCGGCGTGTCGGGGATGACGCGGAAGGCGTTGGGCCTTTCGTCCGGGAAACGGCTGGCCCAGGCCTCGTGCATGGTGAAGGGGGCGATGGGGTTCAGCCAGGCGGTCAGCCGCTCGAACACCGCCGCCAGCACCGTGCGGTAGGCGCGGCGGGTGAGCGAGTCGGGGCGGTCGCAGTAGAGGCTGTCGCGGCGGATGTCGAAGAACAGGCTGGAGAGGTCGCCCTGGCAGAAGTCGAGCACCGGACGCAGGACGTCGGCGTACTGGTAGGCGCCGTAGGCCTCGCGCACCTGGCCGTCCAGTTGCCACAGGCGGTGCAGGACATAGCGTTCCAGCGACGGCAGCTGCGCGTAGGGCACGCGCTCGGCCTCGTTGAAGTCGCTCAGGGCGCCCAGCATGTAGCGCAGGGTGTTGCGCAGCTTGCGGTAGGCGTCGGAGACCCCGGCCAGGATGGTCTTGCCGATCCGCTGGTCCTCGGCGTAGTCGGTCAGCGCGGTCCACATGCGCAGGATCTCGGCGCCGTATTCCTTGATGATGTCGGCCGGGGCGGTGACGTTGCCCAGCGACTTCGACTGTTTTCGGCCCTGCTCGTCGAGGGTGAAGCCGTGGGTGACCACGGCCTTGTAGGGGGCCGCCCCCCGGGTGCCGCAGGCCTCCAGCAGGGAGGACTGGAACCAGCCGCGGTGCTGGTCGGAGCCTTCCGAATAGAGGTCGGCCGGCCAGTGGGTGTTGTTTCGGCCCTCGAGGGTGAAGGCGTGGGTCGAACCGGAGTCGAACCAGACATCGAGGATGTCCTCGACCTTCTCGTATCTGGCCGGGTCGTGGTCGCCGAGGAAGTCGGAGGCCGGGCGCAGGTACCAGGCGTCGGCGCCCTCGGCGGCGATCAGGTCGGTGATGCGCCGGTTGACGGCGGCGTCGACCAGCGGCTGGGCGGTGTCCTTGTCGACGAACATGGCCAGAGGCGTGCCCCAGGCGCGCTGGCGGCTGATCAGCCAGTCGGGCCGGGTCTCGACCATGCCGCGGATGCGGGTGCGGCCGCCCTCCGGATAGAAGGCGGTGGCGTCGATGGCGGCCAGCGCCTTGTCGCGCAGGGACGGGCCCTGCCCCTCGCCATCCATCCGCACAAACCATTGGGGCGTGTTGCGGAAGATGACCGGGGCCTTGGAGCGCCAGCTGTGCGGGTAGCTGTGCTCCAGCCGGCCGCGGGCCAGCAGCGTGCAGGCCTCGATCAGTTTGTCCATGACGGCCGGATTGGCGGCGCCGAACTTGCCCAGCTTCTTGCCCTCGGTCTCCAGCACCTTGAGGCCCGCGAACAGGGGGACGTGGGGGTAGTAGGCGCCGTCCGGATCGACGGTTTCCGGGATGTCCTTGTAGCCGTGCTTGAGCCAGACCAGGTAGTCGTCGGCGCCGTGGCCGGGGGCGGTGTGGACGAAGCCCGTGCCTGCGTCGTCGGTGACGTGGTCGCCGGCCAGCAGCGGCACGGGGAAGCCGTAGCCCTGGCGGTC
The DNA here is from genome assembly GCA_028291265.1 of Caulobacter sp. Lineage (GTDB taxonomy): Bacteria > Pseudomonadota > Alphaproteobacteria > Caulobacterales > Caulobacteraceae > Caulobacter. Next base: position 35,809 of record JAQGIK010000187.1, on the reverse strand, counting down.
GTCGGCCGAAGGCGCGAGGGCGGCCAGCGGGTGGGCGGTGGTCAGGCCGGCCGGATCGACGGCCTCCAGCCGCGTCCAGCCGGCGGCCTTGGCGGCTTTCAGCACCTCCTCGGCCAGCTTGTCGGCCAGCACCAGGCGGTCGCCCGGCTTCACCCAGGGCTCGAAGGCCAGATCGGCCTCAAGGCTGTCGATGCGGTAGAGGCCGTAGTCGATGGCCGGGTTGAAGCTGATCGCCCGGTTGGCCGGGATGGTCCACGGCGTCGTCGTCCAGATCACCACCGCGGCGTCGTCGAGGCCTTTCGTGACCGGGAACTTGACCCAGATGGTCGGGCTGACGTGGTCGGCGTATTCGATCTCGGCCTCGGCCAGGGAGGTGCGCTCGACCGGGCTCCACATCACCGGCTTGGAGCCGCGATAGTGCTGGCCGCTGGCCGCGAACTTGTGGAACTCGGCGACGATGGTGGCTTCACTGGTGAAGTCCATGGTGGCGTAGCGGTTTTCCCAGTCGCCGAGCACGCCCAGGCGCTTGAAGCCCTCCATCTGGACGCCGATCCAGCCGCCCGCGAACTCGCGGCAACGGCTGCGGAACTCGGCCGAGGGGACCTCGTCCTTGGCCCGGCCCTTGGCCTTGAATTCCTTTTCGATCTCCCATTCGATGGGCAGGCCGTGGCAGTCCCAGCCGGGCACGAAGTCGACGTCGAAGCCGAGCAGGAAGCGGCTGCGGACCACGAAGTCCTTCAGCGTCTTGTCCAGGGCGTGGCCGATGTGGATGGCGCCGTTGGCGTAGGGCGGGCCGTCGTGCAGCACGAACAGCGGGGCGCCGGACGCCTGACGGTCGGCGCGGATGGCGTTGTAGAGGTCGATCTGCGCCCATTGCTCCAGCAGTTTGGGCTCCATCGTCGGGAGCCCGGCGCGCATCGGGAACGGCGTGTCGGGAAGGAAGACGGTTTCGCGGTAGTCGCGGACAGGGGTGGCGTCGTCGGCCATGGGATTTCAGTCTCGGATTATCTGATCGGACGGGCGAAGGAGATCCCGGCGCGCGCGACGGATGCCGGCGGCGTCACGCCGGGCGGGTAATTCGCGAAGTCATCCGGACACGGGTCATGCCCCGGGCTCTAACAGAGGGCGGGCGCTAGCGCCACCCTAGCCCTTCGCCTCGGCCTCGCCGACCAGCTTCGAACCGATCCAGCTGGCGATGCCGATGATGATGGCGCCCCAGAAGGCCGGCCAGAAGCCATTGACCTCCAAGCCCTTCATCACCCAGCCGACCAGACCCAGCGTGGCCGCGTTGATGACCAGCAGGAACAGCCCGAAGCTGAGGAACACCACCGGGAAGGTCAGCACCACGAGGATGGGCCGCACGATGGCGTTGGCGATCCCGAGCAGCAGGGCGGCGATGACCAGGCTGGTCCAGCCGTGCACGGCGATGCCGGGCACGACGGCCTGGGCCACCCAGAAGCCGGCGATGGCGAACAGGAACTGGACCAGGAAACGGGCCATCGTCTTTAGTCTCCTACTGCGGTTGTTCGGGCGCCGTCATGTTGGCCGACATCACCCCGTCCCAGGGCAGGCGGTCGATCTTCAGGGTCGGGCCCCGGGCGTCCTTGGTCGCCTTGGCGTCGCCGTAGGTGGCGATGACCTGCAGCGGCCGGTCGGTGACGACGACGAACTCACAGTCGCCGACCAGGGTCTTGGGCCCGGTCGTCCAGGGATTTTCCTTGGTCGGACGGCGGTCGACCCGGCCGCAGGCGCGGCCGCCGACGGTGATCACCAGGGCCTGGGCGGCGCCTTCGCCCTGGGCGGTCGAGGTGCCGCTGGCGCGGGCCATGTAGCGGCCGGCGACCATGGAAGGAATGGTGCACATCACCTGGGTCTGGCTGACCACCCGGCAGGCGGCGGCGCCGACCTCGGGCTGGGTGTAGCCGGGGAAGGCGCGCGGCGGCCCCATCGGCGCGGCCGGTGGGGCGGGGGTCGGGGCGGCGGCCGAGGGGGCCTTGGAGGGGGGCGTCTTGACAGGGGGGGTCTGGGCGGACGGCGCCGCCACCATCAGCATCGAGGCGGTGAGGCCGAGGGCGAGAGACTTGATCACGGGTGAACTCCTGAAACGTCGGCGTCTAGGCGGCGCGGTTGGTTGTGATGACGCCGCGGCTCTCCATGGCGGCCTGGAGCGTATTGATCTTGTTGAAGAGATCAACGGCGCCGTCGAGGTCGAGGACCAGCCGGCAGACCGGACTGGCCGCCTTGCCGCCGCTCTCGTCGGTGGGCCGCTCGACGCAGAACTCGATGCGCAGGGTGCGGCCGTCGAAGGTCAGGCGATGGGCCTTGTCGGCGAAGGTCTCGGCGAGGTCCGGGCGGTCGATGTAGGCGGGGTCTGCGGCGACCGGCGCGGGGGCGGATTTGGCCATGGGTGTCCTCGATGATGGGAAAACAAAGCGCTCCTGATGGCGCCGTTTTGAAGGCTGGAATGCAAACGGGCCGGTCTTGCGACCGGCCCGTCCGAAGTTTGGCCGACGGGCGACCTACCAGCGCCAGCGGAGGCCGAGCGAGCCTTCCGTCGAGCGGTAGTCGTCCTGGAACTTCACGCCGAGGTTCAGGAAGGCCGAGAAGCGGTCGTCGGCGCCGAACACATTCACGGTGCCGCCGACTTCGCCGAAGCTGCCCGAGAAGTCGTCGGTGAGGGTGAAGTCCGGACCGGCCGAGTGGAAGGTCACGTCGTTCTCGCCCTCGAACTCGTTCCAGTAGCGGGCGACGACCGACCACTTGGACGAGAAGGTCCCGTGGTCGGCGGTGACGCCCAGGCGGCCGCCGAGGCTGGCGCGCAGGCTGGTGATGTCGTCGAAGTCGACGTTCGCCCCCGGCACGTCCACCGCGTCGATCGACGAGGAGAGGTAGGACAGCGAACCCAGCGGCTCGAAGAAGCCGTTGGCGCCGATCGGCACCGTCCAGCCGCCCTCCACCTGGAAGCCGAGGCTGTCGACCGAACCCGAGAAGATGTTCGAGCCGGCCGGGGCCAGGGTGATCGCCTGGTGGTCGTAGTCGAGGCTGTTGGCGTTGACGATGGCGTCGACGAACCACGGACCCGAGACGTAGGTGCCGTAGACGCCGAAGGTCATGCCCTCGAAGGAGGTCAGGGTCGGCGAATTGTCGAAGGTCACGTCGCTGTCGACGTAGCCGATCTGGCCGCCGATGACCCAGGCCTTGCCCGAACCGCCGCCCATGTAGTCGAGACCACCGATCACGGCGATGGTGTTCTGCTCATAGGAGGTGTCGAACTTGTAGCTGACACCGAACAGGTCGTAGCCCTGGATCCGGTCGCGCTCGGCGGCGGCGCCGGTGATCTTCATCCAGATGCCCGCGCCGCTGTCGTCGAGCGACGGCAGTTGGGTGCGGAGATCGGCCTGACGTTCGTACCAGGTGCCCGTGGTCGTCTGCCAGATGCTGCTGAGGGCGGCCCCGAAGGTCGTGAACTCGAAGGCCTCGCTGTCCGGCAGGCCCACGAGGACATGCTGTTTGTTGCCGTTCAGGGTCAGGTCGTAGAAGAACAGGCCCTTGTCGAGCACGCCGTCCGGCGAGTTCAGGTCGGCGCGCCAGTAGTCGGACGCGGCGTTCAGCGAGAAGTGGGTCGAGGCCGTCGAGCCGGCGCCGGAAACGTCGACCAGCACGATGCCGACCGGGTTGAAGGCGCCGAAGACGGACGGGTTGGTGTCGTTGACCAGGATCGAGGTCGATCCCAGCGTGCTGCCGCCCGTCAGGCTGAGGCAGTCGGCGGCGCTCAGGATGGCGCAGCTGGTCTGGGTCGTGGCGCCGAGGAAGGCGTCCATCGACAGCAGGCTGGCGCCCGTGCCGTTGAACGTCGCGCCCGAGGCCAGGATGCGGTCGTCGATGACGCCGTCGGACACGGCCGTTAGGGTCGTGCCGCTGGAGCCGAAGACGATCCGGCCGCTGTTGTTGAAGTTTTCGAGGTTGGTGATGGTCAGGGTGGAGGCGCCGAGCGTGGGCTCGCCGACCACCAGCAGACCGGCCTGGGTGAAGGTGTCGGTCCCGGCCCCGAAGTCGAAGCTGGTGGCGACGCCGCCGGCGTTGGTGAAGATCGCCCCGGTGTTGTTCAGGACGTCCGCCCCGCCCGAGAAGGTGGAGGCGCCGGTGGTGTGCCAGCTGGTGAAGGACGAGTTGTTGAACACCACGTTGCCGGTCAGGCCGCTGAACAGCACCCGGCCGTTGATGCGGCCGGCGTTGTTGATGACGACGCTGCCGCCGACGCCGCGGATGGCGTTGTCGTCGTAACCGGTGATGGTGTTGTCCGTCGAGCGGACGACCGTGGTCGCGCCGACGTTGAAGGTGCTGGTGCCGCCGACCGCGTTGTTCAGATCGACGACCCAGCCGTTCACCCCGGCGCCGGAACCGACGATGGTCGAACCGGTTCCGGCGCCGATGGTCACCGCGCCGCCGTTCGAGGTGGTGCGGATGGCGGAACCGTTGACGGCGCTGATCGTCCGGCCATTGGCGATGGCGACCGTGATGGCCCCCGCACCGCTGGTCTGGCTGCTGATCCCCGCCGAGCCGACACCGCTGGCGGTGACGTTCTGGTTGACGTTGACCGCGGTGGTGAAGGCCCCGCCGTTGCCGGTGACGATGCCGTTCAGCCCCGCCGTGACCACGGCGTTGGTGGTCACCACGACGTTTCCGCCGCCGGTGGAGGCCAGGATGCCGTTGCCGGCCGAGGAGGTGACCGAGGCGTTGGTGGTGACGGTGATCGGGCCGCCCGCCGAGAAGACGCGGATGCCGCCGTTGGTCCCGCTGATGGTCGAGGTCGCCGTCGTGTCGACGCTGACCAGGCCCGTGCCGCCGCTGGCCCGGATGCCGACGTCGCCGGCGACGATGGTCCCGACCGTGTCGATGTCGATAAAGCCATTGCCGCTGGCGTCGATGCCGTCAGCGTTGGAGTTCAGGTTGCCGCCGGCCACCGTGAAGATGGTCGTGTTCCCCGAGGTGGCGGTGGTGCGAATGGCGTCGCCGCCGGTCGTCGTCACCGCCCCGCTGGTGCCGACACTGATCGAGCCGGAGGTGTTGGTGGCGAGGATGCCGGTGCCGGACGAGTTGACCGCCACGTTGTTGGCCACCTGCACCGTGCCGCCGTTGCTGTTGGCCCAGATGCCGGCCAGGCCGCCGGCGCCGGTGACGTTGATCGCCCCGCCGGAGGTGCCGATGGCGACCGTGCCAGTGCTGGTCGAGTTGCCGCGGATGCCGACCTGGTTGGACCAGATGGCCCCGCCCGTCGACTGGATGTTGATGTTGGCGCCGCCGTTGGCGAAGCCGAGGATGCCGATCCCGGCGACCGGATCCAGCGAGCTGCCGATGGCGCCGGTGTTGGCGATGGCGATCGTGCCCGAGGCGGCGCTGTCCTGGGCGCCGAGGCCGACCACGGCGCTGCCGCCGATGGTCCCGGAGTTGTTGATCAGGATGCCGCCCGTGCCGGACTGGAAGGCGAAGACGCCGAAGCCGGTCGTGTTGCCGAGGTTGGCGTTGATGGTCCCGCTGTTGTTGACCTGGACGATTCCGGTGTTGGCGGCATTGGTGTTCGCAACGGAGATGCCGTCGAAGCCGGTGTTCAGGGTCGCGGTGTTGCTGGCGAAGACGGTCCCGCCCGCCCCGTTGTTGGTCACAAAGATACCGGTGCCGGCCGAGACAGTGATGGCGCCGGTGTTGATCGCCTGGGCGTTGCCCGTGCCGGTCGATTCGACATCGATGCCGATCTCCACCGCCCCGATGGTGGCGCTGTTGGTGACCGAGGCCAGGCCGTTCTGGGCCTCGGCGCCGATACCCGTGCCGCTCGACAGAATCTGGCCGGTGTTGACGACGACGGCGTTACCCGCGCCGCCGGTGCCGGCGAAGATGCCGGCCGCGTCCAGCGTGCCGTTGTTGACGGCGATCGAGGTCGCCGACTGAACCGTGACATTGCCGGTGGCGGACACCGCGCCGATGCCGGCCGAGCCCGGGAAGTTGCCGGCCGTGTCGGTGTTGTCGAGGCCGAGGATGTCGATGACGCCCGTGCCGGTGACGATGGTGACATCGCCGCCGATGCTGGTGCCGACCACGCCGACCGAGCCGTTGCCGGTGAGGGCGATGTTCAGGCCGTTGCCGACCGTGATCGCCACGCTGCCGGCCGCGCCGGTCGCTTCACCGTGGACGCCCGCGCCGCCGTCGGCGTCGCCGCCGGCGCCGTCGTCGACAGTCACCGACAGGTTGGTCCCGATGACGATTTCGGTCGATTCGTCGCCGACCGCGTCGTCGGCCGCCTGGCCGCTGGAGGCGAAGACGCCCGTGGCGATAGCATCGGCGTCGGTGTTGCCGATGACGATGGTCACGTTGTTGCCGAGCGTCGCCGTGGCGTCATCGGCCGCCGAGGTGGTCGAGGAGCCGTAGTCGTCGGGATCGATGGTGACGCCGGATCCGATAACGGTGACGGCCGCGCCGGTCCCGGAGTTGTTGGACGAGACGCCGGTCCTGCCGGCGGTGATCGAGGAGTTGTCGCCGACGGTGACGGTCACCGTGCTGTCGTTGGCGGCCGCGCCGATGTCGCCATAAACGCCGACCGTGCCGGCCACCATCGTGCCCTGGAAGCCGACGTTGACCACGCCGGTCGTGGCGAAGCTGGTGCCGCCGACGCCGCTGCCCAGGGTGAAGACGTTGTCGGTCGCCGTGACGTTGATCGCGCCCGTCCCGGCATTGATCACCGCCTGGATGCCGCCGAGGGCCGTCGGGTCGAGGGCCGTGCCGATGTTGCCGGTGTAGACGATGGTGATGGCGCCGCCCTGGGTCTGGGCGTTGATGCCGTTGCCGTTGCTGGCGTCGATGGTCGCTAAGCCGGAGATGGAGATGGCGCCGCCGGCGGAGGTGGTGGCGTCGATGCCGTCACCGCCCGTGGAGGTGATCGTGCCGTTCGCAATGACCTGGACAAGGCCCGAGGTGGTGGTGGCATGGACGCCGTCGCCGGCCGTGCCGGTGACGTTGCTGATGGTGATCACTTGCGCCGTGTTGGTGGTGGCGCTGGCCGAGATGCCGGTCGTGCCGCTGACGCTGGCGCCGGCGTCGACGACAACGGCCGCGCCCGCGCCGGAGGCGCTGGCGTTGATGCCGAAGCCGCCGGTGGCGCTGATCGTGCCGCCCGCCAGGTTGACGATCTCGGCGATGCCATCGACCGTGGTCGCCTGGGCGCCGTCGCCGCCGGTGGCGACCAGGGCGCCGAAGTTGTTGATGATGGCGAAGTTGCTGACGCTGCTGGCCGCCGCGCCGTCGCCGGCCGTGCCCGTGACCGTGGCGCCGGCCTCGATGATGATCTCGCTCAGGCCGCCGCCCGTGCTGGTCGCGACGATGCCGGTCGCGCCGGTGACGTTGCCGGTGGTGTCGATGCTGACGCCGCCCGAACCGCTGCCGACGATGCCCGTGGCGCCGGCGGTGATCACCGCGCCGTTGTTGACGTCGACGCCGCCGTCGCTGTCGGCGTTGATGCCGTCGCCGGTCGCGCCGATCGTGCCGGCGCTGCTGTTGACGGTGATCAGGCCGCTGGTGCTGACCGCTTCGATGCCGTCGTCGCCGGCGCTGATGGCGCCGCTCGTGCCGATGGTCAGATTGCCCGAGCCGGTGAGCGCGTTGATGCCGTCACCGAGCGTGCTGGTGATCGGGCCGCCGAGGGCGATGACGGTCGCGCCGCTGCCGCTGAGGGTGTCGACCGCCGAGGAGGCGCCGGTGACGAAGATCGAGCCGGCGCCGCTGACGTTGACGTCGCCCGTGCCGTTGGCGAAGGCGCCGACGCCGCCTTCGGTGACCGAACCTTCGATGATCAGCACCGCATCGCCGGCCCCCGAGGTGCTCGCGAAGGCCCCGTAGCCGACGGTCGGGTTGGTAGAGGCGACCGTACCGCCGGCGAAGACGGTGATCGTCGCGTCGCCCGTGCCGGTGGTGGCGACGCGGACGCCGTTCTCGCCGGTCGCCGAGCCGGTGACGCCGACCGAGCCCGCGCCGCCGGTGACGACGTTGACGCCGTCGCCGGTCGCGCCGCCCGTCGCCGAGCCGGCGATGCCGACCGTGATGGCGCCGGTGAGGCTGCTGGCCTCGACGGCGTTGTCGCCGCCGGTGACCGCGCCGCTCAGGGTGATGCTGATCGGGCCGCTGTTGCTGGAGGCGTCGACACCGTCGGCGGTGGCGGCGGCGATGTCGCCGGTCAGGTTGATGGTGATGGCGCCGGCGCCGGTGTTGGCCTCGACCGCGTCGAAGCCGCCCAGCATGGCGATGTTGCCGGCCCCGGTGATCGACACCGTGCCGGTGGAGGCGAAGCCGCCGACGCCGCCGTCGGTGACGTCGCCGCCAACCGCGATGATGGCGTTACCGGTCCCGGTCGCCGAGGCGAAGGCGCCGTAGGAGAAGCCGTCCGTGCCGGCCACGCTGGAACCGGCGTTGAGGGTGACCGTGGCGTCGGCCGCGCCGCCTGAGACCGCGGCCGCGCCGCCGCCGCCGTTGACCGTGCCGTTGACGGTGACGCTGGCCGAGCTGTTGGCGCTGGTGGCGACGACACCGTAGCCGACGGCGGTGACGTCATTGACCGTGACGCTGACGGCCGAGTTGGCGTCGACATCGACGCCGACGCCGGTCGTGCCGGTGATCAGGCCGTCGGAGACGACCACGACGGCGGTGTTGCCTGTGGTGGCGTCGACTTCGATGCCGTCGTCGCCGGAGACGTCGGAGACATTGAGGGTGATCAGGCCGTCGCCGTTCGAGGTGACGTGCACACCGTCGCCGCCCGTGCCGCTGATCGTCACGCCGGTGGCGTTGAGGGTGTAGTCGGCGTCGCCGATCGTCGAGCTGATGCCGGCCCCGGCAGTGCCGGTGACGTTGTCGCCCAGGGTGATGGTGGTGGCGTTGTTGCTGCCGGAGTTGGTGACGATGCCGGTCGCCCCGGAGACCCCGCCGGGGTTGTGGGTGGTCTCAACGACCACCGCGCCGCCCGTCGAGGTGGCGCTGATGCCGGTGGTCCCGGCGTTGATGGCGCCGGCGGAGATGGTCACCCCCGCGGTGCCGTTGGCGAAGATGCCTTCGTTGTTGCTGGTCAGCAGGCCGGTGGTGATGACATCGACCGTGCCGCCGTTGGAGATGGCCCGCACGGCGGTGCCGGTCGAGGTGACGGTCGTGCCGTTGGTCAGGAAGACGACGGTGTCGCCGCCACCGGCCGAGGTGGCGTTGATCCCGAAGCCGGCCGTGGCGGTGACCGAGCCTTCGTTCATCCGCACCTGGGTGTCGCCGGCGGTGTTGGTGGCGTTGATGCCGCGACCCGACCCGATGGCCGCCGCCGCGCCGTTGCCGACGTCGGCGGAGCGCAGGTCGACGATGACGGCCGGGCCCTGGCCCTGGATGTTGATAGCGTAACCGAGGGGGTTGACGACGTTGGGGTCGCCGGCGCCGATGACGTTGGTCGTGGCCCGGACGGTGAGGCGCTCGCCGGCGTTGCCGGTGACGGCGATGCCGTTGGTGACGGTGACGCCGTCCTCGAGGTTGAGGGTCAGGTTGCCGTTGGTCGTCGCCGTGTAGTTGATGTTCACATAGGCGCCGGAGCAGGTGAACACGTCGTTGCCGCCCAAGTTGGCCGAGGGGTCTCCGCACTCATCGGCGGCCATGGCCACCCCTGGCGTCATGACCAGTCCGCCAAACCCGGCCACGCCTACGAACAGGCTGGCGGCGACCAGCGACGAGCTGGCCAGCAGGGAAACGCGACGACGATTGCGGATGGAAACGGACATAAGGCAGCCCCCTCAGGTTGCTTAATTTTACGGGCAGGCGCGCAGACGCACCCCGCCCTTCATGGGAACATCGTTCGGCGAACCTAGGCGACGGTGTGGCAGCCGTCCATCGGCATTTTTTTGATAATCTGCCTTGGAAGGGGGGCTAATCGCTCTATGGGCGAACATTGGTCGATTTTATACTCACGTTGGGTAATGGCCAATCCGGTCAACGTGGTATGAGACTCGCGGGCCGGGCGCAGCGCGCGGCGGCGGAGCAGAGGGTCTATGTCGGGGTTGCGCGGGTGGCGGTCGGAGCTGGTCTGGACCCTGGGCGACCCGGCCTCGAATGTGGCGGCCCTGCGGCACTATCCGGACGGTCTGTTGCTGGTCGAAGGCGGCCGGGTCGTTAACGCCGGGGCCTGGGAAGAGCTCGCTCCGACCCTGCCCGAAGGCGTGCCGGTCGAACATCTGCCGGGCCGGATCCTGACCCCCGGCTTTGTCGACGGCCATATCCATTTTCCGCAGCTCGACATGGTCGGCTCGCCCGGCGGGGCGCTGCTCGACTGGCTGGAGCGCTACACCTTCCCGGCCGAGCGGGCCTTCGCCGACCCGGCCCATGCGACGCAGGCCGCCGGCCGTTTCCTGGACACCCTGCTGGCCAACGGCACGACCACGGCCATGGTCTTCGGCTCGGTGCATGCCGCCTCCGTCGAGGCGCTGTTCGAAGACGCCCTGGCCCGCGACATGCGGCTGATCGCCGGCAAATGCCTGATGGACCAGGGGCCGGAAGGCCTGCGCGACACGGCCGTCGGCGGGGCGGAAGAGACCCAGGCCCTGATCCGCGCCTGGCGGGGCCGCGGCCGGCTCGGCTACGCGGTGACGCCGCGGTTCGCCCTGGGCAGTTCCCGTGAGCAGCTGGCCCTGGCCGGCCGGCTGGTGGCCGACAACCCGGGCGTCTGGATGCAGACCCACCTGTCGGAGAACGTCGCCGAGATCGAGGCCACCCGCCAGGCCTTCCCCGAGGCCGCCGACTATCTCGACGTCTACGACCGCTTCGGCCTGGTCACCGACCGCTCGCTGTTCGCCCACGCCATCCACCTGGACGACCGGGCCCTGACCCGCATGGGCCAGGCGCGATGCGCCTGCGCCTTCTGCCCGACCTCCAATCTCTTCCTCGGCAGCGGCCTGTTCGACCTGGAGCGCACGCGCGGCTTCGGGGTCAAGGTGGCGCTGGGCACCGACATCGGGGCCGGCACCAGCTGGAGCCTGCTGACCACCGCCGCCGAGGCCTGGAAGGTGGGCCGGCTGAAGGGAACCACCCTGGATCCCCTGACCGCCCTCTATATGGCCGGCCGCGGCGGGGCCGAGGCCCTGGGCCTGGCGGATCGCATCGGCGCCTTCGAGCCGGGGATGGAGGCCGACTTCGTGGTCCTCGACCCGGGCGGCGTGCCGGGCCTTGGCCGCCACATCGCCAGCAGCCTCTCCGAGCGGCTGTTCGCCCTGATGGTGCTGGGCGGCGACCGGGCGGTAGGGCGGGCGTATCTGGCCGGAAACCTGGCGCACAGCCGGGCGTGAATTGTGGTTAAGCGACCATAACGATCAGCAATTGCAGTAAACTCTCGCTAACCATCTCGCATGCTCGAATAAGGTATACGGGCCTTTACTCTATATCTTGAGCATATCCTAAGCCCCCTCCCGTAACTCTCTCCGTCAGTTCGGGGCGTCCGCGAGTTCGGACCCCCAAGGGTAATGCGGGGACGTCAACATGCGTGTCGCCACTATAGTCAGCCTCGGGGCCTCGGCCCTGCTGGGCGTCGGAGCGCTGGTGGTCGCCAAGACCTGGCTTCCCGACAACACCGGCCAGGGCAAGGCGGCGGCCGCCGCCGCGCCGATCTCCAACCTGATCCCGGTCGTCGCCGCCAAGGCCGACATCCCGTTCGGGGTGAAGCTGGCGGCCAAGGACCTGATGATCATCAAGCTGCCCAAGGACGCGGTCCCGGACGGCACCTATTCGACCATCGACGCGGTCACCGCGCTCGACAACGGCGGCCCGGTCACCCTGGCCCGGCTGTCGGCCCGTGAGCCGCTGCTGCCGGCCAAGCTGTCGGGCGGCGGCGCCAAGGCCAATGTCGCCGCCGTCATCGGCGAGGGCATGCGCGCCTACACCATCAAGGTCACCGACGTTTCCGGCGGCGGCGGCCATGTCACCCCTGGCGACCGGGTCGACGTGCTGGTGGCCATGGAGCCCACCGAGGGCGTCCAGGTCGAGGGCGCCGGCGGCAAGGGCGCGGTCAGCGGCGCGGTGCTGCAGAACGTCAAGGTGCTGGGCATGGACCTGATCGCCGACCCGGCCAACGTCGACAAGTTCATCCCCAAGACCGCCACCCTGGAAGTGTCCCTCGAGGACGCCGCCAAGCTGGCCGTCGCCGCCCAGGTCGGCGAGCTGAGCCTTGCCCTGCGCCGCACCGGCAGCGTCGAGCTGGCCGAGGCCGCCCCGGTCCGCACCCTGACCTGGACCTCCAAAGGCCTCGCCCCGACACCGGTCGGCGGCACAAAGCCGATCCGCCGCGCCGCCGGCCCCCGCCGCCCGGCCGCCGCGCCGCGGCCCTCTGACCAACGCTCCCTGACCGTGGTCCAGGGTTCCGAGCGGGTCACCATCCAGGTGCCTGCCGACCGTCTGGGAGGCTATTGATATGCGCGCCCTGTTCCTGACCGCCGGCGCCTGCCTGGCCACACTTTCCATGTCTTTGGGCGCGGCGCCGGCCTTCGCCCAGGCCCCCGCGCCGAAGAAGGCGGCGCCGGTCGTCGCCCCCAATCTGTCGGCCGCGGTGCTGCCCGACGTCGACTTCCCCACCTTCACGGCAGACGCGGCGCCCAGCCGCTCGATCACCGTCGCCAAGGACAAGTCGACCGCCTTCCGCCTGAGCGGTTCGGCCGGCCAGATCGTCGTCGCCCAGCCCGACATCGCCGAGATCGTCGCCAACACCGACCGCAGCCTCTACATCCGCGGCAAGACCCTCGGCGCGACCAACATCCTGGTCTACGACACCAACAAGCGGCTGGTGGAGGTCATCGACGTCAAGGTCGGCCACGACCTGACCGGCATCCAGGCCGACATGACCGCCGCCCTGCCCGGCGAGCCGATCAAGGTCTCCAACCTGGCCGGCGGGTTGATGCTGTCGGGACAGGTCTCGACCAGTTCGGTCGCCGCCCGCGCCAAGACCATCGCCGAACGCTATGCCCCGGGCGGGGTCTCCTCGACCCTGACCGTCGAGGCCGCCCAGCAGGTGATGCTGGAGGTTCGCATCCTCGAGGCCAGCCGCGACAGCCTGAAGGACTTCGGCATCAACCTGGCCGTGGCCAACAACAGCGGCGTGGTGTTCGGCTCGGGCCTCGGCCTGATCGGCAACAACGCGCCGCAGGGGACCCTGGCCATCTCGACCAACGTCGGCCCGACCAGTATCGACGTCACCCTGCGGGCGCTCGAGGAAAAGGGCGTCATCCGCACCCTGGCGCGGCCGAACCTGGCGGCGATCAGCGGCGAGGAAGCGACCTTCCTGGCCGGCGGCGAGTTCCCCTATCCGGTGCCGGCCGGGGTCGGCGAGGTGACCATCGAGTTCAAGCCGTTCGGGGTGAACCTGAAGTTCACGCCGACCGTCCAGGACAGCGGCCTGATCCGCCTGAAGGTGGCCCCCGAGGTCAGCGCCCTCGACCCCACCAACGCCCTGCGGATCGGGACCTACGAACTGCCGGCCCTGACCGTGCGCCGCGCTTCGACGACCATCGAGCTGCGCGACGGGGAGAGCTTCGCCATCGCCGGCATGTTCCAGCAGGACTACGTCAACGCCGTGCGCCAGCTGCCCTGGTTGGGCGACATCCCGGTGCTGGGCACGCTGTTCAAGTCCGGCCGCTGGAAAAGGTCGGAGACCGAACTGCTGATCCTGGTCACGCCCCGCCTGACCACGGCGGCGCAGAGCCGGGCGCTGACCCCAAACCCGATGATCGCCGGGTCCGAGCCCACCGCCATCGACGTCATCTTCGCGGGCATGGTGATGGACAAGCCGATGACCACCCCGGTCGGCGGCACGCCGCCCGGCCTGCCCTCCGTCTACTAGGGAAACCAGACCATGAGTTTCGCCGACCGCCGCGTTCTGGCCATCGGTCCCGGTCTGGCCGAGGCCTGCCGGGCCGCCTTCGAAGGCGCGCGCCTGGAGGTCATCGCGCCGGACGCCCTGCCCCCCGGCTGGCCGCCCGGCCATGAGCCGGAGCTGGCGGTGCTCGACGCCGCCGCCGACCCCGTGGCCCTGGCCGAGGCCATCGCCCTGCTGGCCAAGCTGCCCTTCCCGCCGGCCGCCATCATGGCCGGCGACTCGATGCCGGCCGGGCTGATGCGGGCGCTGCTGCGCCTGCCGCGCGCCGACATCGTCGAGGCCCCCTTTGGGCCCCGCGACCTGGCCGAGGCGGCGATGATGCTGCTCAAGCCCACCGAGATCGCCCAGCCCGCCGCCCATGTGCAGACCGGCCGCTGCTGGACCGTCATCGGCGCCGTGGGCGGCGCGGGGGCCACCACCCTCTGCGTCGAACTGGCCGCCGCCCTGGCCGAGCGGGCCCAGGGCAAGAAGCGGGTCTGCCTGATCGACCTCAACCTCGCCGACGGGGCCAGCGCCGCCTACCTGGGCGCCGCCGCCAACATGATGCTGGGCCGCGCCAGCCAGGAGCCGGACCGCATCGACGCCGCCCTGCTCGGCGTCTTCGCCAGCCCGGCTCCCGGCGGCTTCGACCTGATCGCCCAGGCTCGCGATCCGCACGGCTTCGAGACGGTCTCGGCCGAGGCGGTGCTGCGGGTGCTGGAAGTCGCCTGCCAGGTCTACGATTTCGTCATCGTCGACGCGCCGCGTCATCGCCGCACCTGGACCATGGACGTGCTGGCCGGCTCCGACGCCCTGCTGGTGGTCAGTGAACTGACGGTCCCGGCCCTGCTGGCCGCCCGCAGCCTGGTCGCTGAGTTCGAGGCCGACCTGCCGGAAGGCCCCGGCCCACGCATCATCCTCAACCGCCTGGCCAAGCGGGTCTTCGGCCCTGCCCCCTCGACCTCCGAGGCCGAGAAGGCGCTGGGCCGCAAGGCCGACGGCGGCCTGACCAGCGACTGGGAAGCCGCCGCCGCCTCGGTCAATCTCGGCGGTCCGATCCGCAGCCACCGACCCAAGAGCCGCATCGCCAAGGACGTCGACGACATCGTCGATCGCCTGCTGGCCGCCGCGCCGCACCCGGCCCACGCCCCCGCCCAGCACAAGAACGGGAGGGCCGCCTGATGGCCCGCTTCGGCTTCCGCCGCGCCGCCGAGCCGGAACCGGTCTTCGAGGGCGTCGCCACCGCCATCGTGGCGGTCGCCGAGACCCCGCCGCCGTCCAATGTCGACAACGAGATGCTCGACATGCGGCTGCGGCTGCACGCCAAGCTGATCGAGGAAATCGACCTCGGAAAGCTCGGCGAGCTCGACGAGACCGAGATGCGCCGCCAGGTCCGCAAGCTGGTCGGCGAGTTCGCCAAGGACGGCCGGCTGGCCCTCAACACCGCCGAGCTCGACCAGCTGGGCCATGAGGTGTTCGACGAGATGGTCGGCCTGGGCCCCATCGAGCCGCTGCTCAAGGACGAGTCGATCAACGACATCCTGATCAACGGCCCCAACCAGGTCTATATCGAGCGGCGCGGCGAGCTGGTGCTGACCCCGATCCGCTTCCGCGACAACGACCACCTGCTGCGCATCGTCAACCGCATCGTCGCCGCCGTCGGCCGGCGGATCGACGAGTCGAGCCCGATGGTCGACGCCCGCCTGGCCGACGGCAGCCGCGTCAACGCCGCCATCTATCCGATCACCGTCGACGGCGCGGCGGTGTCGATCCGCAAGTTCTCCAAGAAGCCGCTGAGCCTGGAACGCCTCGTGGGCGTCGGGGCCATGCCGGCCTGTGTCGCCGAGTTCCTGCATGGCGCGGTGAAGGCCCGGGTCTCGACCGTCATCAGCGGCGGCACGGGTTCCGGCAAGACCACCCTGCTCAACGCCTTTTCCGCCGCCATCAGCGAGGGCGAGCGGTTGATCACCATCGAGGACGCCTGCGAACTGCAGCTGCAGCAGCCGCATGTGGTCCGCATGGAAACCCGGCCGCCGAACATCGAGGGCAAGGGCGAGATCCGCCAGCGCGAGCTGGTCAAGAACGCCCTGCGGATGCGGCCCGACCGGGTCATCCTGGGGGAGGTCCGGGGCGAGGAAGCCTTCGACATGCTGCAGGCCATGAACACCGGCCACGAAGGCTCGATGGCCACCATCCACGCCAACACCCCGCGCGACGCCATCACCCGCCTGGAGCAGATGGTGGCCATGGGCGGTTTGAGCCTGACGCCGGAAAGCATCCGCGGCCAGATCGCATCCGCCGTCGGCATGATCGTTCAGGTCATGCGGCTGTCGGACGGCAAGCGGAAGGTGATGAGCGTCTCGGAAATCACCGGCATGGAGGGCCAGGTGGTCCAGATGCAGGAGATCTTCGCCTTCCACCGCACCGGCACCGACGCCGAGGGCAATGTCCACGGCGAGTTCCGCGCCACCGGCCTGCGCCCCAAATGCCTCGACGAGATGAACCGCCGGGGCATCCACTACGACACCGCCAACTTCGACCCGCAACGGCCGCTCTAGATGCCCAGCTTCGCCTTCGACCCCAAATGGATCGTGCTGATCCTGATCTTCGCGGCGGTGTTCACCGGCGTGCAGGCGGTCACCGGCCTGGCCCGGGTCGGGGTGGCGCGGCGCAAGGTCAACAAGCGGCTGGCCACGGTCGAGAAGAGCGGCAGCCTCGAACAGCTGGTCCTCGAACTGCGCAAGCAGCGCGGCCTGACGGCCGACGGCGAGGTGGCCCGGGGCCTGGGCTGGTTCAACGACCTGGTCATCCGCTCCGGCGTCAATGTGCAGCTCAAGAAGCACCTGCCGATGGTGGTGCTGGGCGGCGCGCTGGTCAGCGCCGTGGTCTTCATGTGGACGCACAACTGGATGATCGCGGCCGGGGTCGGGCCGGCGTTGGGGGTCATCGTTCCGGTCTTCTTCCTCAAGTTCAAGGCCGGGGCCCGGGCCAAGGCCATCGGCCTGCAGCTGCCCAACGCCCTGGAAGTCATCATCCGCAGCCTCGAGGCCGGCCACCCCGTGCCGACGGCCATCGCCCTGGTCGGCCGCGAGATGCCCGATCCGCTGGGCAGCGAGTTCGGCATGGCCGGCGACGAGATCGCCTATGGCGCCACCCTGCAGCAGGCCATCGGCCGCATCGCCGACCGTTGCCGCCACCCCGACGTCGACCTGTTCGCCGCCACCATCCGCCTGCAGGAGAAGAGCGGCGGCAACCTGACCGGCCTGCTGAAGATGAACGCCAAGGCCGTGCGCGAGCGCCACAAGATGCGGCTGAAGATCAAGGCCGCCTCGTCGGAAGGCCGGGCCAGCGCCATCATCCTGACGGCGGCGCCGTTCGGGGTGCTGGGCATCCTCACCTTCGCCAGCCCGCACTTCTATGGCGACGTCATTGGCGAGCGGCCGGTGCAGATCGGCCTCTGTATCCTCGGCGGATGGATGTTCCTGGGGAACATGGTCATGCGCAAGATGATCGACATGAGGATCTGACATGGACCCCGTGCTCTTCCAGCAGATCCTGACCTACGCGGCGGCCGGACTGATCGCCATGAGCGTCGGCGGCGGCGGCATGATGCTGCTGCGCGAGGTCCGCACCGGGGCCAAGCGCCGCCAGCGCCTGGCCGGCAACACCGTCGTGGGTCGTCCGGGCCAGTCGAAGACCGACAGCGGCGTCATGCGCGGCGTCAAGCGGCTGGGCGAGAAGATGGCCATCCAGGACCCGGCCCAGATCTCCAACATCCGCACCAAGCTGATCCACGCCGGCTGGTACAACCGCGAGGCCGTCGCCGTGTACCTCGGCGCCCGCGGCGCCAGCCTGATCATCGCCACCGTCGCCACGCTGTTCACCGTCCCCTGGGCGCTCAGCGGCATCGGCGGGCCGGCGGCCATCGCGGCGGCGGGGGTCTTCGCGGTCGCCGCCATCCTGGGTCCCGACCAGGTGGTCAAGGGCCGGCGCAAGAAGATGGAACTCGAGTACATGGAGGGGTTCCCCGACATGCTCGACCTCCTGGTCGCCTCGGTCGAGGCGGGCCTGAGCCTCGACACCGCCGTCAACCGGGTAGCCGAGGAGATGGGCCGCCGCTACCCCAACCTCGCCGCCCACCTGCGGTTCCTGACCCTGGAACTGCGGGCCGGCAAGGCGCGCAAGGAAGCCTGGGGCGCCTTCGCCGACCGGCTGGGCATCGAGGAGGCCCGGTCGCTGGCCACCATGCTGCGCCAGGCCGAGGAGATGGGCACCAGCCTCGGCGAAACCCTGGCCGTCTTCTCCGACGACATGCGGTCCAAGCGCATGCTGCGGGCGGAGGAGAAGGCCATGGCCCTGCCGGCCAAGCTGATGGTCCCGCTGATCCTGTTCATCTTCCCCTGCCTGCTCGGGGTGCTGATCCTGCCGGCGGCCTACCGGATCAGCCAGAGCATGGTCGGCGGGGGCTAGGCTTTGGCCAGCGCGCTCTTCCTCCGTCCGTAGAGCAGGTAGACGACGACGCCGATGGCGTTCCAGACGAAGAAGCCGACGATGGCGGTGTTGGGCAGTGTGGTGAACAGGTAGAGGCAGCCCAGTACGCCGAAGACGCCGATGACCGGCCAGATCGGGGTGCGGAACACCCGCTTCAGTTCCGGCGCCTTGACCCGCAGGATCATCATGCAGACCAGCACGGCCACGAAGGCGGCCAGCGTCCCGGCGTTGGCCAGGGCGGCGATCTCGCCCAGAGGCAGGATGCCGGCCAGCAGGGCGGCGAGGACGCCGGTGATCAGGGTGACGAAGCTGGGGGCGCCGCGCTTGCTGACCTTGGCGAGGCCGACGGGCAGCAGGCCGTCGCGGGCCATGACGAAGAAGATGCGGCTCTGGCCGTACATGAAGGCCATGATCACCGTCGGCAGGGCGATGACGGCGGCGGCGGCGACCAGCTTGGCGGCCCCGGCGTGGCCCAGCTGTTCCATGACGAAGACCAGCGGCGCGTCGGCCTTGGAGAAGACGCCCGGCAGGACGGCGCCGATCGCGGCGGCGGCGACCACCATGTAGATGACCGTGCAGGCGATCATCGAGCCGACGATGCCGATGGTCAGGTTCTTCTCGGGGTTCTTGGTCTCCTCGGCGGCGGTCGACACCGCGTCGAAGCCGTAGAAGGCGAAGAAGATGATCGAGGCCGCCGCCATCACCCCGACCTTGGTCCCGTCGGCGTTGACGCCGCTGAAGCCGTAGGGGCTGAAGGGGGTGAAGTGGCTGGCGTCGAAGGCCGGCAGGGCCAGGAAGACGAACAGGCCGAGGGCGGCGAGCTTTACCACCACCAGCACCATGTTGACCGTGGCGCTCTCGCGCGTGCCGATCAGCAGCAGGCCGGCGACGGCCAGGGCGATGAAGGCCCCCAGCAGGTTGAAGCCGCCGTTGAAGACGAGGTGGCCGTTCTCCAGCCCGAACGTCGAGGCCATCCACTGATGCGGCACCGGAATGGTGACGAACTCGGCCGCGTGGCCGGCCCAGCCGGCGGCGACGGCGCCGCAAACCACGGTGTATTCGAGAATCAGGCTCCAGCCGACGATCCAGGCCAGGCCCTCGCCCAGCACCGAGTAGCTGTAGGTGTAGGCGCTGCCGGCGGCGGGCATCATGGTGGCCATCTCGGCGTAGGCCAGGGCCGCGCAGGCGCAGACGGCGCCGGCGATGGCGAAGCTGAGCATCACGCCCGGTCCGGCGAGGCCGGCCCCGACCCCGATCAGGGTGTAGATGCCGGTGCCGACGATGGCCCCGACGCCGAGCGCGATCAGGTGCGGCCAGCCGAGCGTGGCCTTGAGCTTGTGATGCTCGGCGACGAAGCCGCCGTCCATGGGCTTGCGACGCGTCAGGAAACTCATGCGGATTCTCCCCGGATTTGGCGCGAGGATGGGGGTGTTTCGGGATTTCTGGGAAGACCCTTCTCCCGCTTGCCGGGAGAAGGTGGCCCGCGAAGCGGGTCGGATGAGGGCAGCGCGGACGGCGAAAGGCTGGCGACAGCGCTGAACGCGCCAGAACGAGCCTGGATGTCCAGGGCCGGCGCTGCCCTCATCCGTCGGCCTTCGGCCGCCACCTTCTCCCGGCAAGCGGGAGAAGGAATCTTGCGCGAGCACCGCCACCCGGTCCAACCTCCGCGCCGCATCATCGGAGAGTCCCCGCCATGTGGAAGGCCCTGAGCGCCGCCGCCCTGATCGTCCTGACGCCGCTGGCCGCCCCCCTTTCTGCACAGGGGGCCCAGACTCCCGACGCCAAGGCCAAGCTCGACGCCATCGTCGCCGACTACCAGGCCTGGTCGGACCGGGAGAACCCGATCGGGGCCGGCTTCAACGGCGACCGGGACGCCCTGGGCAAGCTGCCCGACGTGACGCTGGCGGCCAACCAGCGGCGGGCCAGGGAACTGGCCGTGTTCGAGACGCGGCTGAAGGAGATTCCGCAAGCCGGCCTCTCCGACAACGACGGGCTCAACCGCGCCATCCTGATCCGCGTGGTCGACGACAACATCGCCTCGATCAGGTTCGACCAGAACCGATTCGCCTTCTCCAGCGACGACACCTGGGACGGCACCCTGAGCTGGCTGGCCGACAGCGCCCCGATGGCCAGCAAGGCCGACGCCGAGGCCTGGCTCAAACGCCTGGCCGCCGTGCCGAAATACTGGGCGGACAGCACCGACAACGCCCGCCGCGGCATCAAGACCGGCTGGGTGCAGCCGCGCTACATCGCCGAGCGGGTGCTGGGCGAGGCCAAGGCGAACGTCGCCAAGCCGATCACCGAGGCCGACCCGCTGGTGCGGGTGTTCGACAAGTTGCCGGCCAGCGTCACCCCGGCCGAGAAGGCCGCCTTCAAGGCGCGGGGCCTGGCCCTGGTCAAGGCGCAGATCGTCCCGGCCCGACAGGCGTTCGTGACCTTCCTGGAGAAGGAATATATCCCGGCCAGCAAGCCGCAGATCGGCGTCAGCCGGCTGAAGGGCGGCAAGGAATATTACGCCTGGCTGGCCCGCCACTACACGACCACCAACATGACGCCCGAGGAGATCCACGCCCTGGGCGTCTCGGAGGTGGCCCGTATCCGGGCCGAGATGGACACGGTGATGGCCCAGACGGGGTTCAAGGGCACCTTCCCCGAGTTCCTCGCCTTCCTGCGCAGCGACAAGCGGTTCGTCGCCGAGAGCCGGCAGGACCTGATGGAGAAGGCATCCGAGATCGCCAAGCGGATCGACGACCGGCTGCCGGCCTTCTTCGCTACCCTGCCCCGCCTGCCCTACGGGGTGCGGGAGGTGCCGCGCGAGATCGAGGACAACTACACCACCGGCCGCTATTTCCCCGGCAGCCCGCAACTGGGCGTGGCCGGCGGCTACATGGTCAACACCGGCAAGCTGGACCAGCGGGGGCTGTACGAACTGCCGGCCCTGACCCTGCATGAGGCCGTGCCGGGGCACCATCTGCAGATCGCCCTGGCCCAGGAACTGCCGGAAGTGCCGGCCTTCCGCCGCGACGCCGACATGACCGCCTTCGTCGAGGGCTGGGGGCTCTATTCCGAGCGGCTGGGCGTCGAGATGGGCATCTATCGCGACCCCTATGAGCAGTTCGGGCGGCTGAGCTACGAGATGTGGCGGGCCTGCCGGCTCGTTGCCGACACCGGCATGCACTACCTCGGCTGGGACCTGGAGAAGGCCCGCGCCTGTTTCACCGACAACAGCGCCCTGTCGGCCCACAACATCGACGCCGAACTGGCCCGCTATGTCAGCTGGCCCGGGCAGGCGCTGGCCTACAAGATCGGCGAGCGGACGCTGGTCAAGGTGCGGACCAAGGCCGAGACCGAACTGGGCGACAAGTTCGACGTGCGCCGGTTCCATGACGCCGTGCTGCTGGCCGGGCCGTTGCCGATGGACCTGCTGGAAGCGCGGATCGACCGGTGGATCGCGGCGGAGAAGGCGCGTTAGGGCGTCTGCACGGGCTTTCTCAACGAACTCAAGGGGTTGAGGCCGCGCCGGTTTGAAGTTTGTTTGAAGTCGATTTGAAGTTGGCTTGAAGCCGGCTTGAGGCGCGGCTGAAGTCGGCGTTCGGCTGTTCTGGCAGGGCATGGGCGGCCTTATCGAAGCGGCCGCCTATTATCCCATGGCGCGGGGTGACTAGACCCCTGCCCCCGTCCAATCCCCATAGCCGGCGCCGTCCGGCTTGCGGCCGGTGAGTTTGGCGTTGAGCTTGTAGACGGTGCGGCTGCCGGTGGTCTTGAACAGGGCCGGGCAGATGCCGTGCATCAGGCAGGCGAGGCCGGCGCCGAGCAGGGTGAAGCCGAACTTCCAGGAGTGGCCCAGGTGCTCGGTATAGCTTTCGCCCACCGAACGGGGGTGAGCGGTAAAGGGGTTGTCCATCGTCGGCCCTCGATGTGATGGCCCTTTAAATGCCCGGCGTCGGCGGCCGGATCAAGGCGGCGTATCAGCCGAGCTGCCGGGAACGGGCCACGGCGGCGGCGACCGCCTGTTTAAGCAACGGGTCCAGACCGGTGTCGCCCATCAGCACTTCGAGCGCCGCCTGGGTGGCGCCGCCGGGCGAGGTGACCTGGCGGCGCAGTTCGGCGGGCGAGGTGTCGCCCGAGGCCATCAGGGCGGCGGCGCCGGTCAGGGTGGAGCGGGCCAGCGTCGCGGCGGCGTGCGGGTCAAGGCCGGCGGCGACGGCGGCCGATTCGAGGGCCTCGGTGAAGGCGTAGAGGTAGGCGGGGCCGGAGCCGCTGACGGCGGTGGCGGCGTGCATCAGGTCTTCGTCGGCGATCTCGACGACGCGGCCAAGCGGGTCGAACAGGGCGTGGGCGCGGGCCCGGGCCTGGGGGTCGGCGGCGCAGACGCTGGCCGTGCCCTGGTTGATGGCGACGGCCGTGGTCGGCATGACGCGGGCGACGCGCAGGCCGCCGAAGGCGTCGGCGATATCGGCGGAGGTCACCCCGGCGGCGATGGAGACGACGACGGCGTCGGGGGAGAGATGGGGCGAGACCTGGGCGGCGGCCTCGCGCCAGACCTGGGGTTTGACGGCGAGGATCACCGTGCGGCAGGCGGCGAGGTCGCTGTCGGGCGGGTTCAGGCGCATGCCGGAGAGGTCGGCGGGGGCGGGGCTCGGGTCGCGGATGTAGATCTCGGAAGGGACGAAGGTCCCGGCCCGCCGCCAGCCCTCGATCATGGCGCCGCCCATGCGTCCGACGCCGAGGATGAGGATGGGGGTCATGGGCGGGTCCTGTGCGGTTCCTTCTCCCGCTTGCCGGGAGAAGGTGGCGGCGTAGCCGACGGATGAGGGCAGCACCGGCGGGTCAGGATCAAGAGGGTTCTGGCGCGAAAGTCGACGACGGCGTTCATGGCAATCGTCCTGGGCCGGCGCTGCCCTCATCCGACCCCCTTCGGGGGCCACCTTCTCCCGGCGAGCGGGAGAAGGGCGCGAGCTTCGCTGCTTTAGGCCCGGCCGACCGTCTCGAACATGCAGGCGGCCATGGCTTCTTCCGGCGTTTTCGCGCCGGCCAGCAGGAAGTCGAAGGCGGGGTAGAAGCGGTCGGCGGCTTCCATGGCGACGTCGATCATCGCGGCGGTCTGGGCCGGGGTCGGGCGTTCGGCGCCGAACAGGCCCATGGCGTGGCGGAAGACCACCTCGCCGTCGTCGGCCCAGATTTCGAAATGGCCCTGCCAGAGGCGCTGGTTGACCAGGTTGGCGAGGTCGCAGGCCTTGCCGCGCGTGGCCTTGCCGGCCTTGAGGTCGATGCTGAGGCAGAGCTGCAGGCATTCCGCCTCCGGCCGCCAGGCGAACCACAGTTCGTAGTCCTTCCAGTCGCCGGCCAGGGAGAAGGCGAGGTCGCCGTCCTCGGTGCGGTCGAAGGCCAGGTTTTCAGCGGAAAGAACGTGTTCGACCACCTCGAGCGGGTCGAGCGCCAGGTAGGCTTCGTCGTCTTCGGGAGGCGAAATGTCCATCGGTCTTACCGTCCTTTGGAGGGCAGGCAGCGCTCGTGGAGATTCCCCCGAATCACCTGCACGACCTGACCCTAATCCTGTTCGTTTACGAGGTCACAACCGCTTCTTTCGGAGCGGGAGCGCTACTCGCCTTTAGGCGTGTCGGGCGCCGCACCCTTGAGGGCGGCGATCTCGGCGCGCAGGGCGGCGATCTCGGCCTTTAGAGCCTCGAATTCGTCGCGGCGGATCAGGTCGAGTTCGGCGGCGAAACGGTCGCCCTGGGCGCGGAACGCGGCCTTGGCTTCCTCGCCGGCGGCCTGGGCGAGGCCCGCCGCGGCCGTGGTCAGCTTGGCGATCTCGTCCAGGAAAGGGTTCTGGGTATGCATGGCCTCTTTCATATGGGAAACGATTCATGAATGCGAAGGGGATTAGACCGTTGATCCCCAGTTTCCTTGGTGAACGAGGTTAACGGCCGTGCCCTTTCCAGACATCAGCCCCTACGTCGGCGGCTGGACCTTCGAGCTGTTCGGCGGGACCTTCGGGATCCGCTGGTACGCCCTGGCCTATGTGGCCGGCATCCTGCTGGGCTGGCGTTACGCCGTGCGGCTGGTGCGCAATCCGAAACTCTGGGGCGGCCAGGCGCCGACGGCCAACGCCGCCCAGATCGACGACCTGATCCTGTGGGTGACGCTCGGCATCATCCTCGGCGGGCGGCTCGGCTATGTGCTGTTCTACCAGCCGCACCTGATCTGGGAGCATCCGTCCGAGATCGTCCAGATCTGGAAGGGCGGGATGAGCTTCCACGGCGGCCTGCTGGGGGTGATCACGGCCCTGGTGCTGTTCGCCCGGGGTCAGAAGATCGACCTGATCAAGCTGGGCGACCTGGCCGCGCCGGCGGTGCCGATCGGGCTGTTCTTCGGCCGGGTGGCCAACTTCATCAACGGCGAGCTCTGGGGCCGGCCGACGACCATGCCCTGGGGGATCGTCTTCCCCGGCGCCGACGGGTTCCCGCGCCATCCGAGCCAGCTCTACGAGGCGGCGCTGGAGGGCATCGTGTTGTTCCTGGTGCTGCGCTGGGCGACGCACAGCAAGCTGTGGCTGCAGCGGCGGGGCGTGGTCTGCGGCTTGTTCCTGGCCGGTTACGGCCTGGTGCGGGTGGCGCTGGAGAACGTGCGCGAGCCGGACAGCTTCATGAATGACCTGTTCGGGCTGGGCGGCAGCGTCACCATGGGTATGCTGCTGTCGCTGCCGATGCTGATCGGCGGGGCCTGGCTGATCTGGCGGGGGTTGAAGGCGCCGGTCGTCATTGTCAGGACCGACGCCGCGCCAGCCACCGAAGAGGACGCCAAGTCGGCCCCATGAGCCTGAAGGAACGGCTGAAAGCCGAGATCGCGGCGGGCGGGCCGATCCCGGTCGCCGACTATATGGTGCGTTGCCTGCACGACGCGCGGGACGGCTATTACGCGACCCGGCCGGGCTTGCCCGGTCTTGGGGGCGGCGACGGCGATTTCGTCACCGCGCCGATGGTCAGCCAGATGTTCGGCGAGCTTCTCGGCCTGTGGTGCGTCGAGAGCTGGACGCGGCTGGGCAAGCCCGAACGGTTCCGGCTGGTCGAGATGGGGCCGGGCGACGGGACGTTGATGAGCGATTTGCTGCGGGCCGTGCGGCTGGCCCCGGACTTTGTCGCGGCGGTCGACCTGTGGCTGGTCGAGACCTCCGGGCCGCTGAAGGCCGCGCAGGAAGCGAAGCTGGCCGGGTCGGGCGCGAGCTGGACCGAAAGCCTGGACGGCGTGCCGGCCGGGGCGCCGCTGCTGCTGCTCGCCAACGAGCTGTTCGACTGCCTGCCGGCCCGGCAGTTCGTGCAGACGCCGGGCGGCTGGGTCGAGCGGCTGGTCGGGCTGACGCCGGACGGCGAGCTGACCTTCGGGCTGGCGCCGAGCGAGCATGGCGCGGTCCCCGACGAGGGGGCGATGATCCTCGAGGTGTCGCCGGCCCAGGATGCGCTGGCGGCGGGACTCGCCGAGCGGGTGGCGCGTGACGGCGGGGCGGCGTTGATCGTCGATTACGGCCGCGACAAGCCGGAGTTCGGCGACACGCTGCAGGCGCTGAAAGGCCATGAGAAGGTCGGGGCGCTGGATTTCCCCGGCGAGTCGGACCTCACGGTGCATGTCGATTTTCCGAACCTGCTGACCGCCGCCCGCGAGGCCGGGGCGGAGGCTAGCGATCCCGTGCCGCAGGGGCTGTTCCTCGGGCGGCTCGGCATCCAGCACCGGGCCGAGGCGCTGATCGCGGCGCGGCCGGACCGCTCGATGGTGATCGGGCGGCAGCTGGCGCGGCTGGTGGCGCCGGACCAGATGGGCGAGCTGTTCAAGGCGGCGTGCATCCACCAGCCGGGGTTCGAACCGCCGGGGTTTGAGAGCTAGGCGGCGACGGCGGAGGTTCGCTCTCCGCCGTCTGGGCGGAGGACGGTTCGGAGCGTGAGCGACGGACCAGGAGGCGGGCCCACCGGCGGTGGGGGATTGGCGTGTTCCTTGGAACGCCAGCGGCGGCTTCAGCGCACATCCGCCGGTGGAAGTCCCGCCTCGGTTTGGCTCGCTTGCAGCGCTCGCCAAAGGATGGTTCCGCCCCAAGGGCGGAGAGCGAAACCTCGTGACGCCCGCCCACTAAGACCCACGTTCTGCCATCTTGCTAATAACTGACTGGTCAGTTATTACGGCGTCATGCAACCCGGTCCCCCCAAGTTCCAGCGGCGCAAGGACGACCGTCCCGGCGAGATCGTCACGGCGGCCCTGGCGGTGTTTTCCGAGAAGGGTTTCGCGGCGGCGAAGCTGGACGAGATCGCCCGGCGGGCCGGGGTCTCGAAGGGGGCGCTGTATCTCTATTACGAGACCAAGGAAGACATCTTCCATGCGGTGGTGAAGACCGCCGTCGCGCCCAATGTCGAGATGGTCAAGGCGCGGCTGGAGGCGTTTCCGGGGCCGTTCGGGGGTCTGCTGGAGATCTTCCTGCCGACCATCGCCGGCGTCCTGTCGGTGTCGCCGGTGGCCAGCATCGGCAAGATGGTGATCAGCGAAGGGCGCAATTTCCCGGAACTGGCCCGCTACTGGCACGATGAGCTGGTCACCCCGATGATCGGCATCGTCAGCGGCCTGATCGGCCGGGCCCAGGATCGCGGCGAGGTGCGGCCCGGCGATCCCAAGCTGTATGCCATCGAGATCATCTCGCCCTTCCTGATGGCCCTGCTGTGGCGCGAGACCTTCGTGCCGGTGGGCGCCGAACCCTTCGACCTAAATGCCCTGGCCGCCCAGCATCTCGGCGTGCTGAAGGGCGGCATGCTGACCTCCAATCCAACCGCCCGGAGCGCGTCATGAAGCGTCCGCCCAGAGCTGTCCTCATCGGCCTCGGGGTCGTCATCGTCGTCGGCGGCGCGGCCTGGGCCTTCTGGCCCCGGGGCGGGCCGGCGCCGCTGACCGGCTATGTCGAGGGCGAGACCCTGTATTTCGCCGCCGCCCAGTCGGGGGCGCTGACCACGCTGAACGTCGAGCGCGGCCAGAGGGTCGAGGCCGGGGCGTCGTTGTTCCAGGTCGATCCGGGGACGGCGCAGGCGCAGCAGGAGCGCGCGGCGGCCCAGGCCGAGGCGGCGCGGGACCGGGCGGCCGATGCGCTGAAAGGCCAGCGGCCGCAGGAGCTGGCCGTGTTCCAGGCGCAGCGGACCAGCGCGAAGGCGCTGCTCGACCAGGCCGAGGCCGATTTCGGACGGGTGCGGACGCTTGCGGCCAAGGGCGTCTACGCGCCGGCCCGGCTGGACCAGGCCAGGGCGGCGGTCGGGGTGGCGCGGGCCCAGTATCAGGAAACCATAAAGCGGCTGGACGTCGCCGAGCTGGGGGCCCGCGAGGACCAGGCCAGCGCGGCGGCGGCGGAGGCGCAAGGCGCCCAGGCCGGGGTCAGCGAGGCGGCGATCCGGGCCCGGCAGCTCAGCCCCGTGGCCCCGACGGCGGGGCGGATCGAGGACGTCTTCTACCGGCCGGGCGAATGGGCGGTGGCCAATACGCCGGTTGTCGCCCTGCTGCCCGACGCGCGGGTCAAGCTGCGGTTCTATGTGCCGGAGACCGAGGTGACACGGTATCGGCCCGGCGGGTCGGTGCGGTTCGCCTGCGACGGCTGCAAGGGGGGCGAGGCGAAGATCGCCTATGTCAGTCCGCGGCCGGAGTTCACCCCGCCGGTGATCTACAGCCGGGGCAACCGCGAGCGGCTGGTCTTCCTGGTCGAGGCGACGCCTGCGCATCCGCGCGACCTGGCGCCGGGCCAGCCGGTCGAGGTGACCCGCAAGTGACCGGGGCCCTCGCCATCGATGTCCGGGCCTTGAGCAAGTCGTTCGGCGACAAGCAGGTGGTGCGCGACCTCGACATCCAGGTCCAGGCGGGGCGGGTGACCGGCTTCGTGGGGCCGAACGGCTCGGGCAAGACCACGACCATGCGGATGCTGTGCGGCCTGCTGACGCCCGACGAAGGCGAGGGGAAGGTGCTGGGGCTGGATTTCCGCAAGGAGGCGCGGGTCATCAAGCGGCGCACCGGCTACATGACCCAGAAGTTCTCGCTCTACGAGGACCTGACCATCGCCGAGAACCTCGAGTTCACGGCCCGGGTCTACGGGATGAGCGACCGGCGCAAACGGGTCGACGAGGCGCTGGAGAAGCTGGGCCTGACCTCGCGGCGCAACCAGCCGGCCGGGGCGTTGTCGGGCGGCTGGAAGCAGCGGCTGGCGCTGGCGGCGGCGACCTTGCATGAGCCGGACCTGCTGCTGCTCGACGAGCCGACGGCGGGGGTCGACCCCAAGGCCCGGCGCGAGTTCTGGGACGAGATCCACGCGTTGGCGGCCGGCGGGCTGACGGTGATGGTCTCCACCCACTACATGGACGAGGCCGAGCGCTGTCACGACATCGCCTACATCGCCTACGGGCGGCTGATGGCGCGGGGGACGACGAGCGAGTTGATCGACCAGTCGCGGCTGGTGACCTTCCGGGCCGAGGGCGCCACGGAAGAAGGCATGAGCGCCGATCATCTGTCCACGGAGCTTTCGCGGAAACCGGGCGTCGAAATGGCCGCGCCGTTCGGCTCGGCGCTGCATGTCAGCGGCACGGACCGGGCGGCGCTGGAGGCGGCCATCGCCCCCTATCGCCGGCCGGGACTGACCTGGACCGAGGCGCGGCCGACCATCGAGGACGTCTTCATCCACCTGATGAACAAGGCGGAGGACAACTTCGCATGAACGGGCCCAGCCTTTCTGGACAACGCATCCTCGCCGTCCTGATCAAGGAGTTCATCCAGCTGACCCGGGACCGGCTGACCTACGCCATGATCCTGGGCGTGCCGATCTTCCAGCTGCTCTTGTTCGGCTATGCGATCAACAACGACCCGCACAACCTGCCGGCCATCGTGCTGGACCAGGACCGCAGCAGCTTTTCCCGCTCGGTGCTCGTCGCCCTCGACAACACCGACTACTTCCGGTTCGTGGCCGAGGCGCGCAGCCCGGCCGAGCTCGACGCCGCCATCGAGGAAGGCCGGGCCCAGTTCGCCATCACCATTCCGCAGGACTTCGGCCGCCGGGTGGTGCGCGGCGACCGGGCCCAGCTGCTGATCGAGGCCGACGCCTCCGATCCGACGGCGGTCGGCGGGGCGGTGGCGGCGGTGGCCGGGCTGCCCGGCCAGGCGCTGGTCCACGACCTGACCGGGCCGCTGGCGGGGAAGGCCGGATCGGCGCCGTTCGAGGTGGTCGTCCACCGGCGCTATAACCCCGAGAACATCACCGCCTACAACATCGTGCCGGGGCTGCTCGGCATCGTGCTCTCCATGACCCTGGTGATGATGACCGCCCTGGCCCTGACCCGCGAGCGCGAGCGGGGGACGATGGAGAGCCTGCTGTCGACGCCGGTCGAGCCGCTGGAGGTGATGGTCGGCAAGCTGGCCCCCTATGTGGTCATCGGCCTGATCCAGACGGCGATCATCCTGATCCTGGCCCGGCTGTTGTTCGGGGTGCCGTTCGTCGGCGGCTGGGCGGCGCTGACGCTCGGCGTGGTGCTGTTTATCGTCGGTAGCTTGAGCCTCGGCTTCCTGTTCAGCACGGTGGCCAAGAGCCAGCTGCAGGCCATGCAGATGAGCGTCTTCTACCTGCTGCCTTCCCTGCTGCTGTCGGGCTTCATGTTCCCGTTCCGCGGCATGCCGGGCTGGGCCCAGGCCATCGGCGAAGCGATCCCGGTCACCCACTTCCTGCGCATCGTGCGGGGCTCGTTGCTGAAGGGCGTCGGGATCGAGCATGCCTGGGTCAGCCTGGTGGCGTTGACGCTGTTCGTGGCCGTGGTCACGACGCTGGCGATGAGCCGCTATCGGACGACGCTGGACTAGACAAACCAGGCCGGCTCCCGCATGCGACGCCCATGGCGGTCTACACGGACATCACCGACGAGGAGCTCGAGGGCTTTCTCGCCCGATACGATCTGGGCGAGCCGCTGGCGTTCAAGGGCATCGCCGAGGGCATCCAGAATTCCAACTTCCTGCTCGAGACGGCGGGCGGGCGGTTCATCCTGACCGTCTATGAGCGCGGGGTGACGGCGCAGGAGCTGCCCTACTTCCTCGACCTGATGGGGTATCTGGCCGAGCAGGGCTTTCCGTCGGCGCGGCCGATCCCCGATCGCGAGGGCGTGGTGCTGCAGTCGGTGCGGGGCAAGCCCGTGGCGCTGGCCCAGTTCCTGCCGGGGCTGTCGGCGCGGCGTCCGACCGTGGCCCAGTGCCGGCAGGCGGGCGAGGGGCTGGCCTGGCTGCATCAGGCCGGCGAGGGGTTTGCCGGGCGGCGGGCCAACGATCTGGGCCAGGCGGCCTGGGGGCCGTTGTTCGACGGGCTGGAGGCGGCGGCCGAGGCCTTGAAGCCCGGGCTGGCGGCGACCATCGCGGCGGACCTGGAGCGGCTGGCGGCCTACTGGCCGAAGGACCTGCCGGCCGGGGTCATCCACGCCGACTTCTTCCCCGACAACGTCTTCTTCCGCGAGGGGCGGTTCGCGGCGGCCATCGACTTCTATTTCGCCTGCGACGACGCCTTCGCCTACGACCTGGCCATCACCCTGAACGCCTGGTGTTTCGAGAGCGGCGGGGAGTTCAACTCGACGGCCGGCAAGGCGCTGCTGGCCGGTTACGAGGCGCGGCGACCGCTGAGCGACGCCGAGCGGGCGGCCCTGCCGGTGCTGGCCCACGGGGCGGCGATGCGGTTCTTCCTCAGCCGGCTGGCCGACTGGGGCGCTGCGCCGGCGGGGGCGCTGGTCAAGCCGAAGGATCCGATGGAATACGAACGCAAGCTGGCGGTCCACCGGGCGGGCCTGTCGATCCTGACGGACGCCGTATGACCCCGAAGGTGGTGATCTATACCGACGGCGCCTGCCGGGGGAATCCGGGGCCGGGCGGCTGGGGCGCCGTGCTGATGACCGGCAAGCACGTCAAGGAAATCAAGGGCGGCGAGCCGGCGACGACCAACAACCGCATGGAACTGATGGCCGCCATCCAGGCGCTGGAGGCGCTGAACAAGCCCTGCACCGTCGAGCTGCACACCGACAGCAAGTATGTCCAGCAGGGCATCAAGGAATGGCTGCACCTGTGGAAGGCGCGCGGCTGGAAGACCTATTCCAAGGGCGCGGTGAAGAACGACGACCTGTGGAAGCGGCTGGATCAGGCGCGGCTGCGGCACGAGGTCGACTGGCGCTGGATCAAGGGTCACGCCGGCCATGAGTGGAACGAGCGGGCCGATGTGCTGGCCGGCGAGGGGATGCGCGAGGCGCTCGGCGAGGCGCGGGGTTGACAAGTTCAACGTTGAACTATGTTATTGGTTCAACGTTGAATGAAAGGCCTTGCGCCATGGATCGTCGCAACTTCATCTCCCTGGTCGGCGGCGGCGTGGTGATGGCCGCCGGCCTTTCGGGCTGTGAGAAAGCGCCGGACGCCACCACCGCCTGGGTGTCGCCCGGGTCGTCGGAGCGGGACGTGCGGCGGTATGCGCTGGCCCACGCCATCCTGGCCCCCAACCCGCATAACCGTCAGCCCTGGCTGGCGCGGCTGGATGGGACCGACGCGGTCACCCTGTTCATCGATCGCAGCCGGCTGTTGCCGGCCACCGATCCGTTCAGCCGCCAGATCGTCGTCGGCTGCGGGGCCTTCCTGGAGCTGCTGGCCATCGCCGCCGGGGCCAAGGGCTATACGGCGACGGTGACGCCGTTCCCGGACGGGCAGCCGGCCGAGGCGCTGGACGAGCGGCCGTTCGCGCGGGTGGCGTTCGCGCCGGGCGGCACGCTCGACCCGCTGTTCCGCCATATCCTCCGCAGGCGGACGACCCGCGAGCCGTACGACGTCAAACGAGCCATTCCGGCCGCCGACCTGGCCGCCGTGCAGGCGGCGGCGGGCGCGGGAATGCGCACCGGCTCCACGACCGGCGGCGAAGCCCTGGCGGAGCTGAAGGTCCTGACCCGAGAGGCCTATGAGCGGGAGGTCGACACCCCGGCCGCCAACCGGGAAACCATCGACCTGATGCGGATCGGCGACAAACAGATCGCCGAGCATCGCG
Organism: Caulobacter sp.; assembly: GCA_028291265.1. GTDB lineage: Bacteria > Pseudomonadota > Alphaproteobacteria > Caulobacterales > Caulobacteraceae > Caulobacter. The sequence continues at coordinate 3,356 of JAQGIK010000187.1, read as the reverse complement.
ACGGGCTGTTCCTGCGCGGCCCGGCCATCGAGGCCATGCATGCGGTCGGCATCCTGACGCCGGAGAATCTGGCCAAGCCGGGGACCACGGCCTTCAAGCAGGCGCGGGATTTCGCCCGGCCGCTGTGCGAGGCGACCGGCGCCTTTGTCTGGCTGGTCAGTCCGGGCAACGACCGCACCCAGCAGATGGCGGCAGGGCGCGCCTACGCCCGCATGGCGCTGGAGGCCGCGGCCCGCGACATCGCCATCCAGCCGATGAGCCAGGCGCTGCAGGAGTATCCGCAGATGGCGGCGCTGTTCGCGCGCATGGACGCCCTGGTGGGGGTGCGGGCCGGTGAGCGGCTGCAGATGCTGGTCCGGGCGGGGTACGCCAGGGACCTGCCGCCGGCGCCGCGCAAGGGTCTCGACGACCTGTTCCGGAGCGCCTGATGGCCCTGAAGGACCGGCCGGACGTCTCGGTGCTGACCGAGATCGGCATCATTTCGCAGCTGTCCAACGCGGCGCTGGAACGCAGCCTGCCCGAGGGGATGAGCGCGGCGCAGTTCGGGGTGCTGACCCACTTCATGCGGCGCGGCGGCGAGGAGAGTCCGGCGAAGCTGGCGGCGGCGTTCCAGGTGACCAAGGGGGCGATGACCAACACCCTGCAGCGGCTGGAGACGCAGGGGTTTGTGCGGGTGGTTGCCGACGAGGCCGACGGGCGGAAGAAGCGGGTGTCGCTGACGGAGGCCGGGGCGCGGGCCTATGAGGCCGGGCTGATGGCGCTTAGGCCACGGATGGAGGGGCTGCGGGGGGCGTTCACCGACGCGGAGTTCGCGGCGGCGCTGCCGTTCCTGCAGGGGCTGCGGGTGTGGATGGACGAGAACCGGTAGAGCCAACGAAAAGGGCAGCCCGGTTGGAGCCGGCGCTGCCCTCATCCGACCCCTTCGGGGCCACCTTCTCCCGACAAGCGGGAGAAGGGAGTCGTCAGGCCGCCTTCACCCGCAAACTCGCGGCGGAGATCACTTCCATCACCTGGACGGGCTTGCCGGGGATCAAGGCGTCCTCGCTGAGCGCGTCCCATTCCTTGCCTTCGACGTGCACCCGGCCGCGGCCTTCGGCGAAGATGCTGGCCGCTTCGCCGCGGGCCCCGATCAGGCGGGTGATGTTGTCGTTGATGTCCGGTCCGTCGCCCGAGATGTTGCGCGGCAGGTAGCGCCGCGCCGTCACCGTGACGCCGATGGTGATCACCGCGTAGATCAACAGATGCACCGCGACGTTGGACGGCAGCACGAAGGTCAGCGCCGCCATCACCGCCGCCGTCACCGCCGGCCACAACAGCCAGCCGGACCCCGTCATCAGCTCGGCCCCGAGGATGACCGCCCCGAGGGCCAGCCAGAACCAGACCGCGTGCAGGGCGTAGAGGGCTTCCATGAGCCTAGCTCCTCGGCGTGCGGGGCGTGGCGGTGGGGGCGGCCGGCCGCGGCGTTTCGGGCGCGGTCAGCGACTTCACCAGCTGGCCGATGCCGGCGATCGAGCCGGTCAGGCCGGCGAAGTCGGCCGGCACGATGACCGTCTTCTGCTGCGGGCTGGAGGCCAGCAGGGCGAAGGCTTCGACATACTTCTGGGCGATGAAGTAGTTGATGGCGTTGACGTCGCCGCGGGCGATGGCTTCCGAGACGAAGGCGGTGGCCTTGGCTTCGGCCTCGGCTTCGCGTTCGCGGGCTTCGGCGTCGCGGAAGGCGGCTTCCTTGCGGCCCTCGGCCTGCAGGATGGCCGACTGCTTGGCGCCCTCGGCGCGGGCGATCTGGCTCTGCTTTTCGCCGTCGGCCTCGGTGATCACCGCCCGGCGTTCGCGCTCGGCCTTCATCTGGCGGGCCATGGCGTTGGTGATGTCCGGCGGCGGGGTCAGATCCTTGATCTCGATCCGCGTGGCCTTGACGCCCCAGGGGTTGGTGGCGTGGTCGATGGTCGACAGCAGCCGGCTGTTGATCTGGTCGCGCTGGCTGAGCACCTCGTCCAGTTCCATCGAGCCGACGACGGTCCGCAGGTTGGTCATGCAGAGCTGGGCGATGGCGTAGTTGAGGTTGTCGACCCGGTAGGCGGCGTTGGCGGCGTCCATCACCTGGATGAAGACGATGCCGTCGACCTTCACCACGGCGTTGTCCTTGGTGATGACTTCCTGCTGGGGCACGTCCAGCACCTGTTCCATCATATTCACCCGCCGTCCGATCGTCTCGATGAACGGGGTGAGGAAGGAGATGCCGGGCTTGAGGGTGCGGGTGTAGCGGCCGAAGCGCTCGACGGTGAATTCGCGGCCCTGGGGCACGATCTTCACCGCCCCGAACAGGATAACCAGGGCCAGCAGGACCAGCGCCCAGGGCGCGAGCAAGGCGAACGACATCGAGGTCTCCCACAGCCTATAAGGGCGAGCCTATATCGCTCCACCCAACGACGCTATGGCGACGCTACTCGGCCAGGAGGGCGTCGATCACCTGTTTGGCCTCGGGGCTAGACCAGTCGGCCTCGCCGACCACCCGGGCCCGCTCCATGCCCGCCTTGTCGTAGAGGACGGTGGTCGGAAAGCCCTGGGCCGGCGGGCTGAAGGCGAAGGGCAGGGCGAGCTTGGCGTCCTGATAGAAGGCCAGCGGCTTGTGGGTGGCGATGAACTCTTTCGCCTGGGCGGTGGCCGAGGCGCTGTCGACGCTGATGGCGGCCACCTCGACCGGCTTGCCGGCGTAGTCGGCGGCCAGCCTGGCCAGGGTCGGCATCTCCTTCTTGCAGGGCGCGCACCAGGTGGCCCAGAGGTTGGCGACCACCACCTTGCCCTTGAAATCGGCCAGGGTGACGGGCTTGCCCTCGCTGTTGACGAAGCTCGCGGCCGGGGGCGGCTTGGGCGTGGAGACCAGTTCAAGCTTGTCCATTCCGCCCTTGGCGAGCGAAGCCAGCTCCACCTTGGCCGTGCCGGGCTTGGACAGCGATCCCTTGGTGACATATACGACCCCGGCGACACCCACGATCAGGGCCGCCGCCAAGGCCAGCTTCAACCCCAGCCCCAGGCTTGGCCGGCCTGACGCCGAAGGTCCGCTCTCGCTCATGTCCGACTCCGGTCCAAATCCTAAAGGCCAGAAGCTGTGGGGCGGCCGCTTCAAGGCCAAGCCCGACGCGCTTATGCAGGCGATCAACGTGTCGATCGGGTTCGACAAGCGGCTCGCCGCGCAGGACCTGGCCGGCTCCCGCGCGCACTGCGCCATGTTGGCCAAGCAAGGCGTCATTGCAAGCGAGGACGCCAAGGCGATCCTGGGCGGGCTTATGACGATTGAGACTGAGATGGCCGAGGGCCGTTTCCCGTTCCGCGACGAGTTCGAGGACATCCACATG
>JAQGIK010000089.1 GCA_028291265.1 Caulobacter sp. | reverse complement strand
CAGGCCCAGCTCGCCCTTAACGAGGAATCAATCCGGCTGGCGACCTCGGCCGCCGGCGTTGGAATCTGGGACCTCGATCTGACCACCGACCATTTAACCTGGTGCGACCGCACCAAGGCGATGTTTGGAATTTCGCCCGGGACGCCATGCAGCATGGCGGACTTTTATGCCGGGCTGCATCCTGACGATTTCGACGCGACCAGCGAGGCCTTTGCCTCTGCCCTCGATCCTTTCCGCCGCGCTACCTATGACGTCGAATACCGGACGATCGGCAAGGAGGATGGGGTCATTCGGTGGGTTGCGGCCAAGGGAAAAGGCCTTTTCGAAGGCGAGCGCTGCATTCGCGCGATCGGTACGGCCATCGACATCACAGCGCGGAAAGCAGCTGAGCAAGCTCTTCATCAAACGGAAAATGAACTGCGCGCAGAGACCCACGCGCTTCAGATCCTTAATCGTGCCGGCGCGTTGGTCGCGGCGAACCTCGACTTGTCCGAGGTCGTTCAGACCGTCACAGACGCAGGCGTCGAACTGACCGGCGCCAGCTTCGGAGCCTTCTTTTACAACGTCCTCAACGAAGCCGGTGAAAGCTATACGCTCTATACACTCTCCGGTGTGCCCAGAGAGGCGTTCGCCAAGTTCCCGATGCCGCGCAACACTGCCATCTTCGAGCCCCCCTTTAACGGTGAAGGACCGATGCGATCCGAAGACATTTTGATGGACCCGCGCTACGGCCACAATGCTCCGCATAAAGGTATGCCGGAAGGTCATCTGCCTGTGAAGAGCTATCTCGCCGTTCCAGTTCGATCGCGTTCCGGCGAAGTGCTCGGGGGCTTGTTTTTCGGTCATCCCGAGCCGGGGATCTTTAACGCCCGCGCTGAAGAACTCATGACCGGCCTTGCCGGCCAGGCAAGCGTCGCCATCGATAATGCCCGGCTGTTCCAGGCCTCGCAACGGGAAATAGCGCAGCGAAAATCCGCTGAAGAAATGCTGCAACAGCTGAATGCGACCCTTGAAGACCGCGTTGCTGAAGAGATCGTCCAGCGCGGAAAGGCCGAGGAGGCCCTTCGTCAGGCTCAGAAGATGGAGGCGGTCGGACAACTAACCGGCGGGGTCGCCCACGACTTCAACAATCTCCTGATGGTCATCCAGGGCGGCCTCGACATGCTCGACCGTCAGGACGACCCGGCGCGGCGGACCCGCCTGCTGCAGGGTATGCGGCAGGCGGCCGAGCGCGGCTCGGCCCTGACCCGCCAACTGCTGGCCTTCTCCCGCCGCCAGCCGTTGGCCCCGGAAGCGGTCGACCTGCAGGCCCGCATCGGCGGCATGCGCGAGCTGCTGGACCGCTCCCTGCGCGGCGACGTCCATGTCGACCTGGAGTTCGACGCCGACGTCTGGCCGGTCGAGGTCGACGCCGGCGAGCTCGAACTGGTCATCCTCAACCTGGCCTTCAACGCCCGCGACGCCATGCCCAAGGGCGGCGAGATCGTCATCTCCGCCGGCAATGTCGTCGACTGGCGCGAGGGCGACGTGGTCGGCGACTTCGTGCGGCTCGAGGTGCGCGACAGCGGCACGGGCATGAGCGAGAAGGTCAAGGCGCGGGTCTTCGAGCCCTTCTTCACCACCAAGGAGATCGGCAAGGGCTCGGGCCTCGGTCTGGCCCAGGCCTACGGTTTCGCCCGGCAGTCGGGCGGCTCGGTCCGCATCGAGTCGACGGAAGGCGAGGGCACCCGCGTCATCCTCATGCTGCCCCGTTCGACCAAGCCCGTCGTCGAGGCCGCCCGCCCGGCCCTCGACACTGGCCCGGTCCGTACCGCCAGCCGCTTCTCCGGCTGCGTCCTGCTGGTCGAGGACGACGACGAGGTCGCCGCCCTGGTCACCGAGATGCTGCACCAGATCGGCTTCGACGTAACCCGCGCCGCCTCGGCGGTGGGGGGCCTGGGCGCCCTGGCCAACGGCCGCAAGATCGATGTGGTGTTCAGCGACATCATGATGCCGGGCGACATGAACGGCGTCGACCTGGCCCGCGAGATCCACGAACGCCGCCCCGACCTGCCGGTGCTGCTGACCAGCGGTTTCGCCGAGGCGAGCCGCCGGGCGGCCGAGGACCTCGGCGTGCATGTGCTGCCCAAGCCCTACCGGCTGGACGACCTGGCCAGCGCCATCCGCGAGACGATGGGCAACGCCTAGTGGACGGCGGCGGCGACGGCGTGCGCCGTCGTCCAGGCCGAGCTGCCCAGCACAAAGGCGAAGACCACAAGGGCGCTGGCGCCGACGCGGCGGACCAGGCCGCCGGCCAGCTTGCCGCCGCTGCCGGCCCGCAGGGCTGAACCGAGGGCGATCCAACTGGCCCCGACCAGCACGATCATGCCGCACAGGCCGGCCAGGTAGGGCAGGCCCTGCAACACCCGACGGTCGGCCAGATGCGGCAGGATCAGGAAGGCGAAGATCACCGCCTTGGGGTTGAGCAGGGTGGTGGTGAACACCCGGCGGAACGGCACCGGCGCCGAGGTGATCAGGGCGCTGGAGCCCTCACGCCACAGCTTGATGGCCAGGTAGACCAGATAGAGAGCGCAGAGGCTTTTGAGCGTGACGGCGACAAGCGGATTGCCCCGCACCAGGGGACCCAGGACCAGCGACAGGGTCAGGATCGAGATCATGTAACCACCCAGCTCGGCCCCGAGCAGCCGCAGGGATGGCCGCAGGCCCGCCGCCGCGCCCGACATGGCCAGCAGGGTGTTGGTCGGCCCCGGCGTCGCCAGCAGGGTCAGGGCGGCCAGGATGAAGGTGATGGGATCGATCATCGTCTCAAACCCGCCCGAAAATCACCGAGGTGTTGATGCCGCCGAAGGCGAAGTTGTTCGAGGCGAAGAACTCGCCATCGATGTCGCGGCCGGCGCCGTCGACGTAGTCGAGCGGGGCGCAGCGCGGGTCGGCTTCCTTGAAGTTGGCGATCTGGGCGATCCAGCCGCTGCGCAGCATCTCGATGCCCAGCCAGGCCTCGATGGCCCCGCAGGCGCCGAGCGTGTGGCCGAAGTGACCTTTGAGCGTATGGAACGGCACCTTGTCGCCATAGACCTCCATGGTGGCCGTGGCTTCGGAGGTGTCGCCGGCCACCGTCGCGGTGCCGTGGCCGTTGATGAAGGCCAGGTCCGACGGCGCCAGCCCGGCGTCGCGCAGGGCCTCGCGCATGACCACGGCCTGGACGTCGCCGTCCGGGTGGCTGATGTGGGCGCCGTCGGCGTTGGTGGCGAAGCCGCGGATCTCGGCCAGCGGCGTCGCGCCGCGGGCCAGGGCGTGCTCCAGCTCTTCCAGCACCAGGAAGGCGGCGCCCTCGCCGGTGACCAGGCCGTCGCGGGAAACGTCGAACGGGCGGCTGGCGGTGTGGTCGTTGATCTTGCTGGTGGCGTAGAGGCGGTCGAAGACCATGGCCATGGTCGGGCACAGCTCTTCCGCGCCGCCGGCCAGCATGACGTCGGCCTTGCCGGCCTGGATGGCCTCGACGCTGTAGCCGATGCCCTGGCTGCCCGAGACGCAGGCGCTCGAGGTGGTGATGATCCGGCCCTTGATGCCGAAATAGACGCTGACGTTGACCGGCGCGGTGTGGGCCATCATGCGGATGTAGCTGGTGGCGTTCAGCTTGCCGGCCTTGCCGGTGACCATGAAGTTGCCGAAGTCGACGGTCGGCTCGGTCGAGCCGTAGGAGCTGCCGGCGGCGACGCCGACACGCCCGCTGGCCAGGATCGGATCGCCCTTCAGGCCGGCCTGTTGCAGGGCCCGGTCGGCCGCGTCGACGGCCATGACCGAGACCCGGCCCATCGAGCGCATGGCCTGGCGCGGGAAGTGGCCTTCATGGGTGAACCAGTCGGCGCCGCCGGCTACCTTGATGCCCATGTCGGTGAGGCGTTCCCATTCGGGCATGTAGCGGATGCCGGTCTCGCCGGCGCGCATCCTCGCCTCGATCTCGGACCATTGCTGGCCCATCGAGGTGATGCCCGCCATTCCGGTCACCACAACACGACGCATCACACCAAACCCCCATTTATCCCAATGACTTGCCGCGTGATGTAACCCGCATTGGGCGAAAAAAGAAACGCGATCAATTCACTCACCTCGTCCACCTGGCCGATCCGGCCCATCGGAATGGCCTGGATGACTTCGGGCCGCACCTCGCCGATCATGCCGGTGTCGATCAGGCCCGGGGCGACGGCGTTGACGCAGATCTTGCGGCTGGCCAGCTCGACGGCCAGGGCCTTGCAGGCCCCGATGATGCCGGCCTTGGCGGCGCTGTAGTTGACCTGCCCGCGGTTGCCCATGACGCCCGAGACGCTCGACAGGGCGATGATCCGGCCCCCGTCCCGCCGCCGGATCATCGGCATGGTGAGCGGGTGGACCACATTGTAGAAGCCGTCGAGGTTGGTGCGCAGCACCGCGTCCCAGTCGTCGCCATTGATGGCCGGGAAGGCGTTGTCACGGGTAATGCCGGCGCTGAGCAGGATACCCCAGTAGGCGCCCTTGTCCTCCAGCCGCGCCGTCAGGGCGGCCGTGACCGCGCCCCGGTCGGAGACGTCGAAGCTCATCAGGTCGGCCTCGCCGCCGGCGGCGAGGATGGCTTCAGCCGTCTGTTCGGCCCCTGCGCGGTCGCCGCCGTAGTGGACGGTGACCGGATGGCCGGCCGCGCCGATGCGGATGGCGCTGGACCGGCCGATGCCCTTGCTGGCCCCGGTGACCAGCACCGGGCGTTTGGCGTTCAGCTCGCGGCTCACAGCTTGGTCCCTTCGAGGTAGGCGGCGATGTCGTCGGGCTGGAAGACGTTGACGGTGGCGTTGGCGAGTTCGGCCCCGTCGGCGTCGAGCACCCGGCAATGGTAGCTGCTGGTCTCGCCGTCGAGCAGGCAGGTCGATTCCAGGGTCAGGGTTTCGCCAGGCTGCATCCAGTTGCGCGTCGCCGCGAACTTGCGGCAGCCGAGCAGGAAGCCCAGCTCCGGCCCCTGGCCGCGCCGGAAACGGCGCAGGCCGTCGGTCGCGCAGATGCCCTGGGCCATCATCTCGAAGGCGGCATAGGTCGGCACGCCCTTGCCTTCGACCAGGAACAGGCTGTCGGCCGGGATCACATGGTCGGCGCGGGTCACCGCCCCCTCCTCGCCGACGATGCGGTCGATGAGCAGCATGGGGGCGCGGTGGGGCACGAGGCGTTCGATGCCAGGATAGGAGGGGGTCGGGTAATCGGTCATGACTGGCTGAGGATGACGGCGGCGTTGTTGCCGCCGAAGGCGTAGGAGGCGGAAAGGGCGTGACGAAGGCCGCCGGCCCGGTCGCCCGGCGCGGCCAGGCGGACGCGGGCCAGCTCGGGATCGGTCTGGCCGTCCCAGATGTGCGGCGGCAGGGCGCCGGCGTGTTCGAAGGCCAGCAGGCAGAAGCTGGCCTGCACCGCCCCGGCGGCGCCGAGCGTGTGGCCGGTGAGCGGCTTGGTCGAGCTGACCGGCGTGGCGTCGCCGAACACCCGGTTGATGACGCCCGCTTCCATGCGGTCGTTAAGCTCGGTGCCGGTGCCGTGCAGGTGGACATAGCCGATATCGGAAGGATCGAGGCCCGCCATGGCCAGGGCCTTGCGCGCCGCCGCCTCGCCGCCGGCCCCGGTCGGGTCGGGGGCGCTGATGTGGTGGGCGTCACTGGTCTCGCCCCAGCCGGCGACGCGGACCGGGGCCTCGTCGACGGTCAGCAGGAACAGGCCCGCGCCCTCGCCGATGTTGATGCCCTTGCGGTTGAGGCTGAAGGGGTTGGTCAGTTCAGGGCTCAGGGCCTCGAGAGCGCCGAAGCCGTTGAGGGTCAGGTCGCAGAGGGTGTCGAGGCCGCCGCACAGCACCGCGTCGCAGAGGTCGGCCGCGATCAGCCGCGCGCCGGCGGCGATGGCCTTGGCCCCCGAGGTGCAGGCGGTGGAGACCGCGTAGGCCGGGCCGGCCGCGCCGGTCAGGGCCTGGGCGGCGGCGACCGGGTCGTTCAGTTCCTGGACGTCGAAATGGTAGCCCTTCGGCCAGGGCTGGCCGCCGAGCTTGCCGCGCAGGGCGTGCAGGCTCTCGTCGACGCCCGAGGTGCTGGTGCCCAGCACCACCCCGACGCGGGATGCACCGTATCTGTCGATGGCGGCGGCGACGGCCGGGCCGATGTCCTTGAGGGCATGGGCCAGCAGGCGGTTGGTGCGGCTGCGGGTCGGCTGGTCGGCGAGATCGCCCTCGCCCAGCGAAAAGGGCAGGGCCCCGACCGGAACCTGGCGTCCGTCGGCCAGGGTCCAGCGGCCGGCCACGGTCGGCGGCGCGGCGCTGAACAGGTTGGCGGCCACCTCGGCTCTGTCGGCGCCCAACGCGCAGGCCACGGCGTGGCTGGCGACATAGGCGCGGCGGCTCATTCCGCGGACTCGCGGGAAACGATGGTCAGGATGTAGCCGAAGTCGTGGTTGGTCAGGGTGCGCTTGCTGACGCCGTCGGGATTCAGCACCGCCGGCGGGATGTCGACCACCAGCTCCTTGCCGCGCACCAGCTTGCGGTGGCCGTCGGGATAGTCCCAGACCTCGAGCCGGCCGCCCAGCGCCTTCTCCAGCGCCGCCTTCGGCCAGCTTGTCATCACCAGATCCGCCAACACGTTCTCGCCCCGGAAGCCGGGCGGCGGCGTGCCGTCGGCCGTCGTGTGCACGCCGGTCGCGTCCCAGTCGATCTGGGCGACGCGCGGGCCGGCCGGGGCGGTGACGATGATGGTCACCTTGCCCGGAGACAGGCTGACCAGGGCGTCGAAGGCCACCTTCTGCGGGCCGTACTGGGCGACGATGGACTGGGCCATCTCCTTCTCGCCCGGATAGCCGGGCGGAGTCGGCAGGCTCAGGTAGACCTGGTCGCGCGCCACCGCCGCGACACCGGCCGGCGGCGGCGGACCGGCCGGCGGGCCGGTCATGCAGCCGGCCAGCGAAGCGCAGGCCAGCAGAAGAAGGGCCCAGGAAAAGGGGGGGGCGCGGTCGGTCATTCCGCCATGGTGGTCAGGAACCGGTCCACCGTCTTCAGATAGCGGTCGGGTTGCTGCACGATGGGGTTGCTGCGGTCCCAGGCGTAGCCGGCCAGCACCGAGGTCAGGTAGCGGACGATGTCGTTGGTCTCGTCCGGCTTGTTGAAGATGATCCGCTGCAGGCTCTCGTCGTACCAGGTGGCGACGCAGGCCCGGAAGGTGTCGATGCCGACGTAGAGCTCGTCGGAGAAGTCCCTCTGCCAGTCGACCGTCTCGCCGTTCAGTTGGCGATCAATGAGGCCGGTCGCCAGCTGCGCCGACTTCAGGGCGATGGTGACGCCCGAGGAGAACACCGGATCGAGGAACTCGGCGGCGTTGCCGAGCAGGGCGTAGCTGGGGCCGAACAGGCTTTTGACGCTGCAGGCGTAGCCGTGGATGGTGCCGGGGGTGCGGTAGGGCTGCTTGTTCTTCAGCACCTCCTGCATGCGCCCGACCTTGGACACCAGGTTGTCCAGCCGCTCCTGCTCGTTGGCGCCGGCGTTCTGGATGATCTCGGGAGACCCCACGACGCCCATCGAGGTGATGCCGTCGGCCAGCGGGATCAGCCAGTACCAGACGTGGCGATGCTCGGGATGGATGGAGACCAGGATCTTGTTCCGGTCGAAGGTCGGGTCGTCGATGTTGTCGATGACCTGGCAGAAGATGCCCTGGCGCGGCGGGAAGTTGGAGGGGACCTCCAGGTCCAGCAGGCGGCTGAGCGTCCGCCCAAAGCCGCTGCCGTCCAGGCAGAACTTGGCCTCGACGGTGCGGATGTCGCCGGCCTCGTTCTTGACGGTCAGCTTGACGCCGTTGTCGTCGCTTTCGAAGGCGGTGACCTCTTCGCCGAACACCACCTTGGCGCCCATCTCGGCGGCGCCGTCGGCGAGGATCTTGTCGAACTTGGAGCGCATCACCTGGATGGTGGTGCCAGGCCCCTCGGCCGATTTGTCGGGGAAGTAGATGTCTTTGTACTGGTCTTCCAGCTGGAAGGCGGCGCCGTCCTTGTACTGGAAGTTTCCGGCCTGGACGGCCGGCAGCAGGCCGGCATCGTCGAGGATGGCGATCGACTGGGCCAGCAGGCTCTCGCCGATCGAGAAGCGCGGGAAATGGGTCTTTTCGATCACCTCGACGCTGCGGCCCTTCTGGCGAAGAAACGCTGCGGCGGCCGCGCCCGAGGGCCCCGCCCCGATGATGACGACGTCAAGCTTCTCGGACATCTCTTCCCCCGAAGTACGCAGCGACAAAGGACAACCCGTAAGAGATGGCGAGGCCGGCCGCAACGGCGATGCCGAAGGCCCTCACGGGATAGGTGGAACTGAGGCTCAAAAGTCCCATCGACAGGATGGCCGTCAGGGCGGTGATCAGGATCGGCAGGCCGGCCAGCGGCGAGCGCTTGCCGATGGCCGCCTCGTAGCGAAGGATCGAATAGTCCGCCCCGGTGCCGACGACGACAAAGGCCCCCATCAGCGAGAAGAAGCTCATCGGCGTGCCCAGCGCGCTGGCGGCGATCACCCCGCCGGCGACGCCCATGGCCGGGGCGATCAGCACGCTCAGCGACGACAGGCGCCGGTAGATGACCAGCAGCACCAGGCCGATGGCCCCGAAGGCGGCGAGGACCGCCAGGCCGGCCATCCGGCGATAGCTGCTGAAGGCCCCGCTGTAGGCGCTGGCCGGATCAACATAGGCCGCGTCGGTCAGGCCCTTGGTCGCCGCGATGACGGCAGGGGCCGCCGCTTCGGGCACGGGGGCGATCAGATAGGAGAGATGCTGCGACTCGCCCCCGAGGCTGGCGATCCAGCCCGGCAGCTTGACGTCGCCGGGGGCGTCCAGCGGTTTGAAGTCAGCGACCGGAATGCCCAGCAGGACAGCGCGCTCGGGCAGGCGGGGGGTGAGCAGCGCCTCTTCGATACGGGCCTGAGTGGCGGCGCGTTCGGCGGCGGACGGATCGAAACGGCCGGGGGCGAGAATGCCGCCGCGGGCTTCCGTGGGCAGGGCGGCCAGCACGGCGGCCTCGCGGGCCTTGGCGGCGTCGGCGGTCGGACCCCAGGAGAGCAGGAAGTTGGGGCTGAAGCCGATGCCGGAGGCCTTGCGCACCGCCTCTTCCTCGGCGACCAGCACCGGCGAACGCGGCTGGAACTTGCGCACGTCGTCGAGGGTCGAGAAGTGGGTGATGGCCCAGGCGGCCCCGGCGGTGAAGACCACCAGGAAGGCGGCCAGGGTCCAGGCGTTCCAGGACAGCCGGCCCCGCGCCGCTTCCAGCCTGGCCCAGAGGCCGGCGAACCGCTCGGCCTTGGCTTCGGCCACCGTGCGGTCGAACAGCGGCACGATCAGGAAGGCGCAGGCCCAGGCGCTGAGCAGACCGCCGACCGCGAACACCGCCATCTGGCTGAAGATCGGCACCCCGAACAGGGCCAGGCAGCCGAAGCCCATGGCGCTGGTCAGCATGCAGACGGTCACCGGCCGGAAGATCATCTTCAGCCGTTCGGCGCCGGACTGCCAGCGGGTCATCGGGCCGGTCGACAGGTAGTAGATGGCATAGTCGGCGGTGACCCCGACGAAGGCCGAGCCGAACACGAAGGTCAGCATGTGGACGGTCTGGAAGACAGCGAACACCGCCGCCAGCGAGCCCAGATAGCCGGCCCCGACCACCAGCAGGGTGATCGGCAGGGCCCGGAACCGGCGAAAGACGATCAGCAGCAACAGGACGATGCCAAGCGTCGAGGCGACCCCGACCGTCGAGATGTCCTTCTTGGCGTGCCGGGCGCCGTCCTCGGCGTGGAAGGCGGCGCCGGCCCGGGCGACCTTCACGCCCTCGGCCTTGTGGGCCTGGGTCCAGGCCTCGACGACCTCGGTAAAGCTGGCCTGGGTGTCGAGCTTGAAGGCCGAGCCGGTCAGCCGGCCGGTGATCAGGATGGCCCCGTCGGCGCTGGGCGCCCCGAAGCCCGTGGTCGGCAGCAGGCAGCCGGTCAGCCGCAGAGTCAGCAGGAAGGGGTCGCGCAGCAGCATCTCGCCGCTGACCGGGGCCACGGGCGAGTAGAGCTGGACCAGGGAGGCCTGCACGGCGCTCTCGGGATCGAACCCGGCCGGGGTCGGCTCGCAGCGCAGCTGGTTGCGGTTGGCGAACATCCAGCGGGCGGTCTGTTCGCCGTCGACGGCCGCGTCGACGAAGATGCCGCTGGCCTTCAGCCGTTTGGAAAGGTCGTCGGCGGCGGCCTGCGCCTGTTCCGGCGTCGGGGCGGAGACCAGCATGGCCACCCGGCTCGAGGCGGCGGCGCCGGCCTGGACCATGGCCTCGCGGATCGGGGGTTTCAGGGCCTTGGCGGGCAGCAGGGACTGGATGTCGGTGTCGAGCGCCCCGCCGCCGAACAGGCGGACGGCGATGAACACCGCCGCCAGCAGGCAGGCGGCCAGATAGCCCCAAAGCAGTCCCTTGCGTCCCCCCGCCACGTCAGATCACCCCTTGCGCACCGCGCCCATCTCGATGGCGATGGTGTCGCCGTTGGCCTGGCGGATGGTCACCGCCTCGGCGCGGGCGCAGCCGGCGATCTCGATGGTGGTCAGGAACCGGCCGAGGTTGGCGTCCTTGGGCTTCAGCGCCAGCTTCCAGGCCCCGCCCGGCGCCGCCGCCCCGCCGCTGATCGTGTAGTAGCGCTTCAGGGCCTCGTAGTTGCCGCTGAGAATCTCGAACAGGCCCGAGCTGCGCAGGAAGGGATCGGCGCTGGCGGGGCCCACGGCCTGGGCCGGACCGCCCTGCACCGACTGGGTGATCTTGCCGGGCGTGATGGTCAGCCGCACATCGACCGGCTTGACCACCCGCCAGTCGATACGGCCCGGCCTGGCGGTCGCCACGCCGGTGGAGATCAGCGGCGTCTTCATGTTCGACAGCCGGCGGGTCTGCTTGAAATCGAAGCTGCCGGTCTCGGCCTTCAGCTTGAACGGATCGGCGCAGGCGGCGAAGGACGGGGCCGCGCCCCCCATCACTATGCCGACGATCAGGCAGCCGGCAACCAGGGCGACAGCTTTTCGCGCAGGATGGGCGGGGTTTCCCAAAGCATGGTCTCCGTTTCGATCTCGACCGCCACCTGGACGCTCGAACAGCGGTTGAGTCTCTGACCCGTCTTCAGGTCCTTGAATTCATAGTCGATTTTGAGGCGGTTTTCCCATTCGACAATGGCGGCGGTGATTTCGATCTCCTGATGGAGCCGCATCGGCCGGGCATAGCGGAAACGCATGTCGATGATCGGCCAGCCATAGCCCGAGGCGACCATCGCCTCGTAGCCGTAGTCGATCTTGTCGAGGATGGCGACGCGGCCCAGCTCCATGAACTTGGGGTAGTAGCCGTGCCAGACGATGTTCATCGAGTCGATGTCGTAGAACTGCGGCTTGGCCGTGGTCGTCGCCGAGACGATGGCCTTCATCGGGGCGTCTTCATCAGATGTCCGCCAGGATCCCCGACCACTGGCCGGCGGCGAGGCTGGCGCACAGGCCGCGCAGGGTCTTGTCGAGCGGGGCGTCCTCGTCGATGAACGGCACGTGGTCGCCGGTTTCCTTGAGGAAGTCGCCGACCCGCTGGCCCAGTTCCGCCTCCTTCAGGCCGCCGTCGCGGACGCGCAGGCGGACGGCCTGGCTGCAGGCGATGATGTGGGCGGCGGCGACCTGTTCGGTCAGCTCCAGCACCCGCAGGCAGTCGCGGGCGGCGATGGTGCCCATCGAGACCTTGTCCTGGTTGTGGCACTCGGTCGAACGGCTGAACACGCTGGCCGGCATGGTCAGCTTCAGGGCCTCGGCGGTCCAGGCGCTGACACCGATCTGCACGGCCTTGAGGCCATGGTTGATCGGGGCGCGCTCGCCGGTGGCGCCGCTGAGGTTCGACGGCAGGCCATTGTTGTAGCGGGTGTCGACCAGCAGGGCGAGCTGACGGTCCATCAGGTCGGCCAGGTTGGCGATCAGGTTCTTCAGGCTGTCCATGACGAAACAGATGTGACCGCCGTAGAAGTGGCCGCCGTGCAGGGTGCGGCCGGTTTCGGGGTCGAACAGCGGGTTGTCGTTGGCGCTGTTGATCTCGGTCTCGATGGTGGCGCGGAAGACCGGCAGCATGTCCTCCAGCACGCCGACGACGTGCGGCGTGCAGCGGATCGAATAGCGGTCCTGCAGGCGGGTGGGGGTGTGCAGGCGGGCGAACTCGGCGAGGTCGGCGCGCAGCCGGGCCCCGACGCGCATCTGGCCGGGGTGGGGCTTGGCGCTCATCAGCGCCTCGTCGAAGTGGGCCGGGTTGCCGAGCAGGGCCAGGCTGGCCATCGAGGTCAGGCGGCAGACCAGCTTCGACATCTGTTCGGCGCGGTGGAAGGCCAGGGCGGCGAGGCCGGTCATCACGGCCGTGCCGTTCATGACCGCCAGGCCTTCCTTGGGCTTCAGCTTGATGGGGCTGAGGCCCGCCTTGGCGAAGGCTTCGGCCGAGCTCATCACCTGGCCGTTGTAGAGAACGTCCCGTTCACCGGCCAGCGCGCCGGCGATGTAGCTGAGCGGAGTCAGGTCGCCGCTGGCGCCGACCGAACCCTCGGCGGGGATCAGCGGCAGGATGTCGAGGCGCAGCATGTCGCTGAGCAGGCGCACCAGATCGAGGCTGACCCCCGACCAGCCGCGCATCAGGGTGACCAGGCGCACGGCCATCACCGCCCGGGTCTCGTGCGGCTCGAGCATGCGGCCGAGGCCACAGCCGTGGAAGCGGGTCAGGTGCAGCGGAAGCTCGGTGACCAGCAGGTTGGGCACGCCGCGGGTGACGCTGTCGCCATAGCCGGTGGTGACGCCGTAGATGACGCCTTCGCGGGCCAGGGTGGCCTCGACGTGGCCGGCCGAGCGGGCGATGGCGGCCAGCGCCGGTTCCTTGGTGGTCAGGCGCAAAGCCACCTGGCCCGTGGACAGGGCCCAGATGTCGTCGATGCTCAGATCGCCGTCGCCGAAGGCGATGCCTTGGCTGTAGCCGGAAAAATCGTTCACGCCGTCCATATCCCCCAAACCCTACAGTCGCCAGAAATCATAAAAGTTGAACCATTGGAACGGGTTGGCGAGCGCCTGTTCCTCGAGAACGGCCGCAAACCGGGTCGCAGTGTCCCTCAGGGCTGCTTCGCGGTCCTTGCGCGGAAAATCAAGACGTTCACTGAACTTCCGGAGCGTCACGCGATATCTGCCTTTCTGACGCACCGAAAACAGCGTGTAGACCGGGCTTTTCAACGCCGAGGCCAGGATGAACGGCCCCATCGGGAACGGCGCGTCCCTGCCCAGGAACGGCGCCCAGACCGACGGGCTCTTGCCGCCGGGCGCGATCCGGTCGGCCAGGATCACCGCCCAGTCGCCGTTTTCCATCGAGGCCGACAGGGTCATGGCGGCGGCCAGGCCCATGTCGGTGACCTCGATGATCCGCACGCTCGACATCGGGGCCATTTTGGCCATCAGTTCGGCGAACTTGGCGGCGTTGGCGCTGTGGGCCAGGATGTTGACGCCCCGTCGCTCGCCGATGGTGGCGATGGCGCGCATGACTTCCGGCACGCCCAGGTGCGCCGACAGCACCACCGCCCCGCGCGGATCGTGGCGGGCGGCCTGGAACTCGGGGTCGTCGAGACCGTCGACCTTTTCCGGTCCGATATCGCCCAGCCAGGCCGAAAAGCGGTCGAGCGCGCCGCCCGCGAAGGTGAACTGGTGCTTGAGCCCGCTCCACCAGGTGACCTCGCCGACATCGGCCCCGTGCGCCTTGGCCAGATTCAGCCAGGCCAGGGAGGCGTCGCGTTGCCGTTTGCCGGTGAGGTAGAAATAAAAGACCAGCGGCGCCATCAGCGCCATGGTCACCCTGCGGCCCAGCAGGCGGTAGACCGTGGCCACGAACCACAGCCCCGCAAACGCGCCCCGCTCGGCCGTGTTGGCCCAGGTCGCCGCCATACGCCCTACTCATCCCCCGACAAGGTCATCATCGCCCACCCATGGGGCCCGCCCCACGATGGGCGTTGTCTTAGGCTACCGGGTCCATCGCGTCCACGTTGAGTCTGTTGCGGTGCGGTGTATTCTCGCAAGCCTGTTGTTCGCGGGTCGCGGACCTGCCGCAAAGGGGATTTGCCATGAACAAGCTGGTCGCCGCAGTCGCCCTGCCGCTCGCGCTCCTGATCGCCGCCGGGCCCGCCGCTCAGGCCGCAGGCCGGGACGAGCACATCAACTTCCCGATCGCCGACGTCCTGGGCAACCCCGAGTTCAAAGCCAAACTGCCGGCCGGCGTCCGCTACTATTTCGGGAGCCAGAAGGCGAAGGTGTCCAGGCGCCTTGGCGAAACCAACACCAACAAGAAGACCAGTTCCTTCCACAAGTCGGACAAGACCGCCTGCGAATGGGCCATGCTCAGCGCCCTGATCGCCATCGGCGAGGACGCCAGGGGCCGGGGCGGCAACGCCGTCGTCGGGATCAAGTCCAACTACAAGGATGTCGAAACCAGCAGCAACGACACCTACGTCTGCGGCGCCGGCGGCATCATGGCCGGGGTGGCGTTGAAGGGGACCGTGGCGGTCGTCAGATAGAGTTTTTGCGTAACGGGTTCGGGGCGGGAACCACCATGAAGAGGGCCACGACCGGCAGCCGCACCCGCTACCGCTGCGGCCTCGGGACGCTGATGGTCAATGTGGCCTTGACCGGTGAGGCTGCTATCGTCGAGTAGGATCGGGCTTATTTGCGTATGGGGGAAGTGATGATGCGTCTGAAACTGATGGCCGCTGCGGCGGTGATGCTCGCGGTAGCCGCGCCGGCCGGCATGGCCGCCAGCGCCGCCAAGGGCGCGCCCGGCCAGGGGGATGTGCTGGTCTATGCGCTCCAGAGGGCGGCCGAGGACCCCGAAGTCGCGGCCAAGCTGGCCCCCGGGGTGAAACTCTATTTCGGCGACCAGCCGGCCAAGGTGGTCTCCGAGATCGGCAAGACCGAAACCAACCGCGTCGGCGTGCGCCCGGCGCGTCGCATACCGATCAGCCCGCGCTGCATCCGCGTCGCCGGCAACGCCCTGATCTCGCTCAGTGAAGACGCCAAGACGCGCGGCGGCAACGCCGTGGTCGGCATCCGCTCCAACTACAACGGCAAGGCGCCGGCCAATTCCCAGCAGTTCGAATGCGTGCTTGGCCTGCAGATGCTCACCGTCAGCCTGACCGGCACGGTCGCGGTCGTTGAATAGGAGACGGCCATGAAAGCCCGCGTCGCCGCGTTCTGTATCGGCCTGGTCGCCCTGGCCGCCGCCGGTCCCGGCATGGCCGCCAGGGACGTGGTCGTCGATATCGACATCGCCAACGCCATGTTCGACCCGGTCGTCGAGGAAGCCATTCCCGACGGGGTGAAGATCTACTTCGCCGGCCAGCCGGTCCGGATCGAGAAGATCATCGCCCCGACCAAGAGCAGCCGGCGCACCACGCGCGGCCAGGGCGGCGGGGCCATGGCCTGTCACAAGGCCCTGGCCAACGTGCTCAAGGGCATGGGCGAGCAGGCGTTGCGCAACGGGGCCAACGCCGTGGTCAACCTCAAGTCCAACAACATGAACATCGTCACCGAGAGCAGCACGACCTACAAATGCCGGCTCGGCGGCAACCTGGTAAACGTCGCCCTGATCGGCGACCTGGCGGTCGTGAAGTAGCGCGGCCGACGGAACCCAACCTTCTTTGTCGACGACCGCGCCCGAAGGCGCCGAAAAAAAGGAAACCGCGATGAACCGGAAGACCCTCGGCCTGACGGCCGTCTGCCTGGCGATGGCCGTGGCCCCGATGCAGAGCGCCACGGCTGGGCCGCGCGTCGAAGACCGGATCATGACCATGTCGATCCAGGATGTGCTGAGCAGCCCCGACTACGCCGCCAAGGGGCCGAGCGACATCAAGTTCTACTTCGCCGACCAGCCGGTGACGGTGAAACAGGTCGTCGGGCCGGTGCAGACCAGCCGCAAGTCCAGCAACTACAGCGGCAACAACCCGCCGAAGGCCTGCCGCTGGGCCATGCTCAGCGCCCTGATCGCCCTCGCCGAAGAGGCCAGGCTGCAGGGCGGCAACGCGGTGGTGGGCATCAAGTCCAACTACCGGAATGTTGAAACCGCCAGCCGCGACACCTTCCAGTGCGGCGTCGGCGGCCTGATGGTCGGCGTCGCCCTGAAGGGCGACATCGCGGTGGTCGAATAGCGCCATGACCGCCAGATTCGTTACCGGCCGGCGCCTCGCCGTCGCGCTGGCCCTGTCGGCGATGCTCGCGCCCGGCGTCAGCCTGGCGTCCGAGCACCCGACACGAAGTCCCGACGTCGTCGTTGACGCCCCGCTGTCGGTCCTCGAAAAGCCGGCCAATCTCGACCGCATCGGTCGCGACGTCACCTTCCAGTTCGCATCGAGCTTTGCCCCGACGCCGCTGGAAGGCCGCCTGCGGGGCCAGCGCAAGGTGGTCAACACCGGCGACGCCCAGCGCGACTGCGAGGCGGCCCTGGTCAAGACCCTGGAGGCGATGGCCAAGCTGGCCCGCAAGCGCGGCGGCAATAAAGTGATCAACATCCGCTCCTTCTGGGACGGCTATCCCACCTCCAGCGCCGACAGCTACAAATGCGCCCGCGGCCCGGCGGTGACGGCCGTCTCCCTGGTCGGCGTTCTCGAAAGGCCCAAGTGATGTCTCCTCGTTCGATCCTGGCCGCCGCCGTGAGCGGTCTCCTTCTCGTTGGCGCGGCGGCGACGCCCGGCCAGGCCGCCAAGCCGGAAGAGCTGTACCTCGAGGTCGCCATCGCGCCGCTGTTCGCGGACCCCGAGCTGACGGCCCGCCTGCCGGCCGGCGTGAAATACTACTTCGGGCCTCAGCCGGCCGAGGTCGTCAAGGAGTTCGGGCCGACCCGCAGCAGCCGCATGACCGTGCGCGGCAACCGCACCAGGCACGGCGGCTGCCGCTGGGCCCTGCTCTCGACCCTCAAGGCGATGGGCGAGGAGGCGCAGAAGAACGGCGGCAACGCGGTCGTCAGCATCTCCTCCAAGATCACCGATGAGCACAGCAGCGAAACCACCTTCAAATGCATGTTCAGCGGCAACATGATCATGGTCTCGATGGACGGCGTCATGGCCACCGTGAAGTGACCCTGCCGTGTCGTCGTCGCCCGCGATCGGCTAGACGGCCGTCATGAGCTTTCGTCCGTGCGCGGTGATTCCCGCCTACAACCACTATCTGCGGCTCGGCCCCGTCATCGACGGGGTCCGGGCCCTTGGCCTCGACGTCTTCGTCATCGACGACGGCAACGTCGAGCCGGCGAAGTCGGGCCTGGCGGCCTTCCATGCGCCGGACCTGGGCGTCACCGTCGTCCGCCGGCCGGCCAACGGCGGCAAGGGCGCCGCGGTGATGGACGGCTTCCGCGAGGCCGCCAGGGCCGGCTTCACCCACGCCCTGCAGATCGACGCCGACGGCCAGCATGAGCCGGAACAGGCCGCCAAGTTTGTCGACCTCGCCCGCGCCAACCCCACCGCCGTGATCGCCGGGGCGGCGGTCTATGACGACACCGTGCCCAAGGCCCGCAAGTTCGGCCGGTTCATCACCCACTTCTGGGTCTGGGTCGAAACCTGTTCCTTCGACATCGCCGACAGCATGTGCGGCTTCCGGATGTACCCGCTGGCGCCGACCTTGAAGACGATCGGCTCGGAGCATATCGGCCCGCGCATGCAGTTCGACACCGAGATCCTGGTCCAGCTGCACTGGCGCCGCACGCCGGTGATCAATGTGCCGGTCCAGGTCGTCTATCCGCCGGACAACACCTCCAACTTCCGGATGCTGGCCGACAATGTGCGGATCAGCCTGATGCACCTGGGGCTGATCCTGCAGGCGCCGTTCCGGCTGCCGCTCAAGCTGCTGCGGCGTCCGCCCACACCAGGCTGAGGACGAACCCCGGTTCCGGCAGGGTCTGCAGCAGCCAGGCCGCGCCAACCGGGATCGGGTCGGCGGAGGTGTTGCCGCCGGCGATCCTGATCAGGTCCGGGTCCGGGTCGTGGCCGAAGGCCTTGAACCAGGCTTCTCCGAAGGTCCAGCCGCGGAAGAACTGTTCGGGGGTTATCGCCTCGGGCGCCCCCAGGTAGTGCTGCGCGATCTCCGCCATGCGGCGGCGGGGATCGATCCATTCGACATCGATGCCCAAGCGCGTAACCGGCGGGGCGGCCACGGCGGCGGCGATCAGGCCCCGGCCGTGGCTGCGCGAGAACAGCGCCGCGGCCGGGTCGAGCTGCGCCTGGAGGGCGCGGGCGGCCGCGCTTTCCAGGGCCTTGGGCGGGCGCTCGCCCGGTTCGTAGTCCGGCAAGCGGCGGACGGCGTAGCGGGGCCGTCCGTCCATGCCGTTGTCAGACCAGCGAGCCGTGGCAGTGCTTGAACTTCTTGCCCGACCCACAGGGGCAGGCGGCGTTGCGGCTGGTGCGTTCCCAGCCGTCCGGCAGGGCCGAGACGGGCAGGGCCGAGCGCTGCTGGCTGTCGAGGCCGACGCCACCGGCGGCGGCCAGGCTGAGGGCCCGTTCGTTCTCGCCGGTATTGGGGTCCATGTGGATTTCCTGCAGGCCGGCGAGCGGATCGGGCTCGGGGTCGGCGTACTGGAACTCGACGGTCATCAGCCAGCGGGTGGTGTTGAGCCGCAGGTTGCCGAGCAGGGTCTCGAACAGGCTGAAGGCCTCGGTCTTGTACTCGTTCAGCGGGTCGCGCTGGCCGTAGCCGCGCAGGCCGATGACGTTGCGCAGGTGGTCGAGGTGCATCAGGTGCTCGCGCCACTGCAGATCGATCATCTGCAGCAGGAAGTTCTTCTCGACCGACCGCATCTGCTCGGCGCTGAGGATGGTCTCGCGCTCGGCGGCGCGGGCGTCGGCGGCGGCGTTGATCCGCTCCTCGATCTCCTCGTTGGCGATGCCTTCCTCGCCGGCCCAGTCCTTGATCGGCAGATCGAGGCCGAGGATGGCTTCACAGCGCTCGGTCAGCCCCTCGACGTCCCACTGCTCGGCATAGGCCTTGGGCGGCAGGTGGCGGCCCACCAGGTCCTCGACGGTGTCCTTGCGCATCTCGGTGATGAACTCGGACAGGTCGCTGGCTTCCATGAACTCCTGGCGCTGCTCGAAGACGGCCTTGCGCTGGTCGTTGACGACATCGTCGTACTTCAGGAGGTTCTTGCGGATCTCGTAGTTGCGCTGCTCGACGCGCTTCTGGGCGGTGGCGATGGCGCTGTTCAGCCACTTGTGGGTGATGGCCTCGCCTTCCTGGACGCCGAAGGTGCGCATGATGGCGTCGAGGCGCTCGCCGGCGAAGATGCGGAGAAGATCATCTTCGCACGACAGGAAGAACTTGCTGTGGCCGGGGTCGCCCTGACGGCCGGTGCGGCCGCGCAGCTGGTTGTCGATCCGCCGGCTCTCGTGGCGTTCGGTGCCGAGCACGAACAGGCCGCCGGCCGCTAGGGCCGTGGCCTTGGCGTCGGCGATCTCGGTCTCCAGCGCCGTGCGCTGGGCGATCTCGTCCTCGCCGGTCGGGACGATGCCCAGGCCCTTCTGCTCCTGACGCCACTTGGACAGGCGCATGTCGATGCTGCCGCCCAGTTGGATGTCGGTGCCGCGGCCGGCCATGTTGGTGGCGATGGTCACCGCGCCCGGCACGCCGGCGTCGGCGATGATCGGGGCTTCCTGTTCGTGGAAGCGGGCGTTCAGCACCTGGTGGGGGATGCCCTTGCCGGTCTTGTAGACGATGTCGAAGGCGTCATCGCCGAGCTTGATCAGCTCTTTCTCGTCCTTGCCGGCGTGCTCGGCCTTGGCCGCGCGCGACACCTCGACCTTGTAGTCATAGGTGCTGAGCAGCTTCGACAGGTGCTCGGACTTCTCGATCGACACGGTGCCGACCAGGATCGGCTGGCCGCGCACGTGGCACTCGGCGATCTGGCGCAGGATCGAGGCGTTCTTCTCGGCCTCGGTGCGATAGACCTCGTCGTCGTCGTCGATGCGGGTGACCGGGCGGTTGGTCGGGATCTCGCTGACGCCCATCTTGTAGATGTCGTCGAATTCCTGGGCCTCGGTCGCGGCGGTGCCGGTCATGCCCGACAGCTTGTCGTAGAGGCGGAAGTAGTTCTGGATGGTCACCGAGGCCAGGGTCTGGTTCTCGGGCTGGATCTCGGCGCCTTCCTTGGCCTCGATGGCCTGGTGCAGGCCCTCGGACAGGCGGCGGCCGGTCATCATCCGACCGGTGAACTCGTCGATCAGGATCACCTCGGCGTCCTTGACGATGTAGTCCTTGTCGCGCTGATACAGCACGTTGGCCCGCAGGGCCTGGTTGACGTGGTGCACCACCGAGACGTTGGCGGCGTCGTAGAGGCCGGCGGTGTCCTCGGCCAGGTGGCCGCCCGACATCAGCATCTCCTCGACGATCTCCTGGCCTTCCTCGGTCAGGATCACCTGCTTCTGCTTCTCGTCGTGGTCGTAGGTGGTCTTGTCCTTGATGAGCTCCTTCACCAGGGTGTCGATGGTCTTGTAGAATTCGCTGCGGTCCTCGGTCGGGCCGGAGATGATCAGCGGGGTGCGGGCCTCGTCGATCAGGATCGAGTCGACCTCGTCGACGATCACGAACGGGTGGCCGCGCTGGACCATTTCCTCGACGCTGTAGACCAGGTTGTCGCGCAGATAGTCGAAGCCGAACTCGTTGTTGGTGCCGTAGGTGATGTCGCTGCGATAGGCGCGCTGGCGTTCGCCCTGGCTCAGGCCGTTGACGATCACCCCGTAGGACATGCCCAGGAAGTTGTAGATCTGGCCCATCCAGTCGGCGTCGCGCTTGGCCAGGTAGTCGTTGACGGTGATGACGTGGACGCCCTTGCCGTTCAGGGCGTTGAGATAGGTGGGCAGGGTGGCGACCAGGGTCTTGCCCTCGCCGGTGCGCATCTCGGCGATGCCGCCGCCGTGCAGCACCATGCCGCCGACCATCTGCACGTCGAAGTGGCGCATGCCCAGCACGCGCTTGGAGGCCTCGCGGACCACGGCGAAGGCCTCGGGCAGCAGGGCGTCGAGGGTCTCGCCCTTGTCGAGCCGGGCCTTGAATTCGTCGGTCTTGGCCTTCAGGGCGTCGTCGGAGAGGGCGGCGATCTCCGGCTCCAGCGCGTTGATCTTCGCCACACGGGCGGACATCGTCTTGACCTTGCGGTCATTGGAAGAGCCGAAGAGCTTTTTGGCGAAGCCGAGCATGTAGGGGGATCCGAACGAGGAACGAGAGGCCGGCGCTAAGGCTTGAACGGCCCTGACTACGGTAGTTTTGAGGCGCCAAGACCAGCCGAAAAACCGCTCGACTTGCACGCGCGCGAGACTTAAGCACCGCTCAAAGGCCTGTCAACGCGACGGGTTTTTCTTCTTCGCAACGGTTTGCGGAATATAAAGCCCGGCCGATCGCCGCCTGGCCCGCGGCCAGCGCCTCAGGATGATGTGTATGGTGGGTTTCCAAGGCCTTCATCAGGGTGGAGAGCGGGCCGCGCGCCCGTCGTCACGGGCCCGCGTCGCGGTCGCCGTGACCCTCTTATCACTGTCCCTGCTGATCGCCGCCTGCGGACGCGGCGCCAGCGATGAAAAGCCGCCGGAGCCGGGCGACGTCGCCGTCGCCAAGGTCAATGGCCACGCGGTATGGTCGTCCGACGTCAAGCGTGAGGCCGTGGCCCAGGGCATGATCGGCGAGGGCGAGCCGCTGGACGTCTCCTCGGATCTGTTCCGCCGGGTGCTCGACGAGGTGGTCGACCAGAAGCTGCTGGCCGCCGAGGCCCTCAAACGCAAGCTCGACAAGGATCCGGTGGCCCAGCGCCGCCTGGCCGCCGCCCGCGAGCGCATTCTGGGCGACATGCTGGTCGAAAACGTCGTCGAGAAGGCCGTCAACGACAACGCCATCCGCGGCCTCTACGCCGAGCAGCAGAAGCTCTCGAAGCGCTCGGAGGAGATCCGCGCCCGCCAGATCCTGGTCGGCAGCCAGGCCGACGGCGACAATATCAAGAAGCTCTTGGCCACCGGCGCGTCGTTCGACGCCCTGGCCATGGAGCGCTCCACCGACGCCGCCACCCGCTTCAACGGCGGCGATCTGGGCTATTTCACCGTCGACGTCATGCCTGAGGCCTATGCCGCGGCCCTGAAGGACACCAAGAAGGGCGACCTGGTCGGCCCGTTCCAGACCGAGGGCGGCTGGGCCATCCTGCGGGTCGAGGACAAGCGCGTCGAGGAGCCGATCACCCTGGAGGCCGCCCGGCCGCAGATCGTCCGCTTCCTCACCTATGACCAGGTCCGTGACCTGCTCGAGAAGCTGCGCGGCGCCGCCAAGGTCAATATGCTGACCGCCAAGCCGCAGGACGTCCCCGGCCAGCCGCAGGAGCCGGCCTCGGCTCCCACGGGGGCCCCCGCTCCAACCGCCCAGGCGCCGGCCAAGTCATGAGCCGCGAACCCGAAAAGCCCGCCGCCCGCGCCGCCGCCAAGGCCGCGGGCAAGACCGCCCGCAAGGCGCCGGCCAAGACGGCCAAGCCCGCCGCCGCGGCCTCGCACACCCCGGCCGAGATCGTCGGCCAGATGGGTCAGTCGGTCGGCCACGCCCTCGACCGCGCCCTCGACCCGCTGGCCACCGCCCTGAAGCGCGCCACCGGCCGCCGGGCCTCGCCCCAGGCCCAGCAGGCCGCCACCCCCGCCGCCGCCCCCGGCAAGCCGGGCCTGGCGGTCTCGCCGCTGGCCGTGCCGTTCCCGACCATCCCGCCGATCGCCGGGGTCGAGATCGCCACCGGCCGGGCCGGCTTCTACAAGCACGCGCGCGAAGACCTGCTGCTGATGCGCTTCGTCGAGGGCACCAGCTGCGCCGGGGTGTTCACCCGCCACGGGGTCGGTTCGGCCCCGGTCGACTGGTGCAAGCGCCAGCTCGCCACGTCCAAGGGCGAGGACGTCCGCGCCCTGGTGGTCAACGCCGGCTGCGCCAACAGCTTCACCGGCAAGCCGGGGGCCGACGCCGTGCGCCGGGTGGCCACCGCCGTCGGCAAGCGCTTCGACTGTCGCCAGCGCGACGTGATGATGGCCTCGACCGGGGTGATCGGCGTCATCCTCGACGACGCCAAGATCACCGCTCGCCTGCCCGAGGTCGAGACCCGGCTGACCGCCGACGCCTGGGCCGCCGCCGCCCAGGCGATCATGACCACCGACACCTTCGCCAAGGGCGCCTACGCCACGGCCCAGATCGACGGCCACACGGTGCGCATCGCCGGCGTCGCCAAGGGCTCGGGGATGATCGCCCCGGACATGGCGACCATGCTGGCCTTCGTCGCCACCGACGCGGCCATCGCCCCGGCCGCCCTGCAGACCCTGGTCAGCCTCTATACCCGCACCACCTTCAACAGCGTCACGGTGGACGGCGACCGCTCGACCAACGACACCTGCCTGGAGTTCGCCACGGGAACTTCCGGGGCGCCGCGGATCGACGACGCGGCCGACCCGCGGCTGGAGCGGTTCCGCGTCGCGCTGGTCAGCGTGCTGATGGACCTGGCCCAGCAGCTGGTGCGCGACGGGGAGGGGGCAAGCAAGTTCATCAAGATCACCGTCACCGGCGCCGAAACCCACGCCTCGGCCCGCAAGATCGCCCGCACGGTGGCCGAGAGCCCGCTAGTCAAGACCGCCTTCGCCGGCGAGGACGCCAATTGGGGCCGCATCGTCATGGCCGTCGGCCGCGCCGACGAGCCGGTGTCGCGCGAGAAGATGAGCGTCCGCTTCGGCCCGCTGTGGGCTGCCCGCGACGGCCTGGTCTCGCCCGACTACAGCGAGGCCAAGATGAGCGCCTACATGAAGAAGGCCGAGCTCGAGGTCACGGTCGAGGTCGGGGTCGGCAAGGGCTCGGCCACGGTGTGGACCTGCGATTTGACCAAGCAGTACGTGGCGATCAACGGGGATTATCGCAGCTAGCGACTTGCCCCCACCGGGTCGCTTCGCGACCGTCCGCCCCCCTAGGGGGCGAAGCTTGGTGGGCCGATCAACGAAAACGCTTTCCCTTTGGGGGCGGAGGGCCGAAGGCCAGGAGGGGGCAAGTCAACGACTTGAACCGCTCCCCCATTCACGCTCACATGCTCCCCGGTAACGGGGGAACGCGGCATTGACGGACGCTCTGGTGGTTCGCGGTCTGAACAAGACCTTCGCCAAGCCGGCGGTGCTGGATCTCGACCTGACGGTGCGGGCCGGCGAGCTCTACGCCCTCTTGGGACCCAATGGGGCGGGCAAGACCACCACCCTGCGGATGGTGGCCGGCCTGACCAAGCCCGACAAGGGCGAGATCAGCGTGTTCGGGGTCGACGCCCGCGCCGATCCGGCCGCCGCCAAGGCCCTGGTCGCCTGGGCCCCGGACGAGGCCATGGTCTATGACAAGCTGACCCCGCTGGAATATCTCGAATTCGTCGCCGGCCTGTGGAACGTCGAGCCCAAGGCCGCCAAGGCCGAGGCCGAGCGGCTGCTGGCCCAGCTGGGCCTGGCCGGCGAGGCGCGGCGGCGCTGCGAGGGCTTCTCGCGCGGCATGAAGCAGAAGGTGGCCCTGGCGGGGGCGCTGATCCACGACCCGCGGCTGCTGATCCTCGACGAGCCGCTGACCGGGCTGGACGCCGCCGCCGCCCGCCTGGTCAAGGACATGCTGCAGGCCCGGGTCGACGCCGGCTGCACGGTGATCCTCACCACCCACATCCTCGAGGTCGCCGAACGGATGGCCGACCGCATCGGCATCATCGCCGGCGGCCGGCTGCTGGCCGAAGGCGATCTCGATACGCTGCGGGCCCAGGCCGGCGGCGGCTCGACCCTGGAGGACGTGTTCCTGCAGCTGACGGCGACGGACGCTCTAGCGTGAGCCTGCTGAAGCCCGCCTCGACCGCCTGGCTGCTGGCTCACGAGATGCGGCTGACCTGGCGGGGCTTTCGCGGCGGCCGCATGGGCAAGGCCGGCAGCCTGGTGGCGTTCGGCGTCCTCGGCCTGATGCTGCT
>JAQGIK010000120.1 GCA_028291265.1 Caulobacter sp. | reverse complement strand
TGCGACCGCCTGAAACCCCACAGCGGCAACGGCGAGCCCGCGGCCCCCGCCACCGCCTCCGACTCGGCCGCCGCCGACAAGGCTGTCGCCGAGGCCAAGGCCGACACGGCCGCGACCGCCGAACCGGCCGCCGGCGACACCGCCGCCGCGCCCGATGCCGCCCCGCCGGCGGCCGAAACCCCGCCGCCCGCCGAGAAGAAGTAGCAGCGCCCATTTTTTAGGCGCCGGGCGTTATTCGGCCTGTGGGCCGCCGGCCGCCCTTGAGGCTGGCGGCTGGCTCCCGATGCTGGCGGGATGGCGTTCGACGTTCCCGTCTCTCCCGCGGCAGAAACCGCCGCGGCCCAACGCGCCTTCGGACGCGGCCGCCTGGCCGTGCGCGCCGAGGGCGGCCGCACCCGGCTTGAACGCCTGTACCAGGAAGGCTCGGCCAAGCTGCGCCTGCCGCGGGCCCGGGGAATGTCGCTCGAGGCGGTGATGATCAATTCGGCCGGCGGCATGACCGGCGGCGACCGCTTCGCCTGGACCGTCGAGGTCGGGGCCGGCGCCCACGCCGTGCTGACCACCCAGGCCTGCGAGCGCGTCTACCGGGCCAGCGCCGATGTCGCCCGCGTGGACGCCGACCTGACCCTGGGGGCCAGTGCGAGGCTCGACTGGCTGCCGCAGGAGACCATCCTGTTCGACGGCTCGGCCCTGTCGCGCCGCATCACCGCCGATCTCGCCGAGGACGCCTCCCTTCTGCTCTGTGAGGCGGTCATCCTCGGCCGCCACGCCATGGGCGAGACCTTCGCCCGCGGCGCCTTCCACGACCGCTGGCGCATCCGCCGCGAGGGCCGGCTGCTGTTCGCCGACGACCTTCGGCTGGACGGCGACATCCCGCACCTGATCCACCAGCCGGCCCTGCTGGCCGCCGCCGGCGCCTTCGCCACCCTGCTGCTGGTCGCGCCCGACGCCGGCGCCCGCCTGGACGCCGTCCGCGCCGCCATCGGGGACCTGGGCGGGGCCAGCGCCTTCGACGGCAAGCTCGTCGTCCGTATCGCCGCGCCCGGGGGCTTGAGCCTGCGCCGCGTCCTGATCCCGGCCCTCCTCGCGCTGGGCGCCGCCCCGCCCGCCGTCTGGACCCTCTGATGAACCTGACGCCGCGCGAAAAGGACAAGCTGCTGATCGCCATGGCGGCCATGGTCGCCCGGCGGCGGCTGGAGCGCGGGGTGAAGCTCAACCATCCCGAAGCCATCGCCCTGATCAGCGACTTCGTCGTCGAGGGGGCCCGCGACGGCCGCGCGGTCGCCGACCTGATGGAGGCCGGCGCCCACGTCATCACCCGCGATCAGGTGATGAGCGGCATCGCCGAGATGATCCACGACGTCCAGGTCGAGGCCACCTTTCCCGACGGAACCAAGCTGGTCACCGTCCATCACCCCATCCGCTGAGAGGCCCCAGATGACCCGCCTGCTTTCCGCCCTGCTGATCCTCGCAGCCGCCACCCCCGCCGCCGCCCACGAGGGCCACGGCGAGCCCGGCCTCCTGCATGGCTTCAGCGGTGAGCACGGCCTGGCCCTGCTGGCCGCCATCGTCGTCATGGCCTTGGCTATCTGGCTGCGGGTCCCACTGGCCCGCCTGGTCGCCCGCTATCGGAATCGCCGATGATCCCCGGCGAAATCATCACCGTCGAAGGCGACATCGAGCTCAACGCCGGCGCCCCGCGCCTGACCTTGGAGGTGGCCAACACCGGCGACCGGCCCGTGCAGGTCGGCAGCCATTACCACTTCTTCGAGACCAACCCTGCCCTCGTCTTCGACCGCCAGGCGACGCGCGGCTGGCGCCTCGACATCGCCGCCGGCACGGCCGTGCGCTTCGAGCCCGGCCAGACCCGCGAGGTGACCCTGGTCCCCATTCTCGGCGGCCGCCGCATCTACGGCTTCCGCCAGTCAGTGATGGGGGACCTCTAGGATGGCCCGCATCGGCCGCGCCCTCTACGCCGACCTCTATGGTCCCACGACGGGCGACCGGGTTCGCCTGGCCGACACCGAGCTGTTCGTCGAGGTCGAGCGCGACCTCACCGTCTATGGCGAGGAGGTCACCTTCGGCGGCGGCAAGGTGATCCGCGACGGCATGGGCCAGGGCCAGCAGACCCGAGCGCAAGGGGCCGTCGACACCGTCATCACCAACGTCCTGATCGTCGATCACTGGGGCATCGTCAAAGCCGACGTCGCCCTCAAGGACGGCCTGATCCACGCCATCGGCAAGGCCGGCAATCCCGACACCCAGCCGGGCGTCACCATCATCGTCGGCCCGGGCACCGAGGCCATCGCCGGCGAGGGCAAGATCCTCACCGCCGGGGCCATGGACGCCCACATCCACTACATCTGCCCGCAGCAGGTCGAGGACGCCCTGATGAGCGGGGTGACCTGCATGCTGGGCGGCGGCACGGGGCCGGCGACGGGAACCAAGGCGACGACGGCGACGCCCGGCCCCTGGCACCTGCAGCGGATGATCGAGGCGGCCGACGGCCTGCCCATGAACCTGGCCTTCAGCGGCAAGGGCAACGCCAGCCTGCCGGGCGC
Organism: Caulobacter sp.; assembly: GCA_028291265.1. Lineage (GTDB taxonomy): Bacteria > Pseudomonadota > Alphaproteobacteria > Caulobacterales > Caulobacteraceae > Caulobacter. The sequence goes on along the minus strand of JAQGIK010000120.1, from coordinate 10,202 downwards.
CCTGGAGGAACAGATTCTGGCCGGGGCCTGCGCCCTGAAACTGCACGAGGACTGGGGCACGACCCCGGCCGCCATCGACAACTGCCTGTCGGTGGCCGACGCCTACGACGTCCAGGTGATGATCCACACCGACACCCTCAACGAAAGCGGCTTCGTCGAGGACACCGTCGCCGCCATCAAGGGCCGCACCATCCACGCCTTCCACACCGAGGGGGCCGGCGGCGGCCATGCGCCGGACATCATCAAGGTCTGCGGGCTGCCCAACGTCATCCCCAGCTCGACCAACCCGACCCGTCCCTACACGGTCAACACCCTGGCCGAGCACCTCGACATGCTGATGGTCTGCCATCACCTCGACCCGTCGATTCCGGAAGACATCGCCTTCGCCGAGAGCCGCATCCGCCGCGAGACCATCGCCGCCGAGGACATCCTGCACGACCTCGGCGCCTTCTCGATCATCTCCAGCGATAGCCAGGCCATGGGCCGGGTCGGCGAAGTCCTGATCCGCACCTGGCAGACCGCCGACAAGATGAAACGCCAGCGGGGATCGCTCCCCGGCGACGGCGCGGCCGACAATGCCCGGGTCAAACGCTACATCGCCAAATACACGATCAACCCGGCCATCGCCCAAGGAGTCAGCCGCCACATCGGCAGCGTCGAGGTCGGCAAGCGGGCCGACCTGGTGCTCTGGGACCCGGCCTTCTTCGCGGTGAAGCCGGACCTGGTGCTGCTCGGCGGCTCGATCGTCGCCGCCCCGATGGGCGACCCCGGCGCCTCCATCCCGACGCCGCAGCCGGTCCACTACCGGCCGATGTTCGGGGCGCTCGGCAAGGCCCTGACCCGCTCGTCCGTGGTCTTCACCTCGCAGGCGGCGCTGGACGGGGGCTTACGCGCCCGCATCGACACGGACAAGCAGATGCTCGCCGTCGAGAATGTCCGGGGCGGTATCTCCAAGGCCAGCATGATCCACAACGACGCCCTGCCGCACATCGAGGTCGATCCGGAGACCTACGAGGTCCGCGCCGACGGCCAGCTGCTCATCTGTGAACCCGCCACGGTCCTGCCGATGGCCCAACGGTATTTCCTGTTCTGATGCTCAAGGTCGCCCAGATCCTCCCCGCCGGAACCTGGAGTTCCGCCACCGACCACGTCACGCTCGACCAGGACGGCCGCCACCGCCGCCGCGTGGTGCTGACCAGCGACCACCATGGCATCGACGCCCTGCTCGACGAGCCGGCCGCCGTTCAGCTCAAACACGGCGACGGGTTGAGGCTCGACGACGGCCGGATCATCGAGGTGCTCGCCGCGCCGGAAGACCTCCTCGAAATCACCGCCCACTCGCCTGAGCATCTGCTCCAGCTCGCCTGGCACCTCGGCAACCGCCACCTGGCGACCCAGATCGACGGCCAGCGCCTGCTGATCCGCTACGACCACGTGATTGCGCACATGCTGGAGCATCTGGGGGCTCACGTGCATCGCGTTTGCGCCCGCTTCGACCCCGAAGGCGGCGCCTATGGTGGACAGCATCATGCGCACGAACATTAGCCGTCCCCTCTCCCGCTTGTCGGGAGAGGGTGGCCCCCGAAGGGGGTCGGGTGAGGGCGGCGCCAGCCCTCGAAGGTTAGCGCCCCGACCTTACCGATATCCCTCGACCGCCGGCGCTGCCCTCATCCGACCGCTTCGCGGCCACCTTCTCCCGACAAGCGGGAGAAGGATATGAGCGCGTCACTCCTGAAGCTGCTGACCTGGCTCTCCCCCGCCTTTCCGGTCGGCGGCTTCAGCTATTCACATGGCCTGGAGACGGCCATCGCCGGCGGCGCCGTCCGCGACCGCGAAACCCTGCGCGCCTGGATCGCCGCCCTGATCGCCCACGGCTCGGGCTGGACCGACGCCGTCCTGCTCACCGAAGCCTGGCGCGCGTCGACCGCCGCCGACGCCCCGCGCCTGGCCGAGACCGCCGAACTGGCCGACGCCATGGCCCCCTCGCTCGAACGCCGCCGCGAGTCCTTGAGCCAGGGCGCCGCTTTTCTCACCGCCGCCCGCGCCTGGCGCCCCGACGGCATCATCCCGCCCTACGGCGATCCCGCCCCCTACTGCATCGCCGTCGGGGCCATCGCCGCCGCCCACGCCGTGCCGCTCGAAGCCACCCTCACCGCCTGGCTGCACGCCTTCGCCAGCAACCTGGCCAGTATCGCCCTGCGCGCCGTGCCGCTCGGCCAGACCGACGGTGTCGCCGTGCTGGCGGCGCTCGAACCGTTGATCCTGGCAACCGCCGCCCGCGCCGCCGTCTCGTCCCTCGACGACCTCGGTACGAGCGCCCTGATGAGCGACATCGCCTCCATGCGCCACGAAACCCTGCCCGTGCGGCTGTTCATCTCATGAGCGGCAACGGACCCCTGCGCGTCGGCATCGGCGGCCCGGTCGGCAGCGGCAAGACCACCCTGACCGAAAAGCTCTGCAAGGCGATGCGGGGCCGTTACTCCGTCGCCGTCATCACCAACGACATCTACACCCGCGAGGACGCCCTGATCCTGAGCCGCCTGCAGGCCCTGCCCGAAGACCGCATCATGGGCGTCGAGACGGGAGGCTGCCCGCATACCGCCATCCGCGAGGACGCCTCGATCAACCTGGCCGCCATCGACGAGATGAACGCCCGCCACCCGGACCTCGACATCATCTTCATCGAGAGCGGCGGCGACAACCTGGCCGCCACCTTCAGCCCCGACCTCGCCGACCTCACCCTCTATGTCGTCAGCGTCTGCCAGGGCGAGAAGATCCCCCGCAAGGGCGGCCCGGCCATCACCCGCAGCGACCTGCTGATCATCAACAAGACCGACCTGGCGCCATACGTCGGGGCCGACCTGTCGGTGATGGAAAGCGACGCCCGGGTCCAGCGCGGAACCCGGCCGACGGTGATGAGCGACCTGACCCGGCTCAAGGGCGTCGACGAGATCGTCGGCTTCATCGAGCGGGCCGGCGGGCTGGCGGCGCTTGCCCATTGACCGGCTCGGTTCGCGGGCACAGGTTGACCGCTCACGGGAGAGAACCGATGCGCCTGACCATCCTTGCGCTCACGGCTTGCCTGGCGGTCGGCGGCGCCACCGGGGTTTCGGCCAACACCACCGTCCTCTTCCCGGGAGAGTGCTACGATGTCGTCCTGCAGGGCGACATGAGCCGGCGAACCGACGTCCGGCCAGACGCCGATGAGCCCAACCGCGGCCTGCAGATCGCGGTTACCAAGACCTTCCTTGGCGGTCCGGTGTCCGACCGGATCGATGTGACGGCCGCGGGCTATCCGCTCAGGCCCAAGACCTTCCAGAAGACCCTCTTCCTCCTCGCCCGCAAGCCGGACGGCGGCTACCAGATCGTCCGTCTGGCGGCCAGGGAACGGGTCGATGGCCGGGGGCTTCTGGCCCGCGGCCAGGTCGAGCAGATCGTCCAGTATCTGCAGGTGGATCGCTGCCCGGCCGCCTGAGGCGGCGCTCGACGAAACAGCCCTAGGGCTGAGAATTCAGGCTCACGGCCTTGATCCCCCGCTCGCCCTCGAAGGTCACTTCGATCCAGACATCGCAGCCGAGGATATCGAGGTTGTAGGTCGGCCCGCCCTTGCGGTCAGTCATGCGGCCTTCGTAGGGCAGCAGCCTGGCCAGCACCGCCGCCACCTCCTTCGGGCCATCGTCGCTCTTCAGGCCCCAGGGCCAGGGGGTGTCGGTTCCGGTCCACAGTTCCTTATCGAGGAGATAGCCGCTGTTGGCCCAATAGCTCGCGCCCTCCGGCTCGGCGAAGCCGCACTCGTCGGCGCAGTTTCCATCGACATAGATCGCCCAATCCGGCGGCGTCTCGACCTTGGCCGAGAAGGGCAGCCGCCCGAAGGTATCGACCCGCGCCATGGCTTCATCGCAGGACAGATCTGCTGCGCCGGCCTGGCCGGCCAGCAGCAGGCTCACCGCCAAGGCCGCTACGCCGTATTTCACGCTACCCTCCCCTTCAGCCGCAGCCGGCTGACACCGCCATCGGGATAGATGTTCAGCCGCACGACCTTCACCGGCCCCAGCTTCGCCACCTCGGCCCTGAAGACGTGGATGTGGTCCATCGACAGCTTCACCTCGGGCAGCAGCACCGGCCAACCCTCGGCCGCCGCGGCGATCTCCGCAGGTGTCCCGTACGCCTCCAGCGTCGCCTGGATCGAGCAGCGGTCGGGGTAGTTGCCTTTGAAGTGGGCGGTGTCGACGACGATCTCCTCGATCACGCCGGCGTGGCCCAGTTCCAACACCGCCCAGTCGTGGCCGGGCTCGCGGCGGCGGCGGGTTTCCCAGCCGTCGCCCATGTCCTTGCCCCGGCCCGGTGCGGTCAGGTTCTCGACGCGGCCGAAGTGCTCGTCGTTGGCGATCAGGCCGCGGCCGCCGTTCTCCATGGCCAGCAGGTCGAGCACCGTATCGGCCGCCACCATCGACCAGTCCTTGTGGATGGTCCCGAAGATGCGGAAGCGGGCAACGCCGCCGTCGGGGAAGATGTTGAGCTTCACATGGGTCCAGACGCCGTCGTGCACGGCGTTGACGAAGCGGCGGTCATTGCCCTGCAGGTCGATCTGCGGGACCAGCAGGGTCCAGGCCGCCTCGTCGCCGGGAACCTGGGCGTCCGAGACGCAGGCCTCGACCGAGGCGCCGGGCGGATAGTTGCCGGTGAAGTTGCGGGTGTCGATCTCGAAGCCGGCGATCTGGCCGGGCGCGCCCAGCCTGACGATGGCCCAGTCGTGGCCAGTGACGCGCTTGCGGCGGCTCTCCCAGCCGTCCATCCACTTGCCGTTGTCGTCGTACTTGCCGGGGATGAAGACCGGCTCGGCCGGGTCGATCATCCGGCTCTTGTCGGCGAAGAAGTCGTCGGTGGCGTAGACCACCGCGCCGCCGAGGCGCGGCTGGGCCAGGTCGATCAGGCCGGCGTAGGGATGGGTCACGAAGGGTCCTTGAAGAGGTCGTCCAGGCGGAAGCGGGCGATGCGGTGGATCTGGGCGATGGCCTCGGCGAACTCCGTCTCCGGATCGTTGGCCAGGCGCCGTTCGAACGCGGCCAGGATGTCGGCCCGGCCCATGCCCTTGACCGCCACGATGAAGGGAAAGCCGAAGCGGTCGTTGTAGGCGGCGTTGAGGCGCTGGAAGGCGGCGAACTCCGCAGGGCTGCACTGGTCCAGTCCCGCCCCCGACTGCTCCCTGATCGAGGCGTCGGCCATCCGCGCCCGGCTGGCCAGCTGCGGGTGGGCGCGGATCAGGGCCAGCTTCTTCTCATACGGCGCGGTATCGACGACCTCGGCCATGGCCGCCGCCATCGCCTGGGCCGTGGTCAGCTCGGCGGCATGGGCCCAGACCCCGTCGGCGACCCAGGGACTGTCCTCGTAGACGGCGCCGAAGCGGCTGGTGAAATCGATCTCAGCCATGCGGATGAAGCTCGCGCCAGTGGCGGGCGATCTCGATCCGCCGGGCGAACCAGACGTCCTTGTGGCCCAGCGCATGACGCAGAAACTTCTCAAGCCCGAGGATTTTGCCGGGCCGTCCCGCCAGCCGGCAATGCAGGCCGATGGACATCATCTTCGGCGCCGTATCGCCCTCGGCATAGAGCACGTCGAAGGCGTCCTTCAGGTAGCTGAAGAACTGGTCGCCGGTGTTCAGGCCCGTGCCGGAGAAGCGCATGTCGTTGGCCTCCAGCGAATAGGGCACGATCAGGTGCGGCTTCCCCGCCTCCGTCGTCCAGAACGGCAGGTCGTCGGAATAGTCGTCGGCGTCATAGAGGAAGCCACCCTCCAGCGCCGCGATGCGCCGCGAACTGGGGCTGGTCCGACCGACATACCAGCCGAGCGGCCGCTCCCCGGTCAGCCGACGGTGGATGTCGATGGCCCGCGCCATATGTTCGCGTTCCACCTCCTCCGGCACGGCCTGGTAGTTGATCCACCGCCACCCGTGACTGGCGATCTCGTGCCCGGCCTCGAGGAAGGCCTCGACCACGGCAGGATTGCGCTCCAGGGCCATGGCCACCCCGAACACCGTCAGCGGCACGTCGTAGCGTTCGAACAGCCGCAACAGCCGCCAGACCCCGGCCCGCGATCCGTACTCGTAGATCGACTCCATGCTGACGTGCCGGCCCTCCACCGGGGCCGGATTGATCATGTCCGACAGGAAGGTCTCTGCCTCCGCGTCGCCATGCAGCAGGCAGCGCTCGCCGCCCTCCTCGTAGTTCAGCACGACCTGCACGGCGATGCGCGCTCCGCCCGGCCAGTGCGGGTGCGGCGGGTTGCGGCCGTAGCCGATCAGGTTTCTCGGATAGTCTTTGGGATAGCTGTCGCTCATGGGACGCCCATTCGAGGCCTCCGAGGCGCCCAACGTCAAGGCTTGGCGTCCCCTTGCGGCCAACAACGGTTGCATTCGCCGCCCCAACGGAGAATTCTGGACTGCTCCGCCGCGTTCCGGCGGCGATTGGAGCGCCAATGACCGGTCTGACGACCCACGTCCTCGACACCACCCACGGCCGTCCGGCCGAAGGAGTCATCCTGCGCCTGATCCGGGACGGGCAGGTCTTGGCCCACACCCGCACCAACGCCGATGGCCGCTGCGACGCGCCCCTGCTGACGGCCGAAACCATCACAGTCGGGACCTATCGCCTGGAGTTCGAGATCGGCGCCTATTTCCGCATCGCCGGCATGGCTCTGCCCGACCCCGCCTTCCTCGAGACGGTCGGTATCGACTTCTGCGTCGCCGACCCGAGCGCCCACTACCATGTGCCGCTGCTGGTCTCGCCGTTCGGCTACTCCACCTACCGGGGCAGCTGATGCGCGACACCATCCGCTTCCTGCTGGACGGCAAGACGGTCGACCTGAAGGACATCGACCCGACCACCACCGTGCTCAACCTGCTGCGCTACGACCTGCGCCGCACGGGGACCAAGGAGGGCTGCGCCGAGGGCGACTGCGGCGCCTGCACCGTGGCGCTCGGCGAGCTCGACGGCGACCAGGTCAAGTGGCGGGCCGTCAACGCCTGCATCCTGTTCGCCCCCATGCTCGACGGCAAGGCGCTGAAGACCGTCGAGAGCCTCGGCGGCCAGCACCCGGTCCAGACCGCCATGGTCGAGCACCACGCCAGCCAGTGCGGCTTCTGCACCCCCGGCTTCGTCATGAGCCTGTGGGTCCGTGGCCGTGAGCCCAGCCCGCCGCCGGTCAACGACAGCCTGGCCGGCAACCTCTGCCGCTGCACCGGCTACGGCCCCATCGTCGCCGCGGCCAATGCGGCGTCCGGACCGGCCGAGGACGAGGCCGACCTCGTCGCCGCCCTGCGCAAACTGGCCACCGACGAGCCCCTGATCATCCAGCGCAGGAACCTCCACTGGTTCGCGCCCCGCACGGTCCACGACCTCGTCAGCCATCTGAAGATCGCCGGCGACAGCGGCGCCGTCACCCTGGTCGCCGGGGCCACCGACGTCGGCCTCTGGGTCACCAAACAACACCGCACCCTGCCGATCGTCGTCTGGCTGGGCGCCATACCCGAGCTTCAAAAGATCGTCGAAACCGAGGACGGCCTGACCCTCGGGGCCGGCGTCCGCTACAGCGACGCCCTGCCGGCCCTGGCCCGCCTGCATCCGGACCTCGGCGAACTGCTGCGCCGCCTGGGCTCGGTCCAGGTCCGCAACAGCGGCACGGTCGGCGGCAACATCGGCAACGGCTCGCCGATCGGCGACATGCCGCCGGCCCTGATCGCGCTGGGCGCCAGCATCACCCTGCGATCCTTCGAGGGCGTCCGGACGCTGGCCCTCGAAGACTACTTCGTCGCCTACGGCAAACAGGACCTTCGCTCCGGCGAGTTCATCGAGACCATCACCGTCCCCCGGCCGGACCCGGGCCGCCGGGTCGCGATCTTCAAGCTCTCCAAGCGCTTCGACCAGGACATCTCGGCCGTCTGCGGCGCCTTCTCGCTGGCCATCGAGGGCGGCATCGTCTCCGAGGCCCGCATCGCCTTCGGTGGCATGGCCGCCACCCCCAAGCGCGCCGCCGCCGGCGAGGCCGCCCTCATCGGCCGTCCGTGGACGGATGAAACGGTCGAGATGGCCGCCGCCGCCCTCGCCGAAGATTTCCAGCCCATCGACGACATGCGGGCCAGCGCCGCCTACCGCCTGACCGCAGCCCAGAACCTGCTGCGCAAGCTCCACGCCGGGAGCCCCGGTGTCCTGAGCCTGGAGCCGGTCGATGCCTGACGCCGGCCTTCCAATCGCGGGTACGGTCCACCGGCCCCTCAAGCATGACAGCGCCGAGAAGCACGTCGCCGGGTCGGCGAGCTACATCGACGACCTGCCGGAACCGTCCAACCTGCTGCACATCTTCGTGGCCATGAGCCCACGCGCCCATGCCCGCATCGTCGAGATGGACCTGTGGGACGTCCGCGCCGCGCCCGGTGTCGTCGATGTCGTCTGCGCGGCCGACATTCCCGGCAAGAACGACGTCAGCCCGGTCTTCGGCGACGACCCCCTCTTCGCGGACGGCCTGGTGCAATACGTCGGCCAGTCCCTGTTCGCCGTCGCCGCCGAGACGCTTGCCCAGGCCCGCGCCGCCGCCGACCTCGCCCAGATCAGATACGAAGACCTGACTCCCCTCCTCGACATCGCCGCCGCCCGCGCCGCCGGCAGCGTCATCGAGGACGCTCAGGCCATGCGGCTCGGCGACGCGCCCGCCGCCATCGCCGCCGCCCCGCACCGACTGAGCGGCCAGATCGCCATCGGCGGCCAGGACCACTTCTACCTCGAGGGCCAGATCTCCATCGCCACGCCGGGCGAGGACGGCGACGTCCACGTCTGGTGCTCGACCCAGCATCCGACCGAGGTGCAGCACAATATCGCCAAGGTGCTGGGCGTGCCCGACCACAGCGTCACCGTCGCCGTCCGCCGCATGGGCGGCGGGTTCGGCGGCAAGGAAAGCCAGCCGGCCCTGTTCGCCGCCGCCGCCGCCCTGGTCGCCACCCGCACGGGCCGCCCGGCCAAGGTCCGCCTCGACCGCGACGACGACATGGTGATGACCGGCAAGCGCCACGACTTCGAGACCGGCTGGGCGGTCGGCTTCGACGGCGAGGGTCGCCTGGCCGGCTACGCCGTCGAGCACGCCAGCCGCTGCGGCTACAGCGCCGACCTCTCCATGGCCATCAACGACCGGGCCATGTTCCACAGCGACAACGCCTATGCCCTGCAGACCGCAGAGATCGTCTCCCACCGCTTCAAGACCCACACCGTTTCCAACACCGCCTTCCGCGGCTTCGGCGGCCCGCAGGGCATGGTCGGCATCGAGCGGGCCATGGACGCCATCGCCCTTGAGCTCGGCAAGGACCCGCTGGATGTCCGCAAGGCCAACCTCTACGGCGTCGCCGGCGACCAGACCCCCTATGGCCAGACCGTCGACCATTCGCCGGCCCTGGCCCTGATCGAGCGCCTGGAGGCGACCAGCGACTACCGCAGGCGCCGCGCCGCCGTCGCCGCCTGGAACACCACCAATCCGACCCTGAAGCGCGGCCTGGCACTCACCCCGGTCAAGTTCGGCATCAGCTTCACCGCCACCCATCTCAACCAGGCCGGGGCCCTGATCCACGTCTATACCGACGGCTCGGTGATGCTGAACCACGGCGGCGCCGAGATGGGCCAGGGCCTCTACCAGAAGGTCGCCCAGGTGGTGGCCCAGGCCTTCGGCATCGAGATCGAGCGGGTGAAGATCACCGCCACCGCCACCGACAAGGTGCCCAACACCAGCGCCACCGCCGCCAGTTCGGGCAGCGACCTGAACGGCATGGCGGCGCTCGACGCGGCGAACCAGATCAAGGCCCGCCTGGCCGACTTCATGGCGCGGGAGTTCAAGGTCGATGCCAGCGCGGTCCGCTTCGAAGGCGGCAACGTCCACGCCGGCGACGAGACCTTAAGCTTCACCGAACTGGCCCGCCGCGCCTGGTTCAACCGCATCAGCCTGTCGGCCGCCGGCTTCTATCGCACGCCGAAGATCCACTACGACCGCGCGACCCACCAGGGCCGGCCGTTTTTCTACTACGCCTGGGGCGCCGCCTGTTCAGAGGTCGCGATAGACACCCTGACCGGCGAGAACCGGGTCCTGCGCGCCGACATCCTGCACGACTGCGGCGCCTCGCTGAACCCGGCCATCGACATCGGCCAGGTCGAAGGCGGATTCATTCA
>JAQGIK010000086.1 GCA_028291265.1 Caulobacter sp. | reverse complement strand
CGGCCGCGTTGATCCGACGCGCTTAGGCGCTACAGGCGGGCCTCAAACCTCGACGACCGCCTTGCCGACCGGGGTGAGCGACAGGATGGCCAGTTTCAGGTGTTGCCAGGCGAACGGGATGCCGATGATCGTCACGGCCAGCGCGATGGCCAGCAGAACGTGGTGCAGGGCGAGCCACCAGCCAGCCAGGACGAACCACAGGATGTTGAGCAGGGCGCTGGAGACGCCGGCGTCGCGGTCGACGACCACCTTGCCGAACGGCCAATAGCTGAAGCCGGCGATACGGAAGGCGGCCGGTGTCCACGGCAGGCCGATCACGGTGATCGCCAGGATCACGCCGGCCAGCAGCCACAGGCTGCCGGATATCCAGCCGCCGAGGATGAACCACAGGATGTTCATCAACAGGCGCATGGGCTGCTCCTACGGCAATCTCAAAAGCACCGGCACGATGCCGGCGTGCTGCAGATATTCGAAACCCTCGGCGAGCGGGATCGCCGCCAGGAACCACAGGCCGTCGATGAAGGTCAGGACCACCCGGTCGGGGCGTACTTCCAGCAAGTCGGCGTCCCGCCACTTGAACGGGTTGGGCAGGAAGCGCGGCACTGTCTTCAGATAGTCGGCGTAGGCCTCGCCATAGATGCCGGAGAGGAACGCCTCCTCGCGGCTGACGACAATGCGGAAGACGATCCAGGCGATGAGGAAAGAGAGCGCGGCCATGACGATGCTGCCGGTCTGGGCGCCGATCCCGGCCGCGCCGATGAACGACATGGTGTAGAGCGGGTTGCGCATGATCGAATAGGGGCCGATGCGCACCAGCTGGCTGATTTTGCGCCCGCCGATATAGAGCGTGCACCAGACACGGCCGACGATACAGGCGGCCAGCAAAAGCCAGCCGACGATCTCCACGGCCTCATGCATCGACGGCTTGTCGAGCGGCGTGCCGACCACGGCGATGACGGCCACGAGCCCAAGCGTCAGCACGCCCAAGGCCAGCTTGCGGGCCGCCTGCACGGGGCTGAGGCGCTCTGGTCGGCTCGTCAAGGTCGCCCTCCTCGGGTGGCGGCGCTGATATATCGCGCGTCACACTGCGGTAAAGCTGTCTGGGCGCCATTGTCTAGCCGTTGCGGCGTGGCCGCGCCCCTGATACCGAATCCCTGGAAGGCGAGCCGGCCGCTAGGGGTTGTCACTAAATGCGTGCGTCGACGAAAAACGGGAAGTCCGGCTCGTTCCTCTGGGACCTGCTGACCTTCGATCGCCTGCTGACCGGACCGGTGGTCCACATCATCTATTGGTGCGGCCTGGGCGTGATCGTGCTGGCCGGGTTCTCCATCGCCGGGGCGGCGATCGGCCTGGCCATCAAGGACGGCACGGTGATGGGGGTCCTGCTGGCCTTCCCGGTGTTCATTTCCGGCCTGCTGGTGCTCGCCGCGATGACCCTGCTGTGGCGCGCCTTCTGCGAGTTCTATGTGGCGGTGTTTCGCATCAGCGAGGATCTGCGCGCTCTACGCATGAGCGATTCCGACGCCCGCGCCCGGGCCGGCAGTCCTAGCAAGCCGCCGGTCTAGCCAATCTTTCGCAAGGCCTCGGCCACCGCCGCGAAGGCGGGCTTGGGCGCGCCTGCGTCGTCGAACAGCAACGGCGCGTCCTTCGGCTTATCCCTGCGATGCCAGGAATCCGGATCGCGCAAGCCCCAGAGCGTGAAGGCGTAGCGCTGGCGCGCGGGCAGGGCCATGAACGCGCCCATCGCCTCGGCATAGAGTTCGGCTTGCCGCGTTTCCGCCGCGCGCCGCGGCAGGCCCTTGGCCCAGGCGACCGAGACGTCCATCTCCGAGACGTGCAGCGCCAGGCCCAGGCTCGCCAGGTCCTTGATGCAACCCGCGACCGCGCCAGCCGAAAGGTCGGCGGCCAGATGGGTCTGGGTTCCGAGCCCGCCGAGCGGCGCGCCGGCCTTCAACAGCGTCTCCGCCAGGCGCAGGAAGGCCGTCCGCTTCTTGGGATTGAGTTCGAGATTATAGTCGTTGATGAACAGCACCGCCTTGGGGTCGGCCTCGCGGGCGTGGTCGAGGGCGCGGCGGATGTGATCCGTGTCACCGAGCCGGGCGCTCCACAGGCTTTGCCGCAAGCTGCCGCTGTCGTTGTCCTCGATCGGCTCGTTGACCACGTCCCAGCCGGGGGCGACGTCGCGATAGCGGGTCACGACATTGGCGATGTAGTTGCGATAGGCCTCGGCGAAACTGGCGCGCCGCACGTCGAGCTCGGCGAAGGCCTTGGGTATGTTGGCGTACCAGACCAGGGTGTGGCCGTGCAGGCGCAGGTGTTGAGCCCGGGCGAAGGCGGCCAGGGCGTCGGGCGCCTCGAAACGTAGGGCGCCGTCGTCGCCGCAGATATATTCCATCTTCATCTCCCACTCCGGCGTGATCTGGGAGAAGTGCCGGGTGAGCAGGGTGGCGAAAGCCGGCTCGGTCAGGTGGCCGGTCATCACCGCGCAGCCGACGGGAAAGCCGGCGAGGCTTTTCAAGGGTACATCGACGATCGGCGCGGCGGCGGCTTCATCGGCGGCGCGGCTGCAGGCGGCGAGGAACAGGCCGCCTCCGATCGCGGCGCGCCGCGTCGGGCGCTGAATCACCGGGCGGCCCGGCGCAGGCCCAGTTCGTCCAGGGCGGCGGTCTCGCGCTTGGCGGCTTCCTTCTTCGCCGCGACCCTGGCGGTCTCGGCGACGTGCTCGAACTTCTTCAGGGCTTCGAAAGCCTCGCTCAGCGCATCGCGCGCGCCTTCTTCCTCCGCCGCCAGACTGGCCAGTTCGCCGTCCAGCTTCTCGCGGCGGATACGCACGCCCTCACGGAAGCCCAGCATATAGACCCCGGCCTCGGCGTTGGTCTTGGCGTGCAGGGTCTCGGCCTCATGTTCGGCGACCAGGGCGGCGATGCGCAGGTCGATGGCCCAGCGGCGCTCGACGATCTCGGCCAGCCGCTTCTGCAACGTCTCGACTTCGTAGTTCGAGATGCGGATCAGCGAGTGGGCCCAGCTCATGCGACGTCCCTAAGCAGCACTTCCAGCCGGGCGAATGAATCGTCCAGGCTGGTGACATCGTCCTTGTCCTGCCGCAGGAATTCCTCCAGCGCCGGGTTGAGCTGGATGGCGCGGTCGACCTGCACGTCCGACCCCATGCGATAGGCGCCGATGCGGATCAGCTCTTCCATGTTGGAGTAGGCGGCCAGCGACTGGCGCGCGCTGGTGGCGATCTCGCGTTCGAAGGGCTTCTGGCAGGCCGGCATGGTGCGGCTGATCGACTTCAGGACGTTGATCGCCGGGAAGCGGCCGCGCTCGGCGATGGCGCGCTCCATGACGATGTGGCCGTCGAGGATGCCGCGCACGGCGTCGGCGATCGGCTCGTTGTGGTCGTCGCCGTCGACCAGCACGGTGAACAGGCCGGTGATCGGTCCCGCCGTGGTGCCGTCCGGCCGCACGGGGCCGGGCCCGGCCCGTTCGAGCAGCTTGGGCAGTTCGGTGAAGACGGTCGGCGTATAGCCCTTGGTGGTCGGCGGCTCCCCCGCCGCGAGACCAATCTCGCGCTGGGCCATGGCGAAGCGGGTGACGCTGTCCATCAGGCAGAGAACTTCCATGTCCTGGTCGCGCAGGGCCTCGGCCACGGCCAGGGTCATGTAGGCGGCCTGGCGGCGCTTGAGGGCCGGTTCGTCGCTGGTCGCGACGATGACCACGGCGCGCTTGAGGCCTTCCTCGCCGAGGGTCTCCTCGATGAATTCGCGGACTTCCCGGCCCCGTTCACCGATCAGCCCCACCACGACGGCGTCGCAGTCGGCCTGGCGGGCCAGCATGGACAGCAGCACCGACTTGCCGACGCCCGACCCGGCGAAGATGCCCAGGCGCTGGCCCCGGCAGGTGGTGGTGAAGACGTTCATGGCGCGGACGCCGAGATCGAGCCGCTCGCCGACCCGGCCGCGGGCGTGGGCCGGGGGCGGGGAGGCGCGCAGGGGATAGCTGGCCTCGCCCTGGGGCAGGGGGCCCTTGCCGTCGATCGGCTCGCCGAAGGCGTCGACGATGCGGCCGAGCCAGGCCTTGCAGGGACGGACCGAGGCGCCGTCGGGCTGGATACGGATCTCGGCCCCGGGGGCGACGCCCTCGACGGGGCCGAAGGGCATCAGCAGGGCGCGGGAATCGCGGAAGCCGACGACCTCGGCGGCCAACGGCGGCGCGGCCCGGCGGGTGATCTCGGCGCGGGCCCCGACGGCGAGGTGGGAGAGCCCGCCGCGGGCCTCGATCAGCAGCCCGTTCACGGCCGCCACCCGACCGTAGACGGTCAGGGGTTCGATACGCTCGACGGCGGCGATGAGACTGCGCAAGGTCAGGGAAATCCGGCGGCGGTTACAGGCTGCCGATTCTGGGCTTGCGGCCTTAACCGGTCATGAAGAATCGCCCCCGCGGCCTCAGGTCACAGGAACCAGTTTCCGCTCTCGCCGGTGACGTCGCCGTTGATCTTCATCTGGTAGTCGACCTTGGCGTCGCCGTTGACCTCCAGCCGAACCGTGGTGATGCCGCCGGCGAAGATCAGGGTCATCTGGCCGGTGTTCTCCGGATGAGCGGCGTCGAACTTGCTGAAGGCGTCGACCAGGCGGAAGGCCTGCAGACCCGCGACCCGCGAATTGGCGTCGATGAGGCTCAGGTCGAGGTAGTCGCCCTCGGCGGCGCTGAAGTCGTAGACCTGGTCGGTTTCCAGCACGCCGCTGCCGAAACTCTCGTCGGCGACGACGAAGCTGTCGGCCCCCAGGCCGCCGCGCAGCAGGTCGTTGCCGGCGCCGCCGACGACGGTGTCATCGCCATCGTTGCCGTTGATGGTGTCCACGCCGCCGTAGCCGAACAGGATGTTCATTCCGGCGTTGCCCTGCAGATTGTTGGCCAGGTTGTTGCCGAGGCCGGTCATGAAGGCATTGCCCTGCAGCTCGAGCGCCTCGACGTTGTCGGCCAGGCGCCATCCGCTCACCGCCGTGCGGACGATATCGTAGCCCTCGCCCGCCAGCTCGATGGTCTGGTCGCTCAAATCGTCGACGATGTAGACGTCGTTGTCCGCCCCGCCGCGCAGGACGTCGGCGCCCGGGCCGCCGTCGAGGACGTCGTTGCCGCTGCCGCCGTCAAGGGTGTCTATGCCCGACCCACCGTCCATCCGGTCGTTGCCGAGGCCGCCGTTCAGCTGGTCCGTCCCGTCGCCGCCGAACAGCTTGTCGGCTCCGTCGTCGCCGGAGAGGTCGTCGTCGCCATCCTCGCCGTAGAGGATGTCGCCGCCGCCGCCGCCGACCAGATCGTCCGCCCCGACGCCGCCGAACAGCTGGTCGGAGAGGTCGCCGCCGTCCAGCACATCGTCCCCGTCCAGGCCGTAGAGCATGTCGTTGCCACCCAGGCCCGACAGGCTGTCGGCGCCGACCCCGCCGCTGCGACTGTCGTTGGCGCCCGAGCCGATGTAGCTGACCGGGCCGTCGGGGTCGGGGGCGTAGATGACCACCGCGCCGCCGGCCGTCCCGTTGCCGTCGTGGTCGAGGAAGATGCCGCTGACGACAAGGTCGGGCCGCCCGTCGCCGTTGACGTCGCCGCCGCCGCCGACGCCCCTGCCGAATTTGTCGAAGGCGGTCACGCCCTCGATGCTGACGACGCCCGTCCCGCCGTTCTGGATGTTGCTGAACCCGGCGCCGAAATCCGCGCGGCCGTAGATGACATAGGCGGCGCCGGCCTGGGTCCCGGCGCTGGAGCTCCGCTGGTAGGCGCCCAGGATGATCTCGTCGTAGCCGTCGCCGTTGAGATCGCCGACCGGAGCGGCGGCCCGATAGCTCAGGCTGCCCGTGCCGGTGATGGCGAAGCCCTGGTCGGTCTTCATGCCGGCCAGGGAGAAGTCGGCGGTCAGTTGGACGCCGCCGAAGATCACCCATGCGTGGTTGGAGCCGCCGACGATGATGTCGTCACGCCCGTCGCCGTTGACGTCGCCGGCGGCGGAAACGGTCTGACCAAAGCTGAACCCGGCGCCGGTGATGCGGACGCCCTGGCCCGTCGCCGACAGGTTCGCCAGGTTGAAGGGCGCGAAGGGGTCGGAGGCCCCGTCGCGGCCGAAGACGATGTAGGCCGCGCCCTGGCTGGCGTTGGCGCCCGGCGCGCCGACGATGAGGTCGTCGAAGCCGTCGCCATTGACGTCGCCGGCCGCCGAGACCGAGGCGCCGGTCTGGAAGTTCGGGCCTTCGGAGGTCAGGTAGAAGCCCTTGGCGTCGTTCTGGGCCGAGAACGACGCCAGGCCGCCTTGCAGCGTCGCGGAGCCCCAGAGGATGTAGGCCTGGCCAGCGCCCAACGCGGCGGTTTCCGCGCCCATGATCAGGTCGTCATAGCCGTCGTTGTTGAGGTCGCCGGCCGAGGCCATCGAGGTCCCCAGCTGCTGGTTGGAGACAAACCCGCGAACGAGGACGGCGTTGGAGCCGTTGATGTCGTTCATCGACAGGGTCGGGGCGAAGGCCTGGCCGCCGAAGATGATGTAGGTCCCGCCGGCATTGCTCACGAAGAAGCTGTTGGTGGGCGCGTTGACGAGGATGTCGGCGTAGCCGTCGCCGTTCAGGTCGCCGCCGGCGACGACCGCGCCGATCCGGTCGCCGGCCCGTCCGGTGATCTTGAAGCCGTTGGTTCCGTCGAGGGAGGCGAGGTCGAAGTCGGCCGTGTTGAAGCCGCCCTGCTTGCCGAACACGACATAGGCTTCGCCCGAGGCGTCGGCGGTGCTCGAGCCGCCGATCAGGATGTCGGCCAGTCCGTCGCCGTTGACGTCGCCGATGATCCGCGCCGACTGGCCGAGCGACTGGTCCGGCCCGCCGAAGAAGGCCACCCCCATGTCGGCGGTGACGGTGGTGTACGGAATGACAGCGGCAAGATCGGTCATGGAAGGTTCCCCCGGAAATTCGGGGCATAACAATCAGCGTCCCGGTGTCGCGGGCAGTGAAATAATTCGGAAGGGTCTCACCAGATCGGGTAGGGTGGCGTCGCGGCTGCGGCCGCGCGTGAGGGCGTTCAGCGGCTATGGAAGATCGTCAGGCGCTGACCGCGGGGGCGGTTGGGGACGGAGGCGCGCTGGCGCGGGCCGTGCTGACCGACGAGGCGGTGGCCCGGGTCAGGAACCATCCCGAATTCTCGGGCGCCGCCCTGGCGACGATGGCGTCGTGGGCTCCGCAGCCCGGCGAAGCCAGCTCGCTGGCCGTCAAGGTCCGGGACCTGGCGCAGTGGATGTGCGCCGTCTGGGCCCTGCAGCTTCATGCCTCGCCGGACGGCCTGACCCACGCCTCCCTGAGCCGCTGGCTGGCCCCGCTGGGGGTGACGACCCGGACCCGGGTGCATGGCATCCTGATGTACCTGCGGTTCGCCGGCCTGGTCCGCCCCTTGACCGGCGGCGACGCGCGCTCAAAGGCCTATGAGCCGACGCCGGCCCTACTGGACCTTTTCCGGGTCCGCTACCGCCGGGACCTGGAGATCTGCGCCCGGGTGCTGCCGGCCGCCGGGGCGGCGCTGGCGCGGTGGGAGAGCCCCGGCGTGATGGAGGCGACGGTCGCCGGCCATGGATGGATTTTCGGTTCGGCGCTGGAGGCGCGGCCGCCGGGACCGACTTTGGACATCATCTCCGACCGCAACGGCGGCATGACCATCCTCGGCCAGCTGATGCTGCAGGCCTGCCCGGACGGGGTGTTCCCGCCAGCGGGGCCGGGGGTTCACAACATCTCGGAACTCGCGCGGCGGGCGGGCGTGTCGCGGCCGCAGGTGCACAGCGTGCTGAAGGCCGGACAGAAGGGCGGCTTCCTCACCGTGCTGGAGGACGGCGGCGTGGGCTTCACACCGCTGCTCATCGACCACCTGGCAGGCATGCAGGCGGCCGCCTTCCTGGGCCTGGCCTGGGCGTCGGAGACCGCCTGCGCCGCCATTCCGGCGACGCAGGCGTCCGGTTAGCGCTTCAGGTCGGGCGGCGTCGCCTCGACCGTCAGCAGGGCGATGGCTTCCTCGACCGTGACGATGGTCTGGTCCTGAGAGCCCAGGCGGCGGATGGCGACCTGGCCCGCCTCGGCTTCGTTGCGGCCGACGACGGCGATGACCGGAACCTTGGCAAGGCTGTGCTCGCGGATCTTGTAGCCGACCTTCTCGTTGCGCAGGTCGGTCTCGACCCGCAGGCCGGCGGCCTTGAACTTCGCGGCCGTGGCGACCGCGAAGTCGTCGGCGTCCGAGGTGATGGTGGCGACCACGGCCTGGACCGGCGACAGCCACAGCGGGAAGGCCCCGCCGTAGTTCTCGATCAGGATGCCGAGGAAGCGCTCGAAGGTGCCGAGGATGGCGCGGTGGAGCATGACCGGGCGATGCTTCTGGCCGTCCTCGCCGACGTACTCGGCGTCGAGGCGGTCAGGCAGCACGAAGTCGAGCTGCAGCGTGCCGCACTGCCAGGTGCGGCCGATGGCGTCCTTCAGGTGGAACTCGAGCTTGGGCCCGTAGAAGGCGCCTTCGCCCGGCAGCATCTCGACCGTCATGCCGGCGGCGATGGCGGCGCGTTCCAGCTTGCTCTCGGCGATGTCCCAGACCGCGTCCGTGCCGGCCCGCAGGTCGGGGCGCAGCGCCAGCTTGACGCTGTGCAGCTCGACGCCGAGGTCTTCGTAGACCTGGTAGAGGAGCTTCACGAAGGTCGTCGTCTCGTCCTCGATCTGGTCGTCGCGGCAGAAGATGTGGCCGTCGTCCTGGGTGAAGGCCCGCACCCGCATGATGCCGTGCAGGCCGCCCGAGGGCTCGAACCGGTGGCAGGCGCCGAACTCGGCCATGCGCAGCGGCAGGTCGCGGTACGACTTCTGGCCGACGTTGAAGATCTGCACGTGGCCGGGGCAGTTCATCGGCTTGACGGCCAGGCTCTCGCCCTCGTCCGTTTCGCAGGTGAACATGGCGTGGCCGAACTTCTCCCAGTGGCCCGACTTTTCCCACAGGGAGCGGTCGAGGATCTGGGGCGTCTTGACCTCGACATAGCCGCCGCCTTCCGTCATCCGGCGCATGTAGGCCTCCAGGGCGCGGTACATCGTCCAGCCCTTGGGGTGCCAGAAGACCATGCCCTTGCCCTCTTCCTGGATGTGGAAGAGGTCCATGATCTTGCCGATCTTGCGGTGGTCGCGCTTCTCGGCCTCCTCGACGCGCTTGAGGTAGGCGGCGAGGTCTTCCTCGCTGGCCCAGGCCGTGCCGTAGATGCGCTGGAGCTGGGCGTTGTTCTGGTCGCCGCGCCAGTAGGCGCCGGCCAGTTTCGTCAGCTTGAAGGCCTTGCCGATGTGCTTCGTCGACGGCAGGTGCGGGCCGCGGCAGAGGTCCTTCCAGGCGCCCTGGCGATAGACGCTGATCGGCTCGGTCGTCGGCAGGTCACGGATGATCTGGGCCTTGTACTGCTCGCCGATGCTGTCGAAGTGGGCGATGGCCTCGTCGCGGTCCCACTCCTCGCGGACGATCTTTTCGTCGCGGTCGACGATCTCGCGCATCTTCTTCTCGATGACGGCGAAATCGTCCGTCGAGAAGGGCTCGTTGCGGGCGAAGTCGTAGTAGAAGCCGTCCTCGACGTTGGGGCCGATGGTCACCTGCGTGCCGGGGAACAGCTCCTGCACGGCCTCGGCCAGCACGTGGGCCGTGTCGTGGCGGATGGTGTCGAGGGCGTCGGGGTCGCTGCGGTCGACGAACTCGACCTTGCCGCTGGACAGCGGGCGGTCGAAGTCGATCAGCTTGCCGTCCAGGCGGACCAGCAGGGTGCGCTTCTCGAGACTTTTGGAGATGGCCGAGGCGACATCGCGGCCGCTGGACCCTTCGGGATACTGACGGACCGAGCCGTCGGGGAAAATCAGGTCGATCATGACACTTCGCATTTCTCTCAGAGCACGCCAGGCGGAAGTGTATGCGGTTCCGCCGCCCGGCGTGCTCTAGTTAAAAGTCGCCCGAACCTTCTTTGAAGGTTCGGTGGGGCGGGGGCACCGGGTCATAGCCCGAACCGCCCCAGGGATGGCATCTGCACAGGCGGCGGACGGTCAGGTAACCGCCACGGATCGGTCCGTGCTGGAGCAGGGCGTCGCGGCCGTAGTCCGAACAGGTCGGAAGAAAGCGGCACTGGCGCCCCGTCCACGGGGACAGCGTGACCTTGTAGGCGCGGTGCGCCAGCCGGACGCTGCGTTCATAGAGGGTCATGCCGACGCATTGTGGTGGGTGAACGAAGCCCGGCGCTTATCCCCGCACACGCAGGGGATCAAGCCGCGTCGGCGCCGCTAGTTCGCGGCTCGATACGGTTTTGGGCCTGTTGGACAGCCGCCAGCGCCGCCTCGAAAGCCAGCAGGCTCGAGGCGTGACGGGCTGGGTAGTCCTTCACGGGCATCAACACGGCGAGGTCCTTGAAACGGCCTTGGGGCGGAGGTCCGCCTTCCTTCAACATAGCACGGAATGCATCGCGGGCCGTTTCAATTTCGTCACTGGATGCGCCGATGATGTTCTCGCCGAGCACGGCGGCGGCGGCCTGGCCCAGAGCGCAGGCCTGAACGTCCTGGGCGAAATCGGCGACGTGGCCGGTCTCGTCGAGGACGACGTCGGCGACGATGCGGCTGCCGCAGAGCTTGGCGACGCGTTCCGCCGAGCCTTGCGGCGCGTCGAGGCGCCCGGCGCGCGGCATGTTGGCGGCCAGGCTGAGAATGCGGGCGCTGTAGAGGTCGTCAATCATCTCGGCTTATTTGGGAGGTCGCCGCCCGCATGCCAACGCTTTTCGGCCTCGGCCTTCAACGCCAGGCCCATCTGCTCGTAGGCCTCGCGGATCTTGTAGCGGATCGGGCGCGGCACGGCGTAGCCGGCCAGCAGGCCGGAGAAGACCTCGCCGTTGGAGAAGATGCAGCTGCCTGGGGTCAGCTCCTCGATCTCCAGGAAGCGGGTGGCGACGACCCAGCCGCGCATCATCTTCGTGCGCCAGTGGATGTGGTCGTAGGGCGCCCAGTCGAGGACGACGGGGCGGATGTTGTGCACTTTCAGGCCCGGGACATGCTCGTCGATGTCCAGGGTCTCGCCGATGCGGATCGTCCCGGCGGCGCGCGGATACATCGGACACCAGTCGCCCCAGTGGTCGATGTCGTAGAGCACCTCCCAGATGGCGTCGGTGCTGGCCTGGATGCCGATGCGGTTCTCGATCTTCATGAGCGGCCTCCTACTCCCCGGCGGCCTTCAAGCGCCAGGTGGCCCCTTGCGGCCCGTCCATCACAACGACGCCCAGCGCGTCCAGTTCGCCGCGGATGCGGTCGGCGGTCGGCCAGTCCTTGGCGGAACGGGCCTCGGCCCGTTGCACGAGCAGGGCCTCGACCTGGTCCTTGAGGCCGTCGGCGGCGGCGCCCTGGAACCACTCGCCGGGGGCCTTCTGCAGGAAGCCGAGCAGGGCGCCGGCGGTGACCAGGTCGTCGCGGGCGCCTGCGATGGCGGTCTTGTCGCCTTCGCCGATGGCCGTGCGCAGGTCGTCCGACAGGGCGAACAGGGCCGACAGGGCTTTCGGGGTATTGAGGTCGTCGAGCAGGGCGTAGGTGACGTCCGCCGCCTTTTCCCCGACCTCGGCGCCGGCCTTGGCGGAGCCGACCTCGCGGGCGGCGTCCTGCAGGGCGCCGTAGAGGCGGTCCAGCGCCTTGCGGCTCTGGTCGAGCAGGCTCTCGGTCCAGTCGAGCGGCTGGCGGTAGTGGGCGCTGAGCAGGGCCCAGCGGACCAGTTCGCCCGGCACGGCCTGCAACAGCTCGTGCGGGATGATGACGTTGCCCAGGCTCTTGGACATCTTCACCCCGGCCATGTCGAGGAAGCCGTTGTGCATCCAGAAGCGGGCGAACTCAGCCCCCTGGTGGGCGCAGGTCGCCTGGGCCAATTCGTTTTCGTGGTGCGGGAAGACGAGGTCGATGCCGCCGCCGTGGATGTCGATGGGCAGGCCGAGAACCTGTTCGATCATCGTCGAGCATTCGCTGTGCCAGCCAGGACGGCCGTCGCCCCAGGGCGAAGGCCAGCGCGGTTCGTGCGGCTTCGACGGCTTCCACAGCACGAAGTCGGCCGGGTGGCGCTTGTACGGCGCGACCTCGACGCGGGCCCCGGCGATCATGTCGTCGAGGCTGCGGCCGGACAGCTGGCCGTAGTCCTTGGCGGCTTGCGTGTCGAACAGCACATGGCCTTCGGCCTCGTAGGCGCCGCCCTTGGCGATCAGGTCGGCGATGGCCTCGACCATCTGTTGGATATAGTCGGTGGCCTTGGGCTGATGGGTCGGGCGCAGGGCGCCCAGTTGATCCATGTCTTCGAGGTAGGCCTTGAAGTAGCGCTCGGTGATGACGCCGATCTCGACGCCCTCGTCGGTGGCCTTCTGGTTGATCTTGTCATCGACGTCGGTGACGTTGCGGGCATAGACCACCGCATCGTCGCCGTAGAGATGGCGCAGCAGGCGGAACAGCACATCGAAGACCACGACCGGCCGGGCGTTGCCGATATGGGCATAGCCGTAGACCGTGGGACCGCAGACATACATCGTCACCCGCTTGTCGTTGGCGGGAGCGAAGGGCCGCTTCTTGCGGGCCATGGTGTCGTACAGCTTGAGGGTCATGGTCTTCTGAATCAGTTTTTCTGGCGTCGGTTACGCGACGTAGCGGCTTGCCCGTTTGCGGGGCGGTCCCATATAGCTGTCGATACCCGCCTAGACCACGGTCTGCGGGAACGTGATTGAGGTGGCACGCGTCTTTCCGGAATGATCGTCGTTCCGGCGCAACTCAGCCTCAAGGGACCCAGCTCCGACATGGACGCTATCACCGAGCGAACCCTGGCCGTTTCCGGCCTTGATCTTGAACCCGTAAAGCGTCCGAGCCGTGAAGAGGCGATGGAGGCTGTCCGCACCCTGATCGCCTGGGCCGGCGACGACCCGCGCCGCGAAGGCGTGCTCGACACCCCCAAGCGGGTGGTCGACGCCTATGGCGAATGGTTCGAGGGCTACACCGCCGATCCGGGCAAGGAGCTGTCGCGGATCTTCGAGGACGTGCAGGGCTACGACGACATCGTCTTCCTGAAGGACATCGAGGTCGAGAGCCACTGCGAGCACCACATGGCCCCCTTCCTCGGCAAGGCCTACGTCGCCTACATGCCGACCAACCGGGTGGTCGGGATTTCCAAGCTGGCCCGCGTGGTCGAGATCTTCGCCAAGCGGCTGCAGACGCAGGAGACCATGACCCAGCAGATCGCCGATGCGATCTGTGACAGCCTGAAGCCGGCGGGCGTGGCCATCCTGATCGACGCCGAGCACCAGTGCATGACCACCCGCGGCGTCCACCACCGCAACGTCTCGACCATCACCACCCAGTTCCGCGGCGTGTTCAAGACCGACACCAGCCTGCGCGACCGGTTCCTCGGGTTCGTCTCGATGGCGAAACGGTAGGA
Source organism: Caulobacter sp. (assembly GCA_028291265.1). Lineage (GTDB taxonomy): Bacteria > Pseudomonadota > Alphaproteobacteria > Caulobacterales > Caulobacteraceae > Caulobacter. The sequence continues at coordinate 21,966 of JAQGIK010000086.1, read as the reverse complement.
CCGGAAGGGGAAGGCCATCCCATGCCGGTCTTCCCGACCGCTCCCGACACCGAGGCCCTCGAGCGCGGCGCGATCATCGCGCCGCGTTTCGACGCGGCCGGCCTGATCGCCGCCATCGCCCAGCATGCCGACACCGGCGAGGTGCTGATGCTGGCCTGGATGAACGCCGAGGCGCTGAGGCTGACGCTCGACACCGGCGAGGCCCACTACTTCAGCCGCTCGCGCAATGCGCTGTGGAAGAAGGGCGAGACCAGCGGCCAGGTTCAGGTCGTCGTCGAGGTCCGCCTCGACTGCGACCAGGACGCGGTGCTGCTCAAGGTCCGGCCGCAGGGCGACGGCGGCGCCTGCCACGTCGGCTTCCGGTCCTGCTTCTACCGGCTGGTCGTCGACGGGAAGCTCATCGAAAGTTCCTCCTCCGACGCGTAGCGGCGGGGGAGGGGGACCGCCCGCGAAGCGGGTGATGGAGGGGGCAGCACCGGCCCTTCCGGAAGGACGCGTTCTGGCGCGGCTTTGGCAACAGCATTCATGATCATCGTAGGGGCCGGCGCTGCCCCCTCCACCACCGGCCCCTAAAGTCGGGCCGGCGGTCCCCCTCCCCCGCGACTTCGTCCCGGAGGAGGAACTGGAGTTCAAGCGATCCGGCTGACCCCCGTACCGTCGGGGGTGACGGTGAAGCTCTTCAGGGTCTTCACCTCGTACTCCGGCGCGTAGATGGTCGAGACGGTGACGAAGTCGGCGACCGCCTTGGTCTTCGTCAGGGTCAGCTTGATGAAGCCCTTCACGCCGCTGTCGGCGAACTTCACTTCCGGATTGCGGGCGACCAGGGCCTCGTTCAGCGGCACGCCCGGCAGCATGTCGACGAAGCCCGGGCTGGTGACGCCGGTGACGCCGAACTCGGCGGCGACCAGGTCGCCGGACAGGTCGGAGAGTTCGTTGGCCCAGAAGCTGTGGCTGTCGCCGGCCAGCACGATGGGCCGGGCTCTGGCGGCCTTGAAGGTCTGGTAGACCCGCTCGCGGTCGGCCGGGTAGCCGTCCCACTGGTCGAGGTTGACCGGGATCGGCGTCGCCGACAGCTGCGAGGAGACGGTCACCGCCTGGGCGACGTATTCGGGCACCTGGGTCAGCATCTTGCCCCAGGCCTCGTCGCCCATGGCCTTGTGCAGGTCGGGCGCCAGCACCTTGCCCATGACGATCTGGTTGCCGATCACCTGCCAGGTCTCGCCGGCCTTGACCGAGCGGGCGAGCTCGTCGGCCATCCAGGCATGTTGGCGGTCGCCCATCAGGCGGCGGGCCGGATCGTTGAGTTTCGCCATGAAGCCGGCGATGTCGGGCTTGCCGTCGACCATCAGGTCGCGGCCGGCGTCCATGGCCTCGGTGCGGGCGGTCAGCCGGGTCTCGGTCATCAACAGGGTGGCCAGGTCGCCGAAGCGGAACGAGCGGTAGATGGCCTCGGCCATCGCGCCCTTGGCCTCACGGATCGGCATCCATTCGAAATAGGCCTTGAGGGCGGCGGCCTTGCGGGCCGACCAGGCGCCTTCGGTGGCCGGGGTGTGGTTTTCGGCCCCGCCGACCCAGCTGTCGTTGGCCGTCTCATGGTCGTCCCAGACGACGATCCAGGCGGCGCGGGCGTGGGCCGCCTGCAGCTGGGCGTCGCCCTTGTAGCAGGCGTGGCGGCGGCGGTAGTCGCTGAGGCTGAGGATCTCGGTCGGCGGATCGAGCTTGCGGGCCGCCGAAGCCGGCGAGCCGGCGCCATACTGGTCGGCGCCGTATTCGTAGATGTAGTCGCCCAGGTGCAGCACGGCGTCGACGCGGTCCATCTGCGCGATGGCCCCATAGGCGTTGAAGTAGCCGTGCACGAACAGGGCGCAGCTGGCCACGGCCAGCACGACCTCATCGGTTTTTTCGGGCAGGGTGCGGCCGCGGCCGACCGGCGAGACGGTCTTGCCGACCTTGAAGCGGTAGAGGTACTCGGTTCCGGCCTTCAGGCCATCGACGTCGACCTTGATCGTCCAGTCGCGGTCGGCGGTGGCGGAAACCGGGATGACGCGGGGCTTGGCGAATTTGGCGTCGGTGGCGATGTGCAGTTCGCCGTCGATGTCTTCCAGGCCGTGACCGTCGTGCGGGGTCAGGCGGGTCCAGACGATCAGCCGGTCCTGCAGCGGGTCGCCCGAGGCGACGCCATGGTTGAAGGCCCCCATGACATGGTCGCCGTGGGCGCTGGCCGAGCCGGCGATGGCCCCCCCAGCAAGAACGGGGGCGCCAAGGCCGAAACCCGCGAGCAGCCTGCGTCTGTCGATGTTCATGGTATTCCCCCTTGGACGTGGGCCCGTCCTTCTTGTCAGACACGCATCAGGCAACAGGAGGATGACGGTGTCCAGCCGGGGCATCGCAGTTCGGCGAAAAGGTCCCCCTTGCCGGGGCAAGGGGGACCGGATGCGCCCTAGAACTTCCAGCCGATGCTGCCGCCGACCATCCGCGGCGCGCCGGGGATGAAGGTGGGGAGGCCGAGGCTGTCGCCGGTGTTGCCGGCGTCGATGATGTAGGCCTCGTCGGTGAGGTTGGTGGCGAACAGCTCGAACGTGACGTTGGTCCCGCTCGGGCGGTAGCTGGCCCGCAGGTTGACCAGGCCGTAGGCGTCCTGGCGCTCGTCCTGCAGGTTGTCGGCGACGAAGGCGCCGGGGGGCTGCTGGAAGACGGCGCGGTCGTTGTTGTCATCGAAGAAGACCTCCGACTGCCAGCTGTAACTGGGGCGGATGTCGAAGGTCCCGCCGAGGGCGTCGAAGGTCCAGCTGGCGGCCAGCGACAGCGTATGATCCGGCGACAGGCGGAAGTGGTTGCCGTCGTAGGCGCCGCCGTCGAAGCGGGCGTGGCTGTAAGCGTAGGTGGCGTAGAGGTTGAGGCCGCCCATGACGCGCCAGTCGAGCTGGCCCTCGAAGCCGTACGCCTTGGCCTTGCCGGCGTTGGCGATGGTGAAGACCACGCCGTCCTGGATGACGGTCTGGAAGTCCTGGTAGTCGTAGAAATACAGCGATCCGTCGAGGCGCAGGCGGCCGTCGAGCAGGGCGGCCTTGGCGCCGACCTCGTAGCTGTCGACGGTCTCGGCCTCGACGGCGGCGAAGCGGGGGGCGCCGCCGGGCGTCGTCGGGGCGCCGGTGGCGAGGATCTCGGGACGGCGGCCGCGGGCGTAAGAGGCGTAGAGGTTGAGATCGTCGCTGACCGCATAGCGGCCGACCAGGCGCCAGGTGAAGGCTTCGTCGGTGTGGCTGACCACGGTGCGGTCGCCGTTGTTGGCGGTCGGCTGGAAGGTCAGGCCGAAGTTGGGCAGCAGGGATTCGGGGATGGCCTGCACGAACGGGCTCTGCAGGGCGCCGAGGATGGCGCCTGCCTGGGCCAGCATGGCGTTGCCCTGGGCGACATTGGCCGGGATGCCGCTGGCGATCAGCTGGTTGGCCTGGCCGGCCAGCTGGGCCGCCCCGACCGCGCCGCCGAGCACGCTGCGGCCGCCGCTGGTGAAGGAGCGGAAGCCGGTGTCCTTCTCGTCGTGGCTGTAGCGCAGGCCGGCCGAGATCTCGAATTTGTCGGTGACCGCGAAGGTCCCGTCGATGAAGAGGTCGAGGGCGTCCAGGTCGCTCGTCGTCTGCACCGCCTCGACATGGTTGCCGCGCAGGTTGGCGGCGATGGCCTGGGCCTGGGCGGGCGTAAGGACGACGGCCGGGTCGAAGGCCGCCGTGTTGGGGTTCTCCGACAGCTGGGCGACGAGGCCGCGCAGCAGGGCGCCGGTGAAGGCGGTGTTGTTGAAGAAGGCCATCGGCGCCGGGGTGTTGGCCGGCAGGCCCGAGCCGGCGGCGCCGGCGTTGAGCTGGCCGGTCAGGTCGGCGAGGCCGATGCGTTCGTCGAACTGCAGGGGGATGTACTGGTCGCTCTGGTTCTTGAACCAGCTGGCGCCGACAAAGCCCTTGAAGCGGCCGCCGTTGTCGAAGTTGACGCGCAACTCCTGGCTCCACTGCCTGTCCTGGGCGTCGTTGAGGCCGGTCAGCAGCGGCAGGCTGAGGCCGTCGGCGTCGAACACCTCCTGGCTGTCGAACTCGCGGTAGGCGGTGATCGAGCTGAGGGTGAAGCTGTCGTTGAAATCCCAGCGGATCAGGCCGGTGACGCCCTGCACCGTCCGGTCGACGCCCAGCTCGTCGCCGCCGACGAAGCCGGCCGGGGCGGCGATGGCGGCGCCGTCGCGGACGTCCGTGCCGGCCAGCACCGCGCCGGTGACCGGGTCGGTCTGGTTGTAGTTCAGCGACTTGAAGGCCGTGCCGGCGGCGCGGTCCTGTTGCCAGTTGACCAGCAGGTCGGCGCGGAAGGCGTCGTTCGGCTCATAGGCCATGGCCAGGCGCCAGGCGGCGCTGTCGACCGACTGGAAGTCGTCGCCGTCGCCGAGGTTCTCGACATAGCCGTCGCGCTGGCGCCAGCGGCCGGCCAGGCGGACGGCGAAGGCGTCGCCATAGGCGCCGTTGACCATGCCGTCGACCTGCATCAGCCCGAAGTCGCCGCCGGTGACCTTGAGGGCGGCGTCGAAGCCCGACGGGTCGGCCTTGGCCTGGATGACGTTGACCGCGCCGATCAGGGCGCCGCGGCCGTAGAGGGTCGATTGCGGCCCCTTGGCCACCTCGACCCGCTCGAGGTCGAAGAGCTCGACGTAGGAGCCCTGCGCCTTCGAGATCGAGACGCCGTCCTGGAAGACCGAGACGCGGGCCTCGGAGAAGCTGTCGGTGGAGTCGGAGGTGATGCCGCGCATCACGAAGCCGGGGTTGTTGGGCGACTGGTCCTGGACCTCGAAGCCGGGGGTGAACAGCGCCAGGTCGGCGAAGTCCTCGACGCCCAGTTTTTCGAGCCGCTGGCCGCTGTAGGCGGTCAGCGCGATCGGCACGTCGACGGCCTGCTGCTCGCGCTTCTGGGCGGTGACGACGATCTCCTCGACCGCCGTGGCGTCCTGAGGCGGGGCCTCCTGGGCCTGGGCGGCGGTGGCGAGCGCGATGGCGGAGAGCCCCGCTGCGGTGAGCAGCAGGCGACGGTAGGACGGCGTCATAGTTCGTATCCCCTCGAACCTGAACAGTGATCAGTCGGCCGTAGGGAGATTGCGTGACGCTGTCACGACGAATGTGCGAAATCGGGACGCTAAAAGGGATTGCGGCGTTTTTTAAGGACAGAACGCCCCGGCCTGTCCCGAGAATCGGGGGGGATGGTCCGGGCCGGGGCGCCTGCCGGCGGAGCGTCTGGCGACTAGCGGTCGGTCAGGCGCTTGCCGGCCGGGAGGCGGACGGCGGTGACGCTCGGGGTCTGGTTGGCCGCGGCGCCGGTCTGGCTGACGCCGTTGAACAGCTTGCCGTTGAAGGTCAGGCCATTCCATTTAAGACCGTTGAGGTTCTTTCCGTTGAGGCTCCAGCCGTTGAGGTTGATGCCGTTCACGGACGTGCCGTTGAAACCGCAGCGCCAGACGCTGCAGGAACTGCCTCCGGGCCCGGCCGCATGGGCAGGGGCGGTGGCGGCAAAGCTGAGGGCGAGGGCGGCGGCGGCCAAGGTCAGGCTCTTCATGGGACGATCCTCCAGGACGCGATCTAGCGGTTGGTCAGGCGCTTGTCGGCCGGCAGGCGGACCGCGGTCACGGTTGGCGTGATGCCGGCCGAGCCACCCGTCTGGCTGACGCCATTGAGAAACTTGCCGTTGAGGGTCAGGCCGTTCCACTTGATGTCGTTGAAGCCGACACCATTCAGTTGCCAGCCGTTCAACACGACGCCGTTGAACGTGATGCCGTTGAGCTTGGCGCCGTTCAGGTTGACGCCGTTGAAGACCAGACCGTTGAGGTTGACGCCGTTCAGCGAGACGCCGTTGAAGCCACATTGCCAGGTCGGGCAGACCGGCTTGGGATCGGCGGCTTGGGCGGGAGCGGCGCCGGCGGCGAGGGCGAAGGCGGCGGCGAAACCGGCGGCGGCGATGGCGAGGGTTTTCATCTGGGCGTTTCCTTCGAGCGGGCCGTCGTTTTGCGGCCCCTGTTGTTGTGTGAGCGGCGTATAGGGGCGCCCTTGCGATGCAGGCAGGGGGAACAACGGTCTTTGAAATGCAGGATGAGGCGTGGGGCCGTGCATCGTTGTGCATCGATGCTTTGCATAACGATGCATCCATGTTCCTATTCCGGGTATGGCTGACGTCGCCGGATTCCCCGCCAAGCTCGAGATCGTCATGAAGACGCTGTCGCTCAGCCGTGGCCGGCTGGCGGCGGACCTCGGCGTCGACAAGTCGGTGGTGGCCCGCTGGGCGACCGGCGTGGTCAATCCCTCCGAGCACAACCTGGCGCGGCTGACCGAGCTGGTGGCGACCAAGCGGCCGGGCTTTTCGATGCTGCACTGGGACGCCAACACCGATGTCCTGCTGGCCTTCATGGGCGGCCTGGCGACGGCGGCCGCGCCCCAGACCCTGATGCCGGAGATCATGGGCCTGCCGATGCCGGGCCTCGACGAGGCGCGGGCGGTGGCCGGCCGCCGGCAGTCGGTGTTCGAGGGCTTCTGGCGGACGGTGCGCTGCTCGTTGATCGTGCCGGGCAAGCTGGTCAACGACCACGGCCTGGTGCGGCGCAACGCCAACGGCCTGCTGGAATTCTGGCTGGGCAGTTCGGGCGCCCGGTTCGAGGGCTGGATGCTGCCCTTGCAGGGCCAGGTGTTCGTGGTGCTCAGCGACCTGGCCCGCGACACCCAGTTCTACGCCATGCTCAACGCCGTCGGTCTGCCGCGCGGCGAGATGTTCGACGGCATCATCCTGGCCCCGGCCCTGGACGTGGCCCGCACGCCGACGGCGGTGCCCTGCATCGTCGAGCGGATCGGCGAGCTCTCCGGCGACATCGAGGCCGACGACGCCCGCTGCCGCGAGCTGCAGGCCCAGGACGCCACGGCCGACGAGAGCCTGATCAGCCCCGAGCTGAAGGCCCATCTGCTGCGCGACGTCGGGCCGCTGGCCCCAGCCTCGGCGATCAAGCTGGACTGGCTGCGCCGGCCCGAGACCCTTTCAGGGTCTGGATTCCAACACTAGAACAGGTTCGGGCGGCGGAACCGCATACACTTCCGCCTTACGTGTTCCCGGCTACCTGATCTTCACCCGGGTGAAGATCAACGCGCCCTTGGCCCGCGCCCGATCGGGCGTGCAGGGGCCGGCCAGCTTCGGGCTGGCCTTCCACAGGTCCTCGGCGGTCAGCAGGTCCGGCCAGCGGGTGCGGGCGACGCAGGTTGCGCCGTCGACGCCCCAGCCGGCCTCGAAGCCGAATTCGGCGTCGGCGGCCGATTCCCATTTCTGCAGGCCGACGTCGTCCTGCATGTCGATGGCGGTGCCGTTGCGGGTGTGGGGCGCGCCCTTGCCGTCATAGTCGGCGCGGACCATGTGCTGGCAGGCCTGGTAGTGGCGGTCAAGCGGCCGGCCCGCTGCGTCCTGGCCCCAGGGATCGTAGCCCCAGAGGATGCACTTGCCCTGCGAGCCGGAGGTGCAGGTCAAAAACCAGCCGGTGGGATCCTTGATGTACTGGCCGTCCTCGGTCCAGCGGCCGGCGACCGGGAAGCCGAGGGCGCGGTCGTAGGCGTCCTTGTCGCACAGGGGCGCCCAGGTTCCGTCCGCGTGTTTCAGCTGGAAGTCGTGCAGCAGGACGCCGGGCTGTTCCTCCGAGGGGGTGACGCTGTCGATGCGGACGGTGACGTCCTGGCCGTCCATGACCATGTCGAACTCGGCCCCGACCAGGTCGGGCGAGCGGAGGACGCCTTCAGGGGTGGTGTAGACGAAGCCGGTGCGCTCGACCTTGAGGTCCGGCGGCGGGGCGGCCAGCGCTGGCGAGGCCAGCAGGACCAGTTCAAGCAGAATGGCGGCGGTGGCGAGGACCGGACGTTTCATAACGCCGATACTTACCGATTGCGGGCCCGGCCGCTACGGGCGGCGATGCCGTTCATGCGCACGCCCTTCCGACGGGCGTCGGCGAAGGCGGGTTTCTTGCCTCCCAAGGCGGAGGCGATGGCGGCGGCGAACTTGGCAAAAACGGTCATTGGACTTCCTCTACGGTTCGCCGCGGCTTTCGGATCAGGGTTGGCGGATCAGCGCCTGGTCGGCAGGCGGATGGCGGTGACCGCAGGGGCGACGGCGAATTTCGTCCCCGTCGTCGAGACGCCCTGGCTCGAGCGGCCGTTGGGGTCGAGGCCGTTGAAGGTGATCGCGTTCGGCTTGATGCCGTTGGCGGCGAGGCCGTTGGGATCAAGGCCATTCACGTGAAGGCCATTCACGTGAAGGCCGTTCGGCTCGAGGCCGTTGTTCCCGCCGCCGGCGAAGGCGGGGGCGGCGAGGGTGAGGGCGGCGGTCGCGGCGACGGCGGCGATCAGGGTCTTCTTCATGGTTGTCTCTCCAGAGCGGTCCGCGTCTTTGCGCGGTGTTTTTGCAGGTCATTCCGGCGGGGCCGCCGGGGTGGCGCCTTATGGCGGAAAACTTCGGTCTGCGGCGTTGCAGCGACAGGCGCCGGCCTGCATCGCGATGCAGGCGGGTGCAGGGGCCGCCGCCCGCCCGGCCCGGCAGAAGGTTGACCCGGCCTCCGCCCGGCGGCACGGATGAAATGATGAGCGACGACGAGGAAGAGATCGCCTTCGACGGCTCCGAAACCCGGCTCGTCGAGGTCGTCGAGGCCGGCGGGCGGCTGGACAAGGTGCTGGCCGACCGGGTCGCCGAGCTGTCGCGGGGCCGCATCCAGGCGCTGATGGCGGCGGGCCTGGTCAGGCGGGCCGGCAAGCCGGTGACCGACGCCTCGGCCAAGGCCCAGGCCGGGACCTACGAAATCTCCATCCCGCCGCCGGTCGCCGCCGAGCCGCGGCCGGAAGCCATTCCGTTGACGGTGCTCTACGAAGACCAGCACCTGATCGTCATCGACAAGCCGGCCGGGATGGCGGCCCACCCGGGCCCCGGTACGGAAAGCGGAACCCTGGTCAACGCCCTGCTGCACCACTGCGGGGACAGCCTGTCGGGGATCGGCGGGGTCCTGCGGCCCGGCATCGTCCACCGGCTCGACAAGGATACCAGCGGGGTGATGGTGGCCGCCAAGTCCGACGCCGCCCATGCCGGCCTGTCGGCCCTGTTCGCGACCCACGACATCGAACGGGCCTACATCGCCTTCACACGCGGGGCGCCGACGCCGGCCAAGGGGACGATCCAGACGCAGATCGGCCGCAGCTCGAGCGACCGCAAGAAGATGGCGGTGCTGAAGACCGGTGGCCGCGAGGCCATCACCCACTACGAGGTCGAGCAGACGTTCGGCGGGGCCAAGCCCGTGGCGGCGAAGGTGCGCTGTACGCTGGAGACCGGGCGGACCCACCAGATCCGCGTCCACCTGGCCAGCAAGGGGTCGCCCTGCCTGGGCGACCCGGTCTACGGTTCCAGCGCGCCGGCCCATGCGGTGCGGGCCATCGTCGAGGCGGCCGGGCTGACCCGGCAGGCGCTGCACGCGGCGGTGCTGGGCTTCGTGCATCCTGTCACCGGCGAGCGGCTGCGGTTCGAGACGCCCCTGCCGGCCGACATGGCGGCGCTGGAGGCGGGGCTGGCGGGCCTTTAAGGAATTCGGGTCGATCTTTTCTGAAAACCCTCTCAGGGCTTTTCGATACCTGACTCGCGCGCTCAGGATTACAACCACCCTCGGATTACAAACGCGTCATGGCCTTTGAAAGGTCGCAACGGGTTCCTATCTGATCTGTTGGAACGGGGGCGGGTGGTCTGTGCCGCAAAGCGGGCAGGCCCGATATCGCCTGCCGATATAGGGGAAAGACAAGAAAATGGCTGCTGCATCACTCTCTGTCATGTCGCCGGATGGCGGCCTGTCGCGGTACCTCTCCGAGATCCGCAAATTTCCGATGCTGGCGCGGGACGAGGAGTTCATGCTCGCCAAGCGTTGGAAGGAGCACGAGGATCCCGAGGCCGCGCACCGCATGGTGACCAGCCACCTCCGCCTCGTCGCCAAGATCGCCATGGGTTATCGCGGCTACGGCCTGCCGATCGGGGAAGTGATCTCCGAAGGCAACGTCGGCCTGATGCAGGCGGTCAAGAAATTCGAGCCCGACAAGGGCTTCCGCCTGGCCACTTACGCCATGTGGTGGATCCGCGCCTCGATCCAGGAATACATCCTGCGCAGCTGGTCGCTCGTGAAGATGGGCACCACGGCCGCGCAGAAGAAGCTGTTCTTCAACCTGCGCAAGGCCAAGAGCCAGATCAGCGCCTTCGAGGACGGCGACCTGCTGCCCGAGCATGTGACGACCATCGCCACCAAGCTGGGCGTCCATGAGTCGGAAGTGGTGTCGATGAACCGGCGGCTGTCGGGTCCCGACGCCTCGCTGAACGCGCCGATGCGCGTGGACGGCGACGCCGAGTGGCAGGACTGGCTGTCGGACGACAACCAGGTCAGCCAGGAGACCCAGTTGGCCGAGAGCGAAGAGAAGTCCCTGCGTATGGGGCTGCTCGAGGAAGCCATGGCCGAGCTGTCGGACCGCGAACGCCACATCATGACCGAGCGCCGGCTGCGCGACGACCCGACGACGCTTGAGGATCTGGCCTCGCAATACGGCGTCAGCCGCGAGCGGGTGCGTCAGATCGAGGTGCGGGCGTTCGAAAAGCTGCAGAAGGCCATGCAGGCCGCGGCGCGCGACCGGAATTTGGTGAACGCCTAGCTTTTGGCGGTCCCTTCTCCCGCTTGTCGGGAGAAGGTGTCGGCGTAGCCGACGGATGAGGGCAGCACCGCTGGTCGGTGACTGCCCTTTGTCTTGTCTGATTGGTAGGGGTCGGTGCTGCCCCATCCGACCCCTTCGGGGCCACCTTCTCCCGACAAGCGGGAGAAGGACCGCCTGGCTTAGGCCGCCTTCGCTTCTTCCTTCGGCAGGAAGGCGGTGATCGCCGCCACCGCCGGTTCGAGTTTGGCCCGGTCGAGCGTTTCGCCGACCGCCTTGTTCAGGGTCACCGCCGCGTCCATCAGTTTCAGGTCGCCGACCGAGACCGCCGCCTTCTGGAGGTCGGCGGCCTGGGCCAGCAGGGCGCGCCGCGCCTGCATCCAATCGGTGTCGACAGCGGCCATCGCCGCTCGCGTGATCTTCAGCGCCTGCAAAATCCGGTCCTGGTCCGGCGTCTTGCGCGAATCCGAACGGCGCTTGCGCGGCCCGGCGTATTCGCCGCTGTTGAAGCGGCGGCGGTCCGGCCCGACGTAGTGAACGGCCTCCACCCAGTCGCGAGGCTTCAGCGCCACCGCTTCCAGCCGGCGCATCAGGTCCTTGATGGTGTAGGGCTTGCGCAGGAATTCATGCACCCCGGCGTCGCGGGCTCCGAGGATGGCCTGGGCGGTGGCCTCGGCCGTCACCATGACGATCGGAACTTTGCGGCAGGAAAGGTCGCTGCGGCGCAGGGCGCGGGCCAGGCGGGCGCCGTCGATCTCCGGACCGGCGTGTTCGAGGAAGATGATCTGCGGATCCACGGCGCGGGCGGCCTGGATGGCCTTGGCGTCGCTGGTCGCCGCCCAGACCTGACAGGTCACCAGGCTGCGCAACAGATCCTGCAGAAGCTTGGTCGCGGCCGGCTGCGAATCGACCACCAGCACCCTTTGCAGGTGCGGGGCCATGCGCTGAATGATCTTGGGATCGGCGTTGAACACGGTAAGCGGCGGCTCCACTGGACGGTCTGTCCCCATTCCGTCGCACGGCGCGGGTAAAGATCAGATTGAGGATGAATCGACCTTGCGCGACCGGCTGGTTGCAAATGTTTCCCTTTGGTCCCGAAAGGCCTTAATCGAACCGGTCTGGATCGACGGAGTCTTCATGCTCAGACGTCTCGCCCCGCTCTTCGTTGTCGCCGTCCTGGCGCTGGCCGCCTGTGGGCCGAAGGCCAGCAACGACAAGCCGCCGGAGACCGGCGACGTCGCCGTCGCCCGCGTCGATGGCCAGACCATCTGGGCTTCGGACGTCAAGCGCGAGGCGATAGCGCAAGGCCTGATCGGCGAGGGCGAGCCGCTCGACATCCAGTCGGAAATGTTCCGCCAGATGCTGGACGAGGTGGTCGACCGCGAGCTGCTCAGCGCCGAGGCCGTCAAGCGCGGCCTCGACGACGATCCGGTGGCCCTGCGGCGGCTGGAGGCGGTGCGCAAGCGCGTGCTGGCCGACATGGTCGTCGAAAGCTACGTCGAGAAGGGCGTCACCGAAGAAAATATCCAGAAGATGTACCGCGAGCAGCAGGACCTCGCGACCCATTCGGAACAGTTCAAGGCCCGCCAGATCGTCGTCGGCAGCCCTGAGGCGGCCGCCGACATCAAGCGCCTGGTCGCCGCCGGCCGGCCCTTCGAGGGCCTGGCCATGGAGCGCTCGATCGACAGCGCCACCCGCTTCAACGGCGGCGATTTCGGCGGCTTCTTCCCGCTCGACGTCATGCCGCCGGCCTATCAGACGGCTTTGAAGGATGCGCAACCCGGCGCCCTGGTCGGACCGTTCGCGGTCGAGGGCGGCTGGGCGGTGGTCAAGGTCGACGAGCGCCGGCCCGAACAGCCCCTGACCCTTGACGTGGCGCGGCCGCACATCGTCCGCTTCCTGACCTACGGCCAGATCCGCGACCTGCTGGAGAAGCTGCGTGGCGGGGCCAAGGTCGAGACCCTGATCCCGCGCGGCCAGACGGTGCCCGGCGCGCCCAGCGAACCGGCCAACGCGCCGCCGCCTGCCCCCGGGGCGACGATGCCGCCGGCCCCGGCCCCGACCGTCGCGCCCGCCGCCGAGCCCACCCCTGTTCCAGCTCCAGTTCCGCCGAAGAAATGACCGACAAGAAGCTTCACTCCGCCAAGGATCTGCCCGCCATGGCCTTCGAGGCCGCCGCCAAGCCGGTGGAGGCCGTCGGCCATGCGGTCGAGCGCGCCATCGAGCCGATCCGCGCGGCCTTGAAGCGGGCGCCGAAGGAGGTTGCCGCCGAGCCGGCCGCGCCGGGCAAGCCCGGGCTGGCGGTGTCGCCGCTGGCCGTGCCGTTTCCGAAGATCGCCCCGGTGGCCGGGGTCGAGATCGCCACGGCGAGAGCCGGCTTCTACAAGCATGAGCGCGACGACCTGCTGATCATGCGGTTCGCCGAGGGCACCAGCGCGGCCGGGGTGTTCACCCGCCACGCCGTCGGCTCGGCCCCTACCGACTGGTGCAAGCGCCAGCTGACCACCTCCAAGGGCGACGACGTGCGGGCCCTGGTGGTCAACGCCGGCTGCGCCAACAGCTTCACCGGCAAGCCCGGCGCCGACGCGGTGCGCCGGGTGGCGACGGCGGTCGGCAAGCGTTTCGACTGCCGCCAGCGCGACGTGATGATGGCCTCGACCGGCGTCATCGGCGTGCTGCTCGACGACGCCAAGATCACCTCGAAGCTGCCCGAGATCGAGGCGAAGCTGCACGCCGACGGCTGGGCCGAGGCGGCCGGCGCCATCATGACCACCGACACCTTTGCCAAGGGGGCGCAGGCGACGGCGACCATCGACGGGGTCACGGTCCGCATCGCCGGCATCGCCAAGGGCTCGGGGATGATCGCGCCCGACATGGCGACCATGCTGGCCTTCGTGGCCACCGACGCGGCCATCGCGCCCGGCGCCTTGCAGACCCTGGTCAGCCTCTATGTGCGCAACACCTTCAACGCCGTGACGGTCGATGGCGACCGCTCGACCAACGACACCCTGCTGCTGTTCGCCACCGGCCAGTCCGGCGCGCCGAAGATCCACCGGGCCGGCGACAAGCGCCTGGCCGACTTCCGCGAGAAGCTGGAGGCCGTGCTGCTCGACCTGGCGCTGCAGCTGGTCCGCGACGGCGAGGGGGCGACCAAGTTCGTCAAGATCAACGTCACCGGGGCCGAGAGCCACGCTTCGGCGCGGAAGATCGCCCGGACGGTGGCCGAGAGCCCGCTGGTCAAGACCGCCTTCGCCGGCGAGGACGCCAACTGGGGCCGCATCGTCATGGCCGTGGGGAGGGCCGACGAGCCGGTCAACCGCGAGAAGATGAGCGTCCAGTTCGGCAAGCTGATGGCCGCCCACGACGGCATGGTGGCGGCCAACTACAGCGAGGCGAAGATGAGCGCCTACATGAAGAAGCCGGAGCTGGAGGTCAGCATCGACGTCGGCGTCGGCCGCGGCCACGCGGTGATCTGGACCTGCGACCTGACCAAACAGTACGTGGCGATCAACGGGGATTACCGGAGCTAGTTCACAAGCTCGTGGATGCCCTTCAGGGTCTTCAGCAGCGCCGCCGCCCCGTCCAGCGGCAGGCAGCTGAGCGGATCGCAGAGGGCCTTGTCCGGGTCGGGGTGGAATTCCAGAAACACGCCGTCGGCGCCTGCGGCCACCGCCGCCTTGGCGATGATCGACACGCCGTCGCGGCGGCCGCCGGTCGAGGCCCCGCCTGTGCGCGGGTCGGCGCCGGGCAGCTGCACGGCGTGGGTGGCGTCGATGGTCACCGGCACGCCCAGCTTCTTCATCTCGCCGATGCCCAGCATGTCGACGATCAGGTTGTTGTAGCCGAAGGAATTGCCGCGCTCGCAGAGGAGGGTCATGTCGGCGCCGCCGGTGGCTTCCTTGACCTTGTCGAGGATGTTCTTGCAGTCCCAAGGGGCGAGGAACTGGCCCTTCTTCACATGCAGCAGGCCGCCGGCGGCTTGGGTGGCGCGGGCGGCGGCGACAACCAGGTCGGTCTGGCGGCACAGGAAGGCGGGGATCTGCACCAGGTCGGCGACGGCGGCGACGGGCTCACATTCCTCGGGGGTGTGGATGTCGGTGGCGATCGGCACGTTTACCTGCGCCTTCACCTCGGCGAGGATTTCGAGGCCCTTTTCGAGGCCCGGACCGCGGTAGCTCTTCAGCGAGGAGCGGTTGGCCTTGTCGTAGCTCGCCTTGAACACATAGGGCAGACCGAGGTCGCCGCAGATGGCCTTCAGGGTCCTGGCCGTGTTCAGCGCCAGCGGCAGGTCCTCGATCACATTGAGGCCGGCGATGACGACCAGCGGCGCGCCGCCGCCGAAGGCGATGTTCCAGCGGGTGAGGCTCAGCTGTGTCATCTGGATAGCTCCCTGTGGTTGGCGCCTCCATACCAGACGATGCGCCCCTGTCGCCTCCTGATGTTCTGGCGTGGCGCAAATGGGGCTGTTAGGTGCAGAACCCATGAAACCGACCGTCCTCGTCGCCGCCGCCGCCCTCATCGATGCCGACGGCCGGGTGCTGATCTGCCGGCGGCCGCAGGGCAAGCAACTGGCCGGGATGTGGGAGTTTCCGGTCGGCTAGGTCGAGGCCGGCGAGACGCCCGAGGAGTGCATCATCCGCGAGCTGAAAGAGGAGCTCGACATCGATGTGAAGGCGGCCTGCCTGGCCCCCTTCGTTTTCGCGTCCCACGGTTATGATTCGTTTCACCTACTTATGCCACTCTACCTGCTGAGACGCTGGGACGGGGTCGTCACGGCGATGGAACATGAGGCTCTGGCGTGGGTAAAACCCCAGCAACTCGCGGACTACCCGATGCCGCCAGCGGACGCCCCGCTGGTCGCCTGGCTCTGCGACTTCGTCTGAAAGCCTTCTGGGCCCACGAGAGCGGCGCCACCGCCATCGAATACGGCCTGATCGCCAGCCTGATCTTCCTGGTCATCGTCACCTCGGTGACGGCCTTCGGCAACAAGACCACCGGCATCATGGACGCCGTCTCGGCCGCCATCGACGCGGCGATCTAGCCTAGCCTCCGGGCTTTTCCCCAACTCCTAAAATTCCGCTCATCCCGGCGAATGCCGGGACCCATCCGCCTGGGCGCCGGCGCTTCCGGCTGGCCCTCCGCCCATGCTTGCCAAACCCCGGACGGGCTCTAGTTCGGCAACAGCGAGATCACGCGGATGGGTCCCGGCATTCGCCGGGATGAGCGGTAGGGAGTGGGTCAGCCTCCGGGCTTTTCCCCAGCACTGCGCTCCGTCGTCTTCAAGGCATCGGCCAGCCGCGCCTTGGCGCTGCCGGGCTTCAGCGGCTTCTGCTGGCTTTCGTGCGGCGCCCAGCCGGTGACGGTGATGATCTCGAAGGTGGCGGCGACCTTGCCGTCGGCCTGGGCGAAGCGCTGCTGGTAGAGGTCGAGGGCGCGGAACAGCACCTTGCGGCCGAGCGGCTTGCGCGAGCGGTCGGCCAGCACGCTGGTCTCGCCCATGGCCCGCAGGTCCTTCAGCAGCGACAGGGGATGGGCGTAGCGCACCGTCACCCGGTCGACATCGCTGACCGGCAGGGCGAAGCCGGCCCGCTGCAAGAGGCCGGCGCCGTCGAAGCCGTCGGCGAAGGGCGAGACGCGCTGGTGGGCGCCGCCGCTGATTTCGCTCTCGGCCTCCAGCAGGCACTGGCGCAGTTCGGTCAGGGTGGCGCCGCCGAGAAAGGCGCCGATGAACAGGCCGTCGGGCTTCAGCGCCCGGCGGATCTGCACCAGGGCGCCGACCAGGTCGTTGGTCCAGTGCAGGGCCAGGGTCGAGACGACGAGGTCGAGGCTTTCGGGCGCGAACGGCAGGCGCTCCTCGTCGACGACAAGGCGCGGGCCTGGCCGGCCCGCCAGCATGGCCGCGGAGAGGTCGGTCTCGATCAAGGTGTCGATCTTCGCCGCCGCGTCGCTGTCCTTGAGGGCCTGGGCGAAGGCGCCGCTGCGGGCCCCCAGGTCGACGGCCAGCGGAAACCTGCGCAAGATGGCGTCCAGGCGGTCGACGGCGTCGGCGGCGGCGCGGGCCTTGAGGAAACCGGCGGTGTCGAAACCGGCGGCGGCGCGGTCCAGGCGCCGGCGGTGCAGGGCGCGGTCGAACAGGACAGGCGGGGCGGTCATGACGGTGGAAGGTCCGAAGGCAAGGTGGCGGCCCGGTCCCGCCCTTAGCGCATTCGGCCGCCGGGCGCTCGACCTCATTCTGCCGTCGACGGCGCTGGACGGCTCGGCGGCCCAGTCGGGCGGCATCCCGGCCGAGACCTGGAGCCGGATCGTCTTCATCGAGGAGCCGGCCTGCGACGGCTGCGGCATGCCGGCCGAGTACGAAATGATCGGCCGCTGCCCCGCCTGCGAGGCCAAACCCCATGTCTTCGGGCGGGCGCGGGCCGCCTGCCTCTACGACGAGCACAGCCGCGAGCCGATCCTGCAGCTCAAGCACGCCGATCGCACCGACCTGGCCCCGCTGTTCGCCCGCTGGCTGTCGCGGGCCGGGCGGGAGCTGATCGCCGGGGCCGACGCCCTCGTTCCCGTGCCGCTGCACCGCTGGCGGCTGCTGTCGCGGCGCTACAACCAGGCCGCCGAGGTGGCGCGGCGGCTGTCGGCCGACACCGGCCTGGCCTATCTGCCTGACGCCCTGACCCGGCCGCGCGACACCGCCACCCAAGGCGGGCGCACCGCCTCGGGGCGGCGGCGGAACGTGGCCGGCGCCTTCGCCGTTCCGGAAGCGCGCCGGCGCCTGATCGAGGGCCGGCGCATCCTGTTGGTCGACGACGTCCTGACCACCGGCGCCACCGCCGACGCCTGCGCCCGGGCCCTCAAGGCCGCCGGGGCCGCCGACGTCTCCCTGCTGGTGATCGCCCGGGTGAAATCGAGGGCGCTGAAGACTACATAACCGGCGAAAAGTTCCTTAATGGAGGCCCTATGGCCGAAGTCGTTATCTACACCCGTCCCTTCTGTGGCTACTGCAGCCGCGCCGTCAGCCTGCTCAACGAGAAGGACGTCGTCTTCGAGGAGATCGAAGCCGGGATGGACCCCAGGGCGCGTCAGGAGATGATGGAGAAGTCGGGCCGCTCGACCTTCCCGCAGATCTTCATCGACGGAAAACACATCGGCGGCTGCGACGAGATGATGGCGCTCGACCGCGCCGGCAAGCTGGACGAGATGCTGCACGGATGAGCTTTCGCGCCGCCCTGGTCCAGACCCGCACCCCGGCCACCCACGAGGCCGCGCTGGCCCATGTCGCGCCGCTGATCCGTCGGGCGGCGGCGGGCGGGGCGCAACTCATCGTCACCCCTGAGGGGACCAACGTCCTGCAGAAGGACCGCGCCACCCTGCTTCCGGCCCTGAAAGGTCCGGACGAGGACGTTGTGGTTCTGGGCCTGCGCCTGCTGGCCAGGGAGCTGGGCGTCTGGCTGTCGATCGGCTCGGCCCTGGTGCTGCGCGAGGATGGCCAGGCGGCCAACCGCCAGATGCTGATCGGGCCGGACGGCGCGGTGGTCGCCACCTACGACAAGCTGCACATGTTCGACGTCGACCTGCCGACCGGCGAGACGGCGCGGGAGTCCGAGGTCTACACGCCCGGCGACAGGTGCGTGGCGGCGAAGACGCCCTTCGGGCCGCTGGGCCTGACCATCTGCTACGACATGCGGTTTCCGGCCGTCTACCGGGCCTTGGCCACGGCGGGGGTCAAGGTGATCACCGTGCCGGCCGCCTTCACCCGGCCGACCGGCGAGGCGCATTGGGAGATCCTGCTCCGCGCCCGCGCCATCGAGACCGGCAGCTTCATCCTGGCCGCGGCCCAGGGCGGCTTCCACGAGGACGGCCGCGGCACCTGGGGCCACTCCATCGCCATCGGACCCTGGGGCGAGATCCTCGGCCAGCTCGACAATGACGAGCCGGGCGTGCTGCTGGTCGACATCGATCCGGCCCTGGCCGACCAGGCCCGCGCCGCCATCCCGGCCCTGAAGAACGCCCGCGCCTTCACCGGCCCCTCGGTATGATCAAATACGCCCTCGTATGTGACGCCGGCCATGAGTTCGAAGGCTGGTTCGGGTCCTCGTCCGACTATGACGACCAGTCGGGGCGAGGCCTGGTCGACTGCCCGGTCTGCGGCGTGGCCGAGGTGAGGAAGCAGATCATGTCGCCGGCCGTGTCCGGCACGAAGCGGCAGGGCTCGCCCGATCTCGCGCCACAGATGCGCGATATGATGATGCAGGCCCAGCAGGCCGTCCGCACCCACGTCGAGGACAATTTCGACTACGTCGGCGACACCTTCGCCAAGGAGGCCCGGGCCATCCACGAGGGCAAGTCGGAAGAGCGCGGCATCTACGGCGAAGCCTCACCGAAAGAGGCTGCCGCCCTGATCGAGGACGGGGTGCGCGTGGCCCCCTTGCCACCCGCACCCCTGAAGAAGGAAGAGTTGAACTAGGGGGGGAGGGCCCCCGGGTTCGGTTTCGCCTTGTTTCCTTCGACCACGAAGAATGGCGCGCGAGCAAACGCGACGCCGTGACGGAGGTCACACTGCCCAGCCTCAAGAGGGGCGCTTCACCGTCATCATGTAGTTGATGTCGCTGTCGCAGGAGCGGTCCCAGCGGCCGGTCAGCGGGTTGTAGGTGACGCCGAAGGGCCCCTCGATGTCGAAGGGATGGCCTTCGAGGAAGCCGCGCAGTTCCTCGGGCTTGAGGAACTTGTTCCAGTCGTGGGTGCCGGCCGGGACCCAGCGCAGGATGTATTCGGCCCCGACTTTCGCCAGCGCCAGGGCCTTGAAGGTGCGGTTGAGGGTGGCGACGATCATCACGCCGTCGGGGGCCAGCAGCCGGGCGCAGGTGCGCAGGAACTCGCCGGGGTCGGCGACATGCTCGATGACCTCCATGTTGAGGATGACGTCGAAGGGGCCGGCCCCGTCGGCCTCCAGCTGTTCGGCGGTGCTGGCGCGGTAGTCGATCTTCAGGCCCTGTTCGGCCGCGTGGGCGCTGGCCGTGCCGATGTTGCGGGGCGAGGCGTCGACGCCCATGACCTTGAAGCCCAGCCGGCTCATCGGCTCGCTGAGCAGGCCGCCGCCGCAGCCGATGTCGAGCAGTTTCAGCCCCTCGAACGGCCGGCGCGAGCAGGTATCGCGACCAAAATGGCTCAGGGCCAGGTCGCGGATGAAGGACAGCCGGACCGGGTTGAACTTGTGCAGCGGGGCGAACTTGCCCTTGGGGTCCCACCATTCGGCGGCGATGCGGCTGAAGCGCTCGACGTCTTCGGGATCGATGCTGTGGGTCAGGGTGGGGGCGACGCTGTCCATAGGCTCTTAGATAGTGCGCGGCGCGGCCCTTGTCCCGTCTGCATGGCAAATTGACCGCCCGCGCATTGCGGCGCCGCGTTCCGCTCGCTAGAAGGCGGGTCCTTGCGCGACCTGTGAGATTTCGCCGGCGCGCGGGGCAAGAATTGTCTCGTTGTTCGGGGATTTCGGCTTGTCACGGCTGGTCATGAAGTTCGGCGGCACCTCGGTGGCCGACTTGGAGCGCATCCGCCGCGTCGGCCGGCTGGTGGCCGCCGAGGCAGCGACCGGCAAGCCCGTGGCCGTGGTCGTCTCGGCCATGGCCGGCAAGACCAACGAACTGGTCGCCTGGACCGACGGGGCCGGCGCCGCGGCGCAAGGCATCGCGCCCTCCGACGACGAATACGACGTGGTGGTGGCCAGCGGCGAACAGGTGACCGCCGGCCTGCTGGCCATGACCCTGCGCAACATGGGCCTGCGGGCCCGGTCCTGGATGGGCTGGCAGATCCCGATCATCGCCGACGACGCCCACGGCCGGGCGCGCATCGACGAGATCAACGGCGAGGCGCTGGGCGCGGCCATGGATTCGGGCGAGATCGCCGTCATCGCCGGCTTCCAGGGCGTGACCCGCGACGGCCGGCTGGCGACCTTGGGCCGGGGTGGTTCGGACACCAGCGCCGTGGCCATCGCCGCCGCCCTGAACGCCGCCTGTGATATCTACACGGACGTGGACGGCGTCTACACCACCGACCCCCGCATCGAGAGCAAGGCCCGCCGCCTGGCCCGCATCTCCTACGAGGAGATGCTGGAGATGGCCTCGCTGGGGGCCAAGGTGCTGCAGACCCGGTCGGTCGAGATGGCCATGGCCCACCGGGTGCCGGTGCGGGTGCTGTCGAGTTTTGTCGAGCCCGGAGAGGCGCCCGGCCAGGGCACCATCCTGTGCGACGAGGAGAATATCGTGGAAAAGCGGATCGTGAGCGGCGTGGCCTACAGCCGCGACGAGGCCAAGGTCACCCTGTTCGGCCTGCCCGACCATCCGGGCGTCAGCTCGCGCATCTTCGGGGCGCTCGCCGACGCCAACGTCAACGTCGACATGATCGTCCAGGCCCACGCCCGGACGGCCGACACCGCCAACATGGAATTCACCGTCGGCAAGCGTGACGGCGGCCGGGCGATGGAGGTGGTCAACGGCCTGCAGGGCGAACTCGGCTTCGAGGGCGCGGTGCTGGACGAGGACGTCGCCAAGGTCTCGGTGATCGGGGTCGGCATGCGCAGCCACGCCGGCGTCGCCCAGTCGATGTTCAAGGCGCTGGCAGAGAAGGGCGTCAACATCCATGTGATTTCGACCTCCGAGATCAAGATCAGCGTGCTGATCGACAGCGCCTATACCGAACTGGCCGTGCGCGCCCTTCACGCCGCCTACGGGCTGGACCAGCTCTAGCCGGAACCTACGCCGCCGCGGCCGGGTTTTGATCACGCGGGCGGAAAAGCCCGTCGGAGCCAGCCCATGACCTATGCCTCCCTTCGCCTCGGCGTCCTCGCCAGCGGGTGCGCCCTGGCGCTCGCAGCGTGCGGCGAGACCGCCCGCCTGCCCGTCGAGGCGGGCATGGGCCCCGATCCCCGGCTGCCCTCGCCGGTCAAACTTCTGATCCCGACCGTCAAGGTGGCCGACGCGGTCGGCTGGCCGGCCGGCGCCATGCCGACGCCCGCGCCCGGCCTCAAGGTCGCCGCCTTCGCCGAGGGGCTCGACCACCCTCGCTGGCTGCTGGCGCTGCCCAACGGCGACGTGCTGGTGGCCGAGACCAACGCCCCGCCCAAGCCTGAGGACGGCAAGGGCATCAAGGGCGCGGTCATGAAGATGGTGATGAAGGGGGCGGGCGCCGGCGTGCCGAGTGCCAATCGCATCACGCTTCTGCGCGACACCGATGGCGACGGGGTCGCCGACGTGCGAACGGT
>JAQGIK010000038.1 GCA_028291265.1 Caulobacter sp. | reverse complement strand
TCGGCTCGCTGCCCTTGGCGGCGAACTTGCGGCCGGCGGCGTCGCGCTGGTCCTGGCGTTCGCGGGCGGCCTGGGCCTCGCGTTTGGCCCGGCTGGCCTCCTTGGCGGCGACGTCGAGGTCGCGCATCGCCGCCGCGGCCTCCTCGGCCTTACGCTCGGCATAGAGGCTGTAGCCGCCGCCGTAGACCTTGGCCCCCAGGGCGGCAAGCTCGACGATGCGGTCCATCTCCTCCAGCAGGGCGCGGTCGTGGCTGACGACCAACGCACCCCCTCGCCAGCGATGCAGGACGTCGGCGACCAAGGCGCGGGCTTCGACGTCGAGATTGTTGGTCGGCTCGTCGAGCAGGATGACGTCGGGCTCGGCCAGCAGCACGGCGGCGAGAGCGGCGCGGGTCGCCTGGCCGCCGCTCAGGGAGACCGCGGGACGATGCGGGTCGAGACCGTCCAGGCCGACTTCCGCCAGCGCCTGGTCGAGGCGGGCCGGCAGGGTCCAGTCGGCGTCGGCGAAATCGGCCTCACTCCCCTCGCCGGCCTCGATGAGGGCCAGGCGCGCCAGGGCGTCCTCGACGCCGAGCAGGCCGGCGAGGCTGGCGCCCGGCGGTGGTTGCAGCGACTGGCGCAGGACGGCCAGGCGGCCCTCGACGCTGACCGTCCCGGCGCGTGGGGCAATCTCGCCGGCGATCAGGCGCAGCAGGGTGGTCTTGCCCACGCCGTTGCGGCCCACCAGCCCGGTGCGCTCGCGGCCGATGGCCAGGGTCAGATTGTCGAAGAGCGGCCGGCCGTCAGGGGCGGCGGCGGAGACGGAATCCAGGGTGATCAGGGCGGACATCGGAGCTCACGGCGTAAGGGGCGCAAAGGGCGAAACGGGGGTCCGTCGCGATGATCAATGCGCTCTCCAGGTCGTGCGGCCCGATTGCCGGCTTGGCGCGGGATATAGGGCCGGGCCCGGGCCGGCGCAAATGAAAGCGCCGCAAGGATCGGAGTGTCGGCCGCGGCTCGAACCGCGAGAACGGGGGTCAACAAGGAGACCTCTCATGCCCTTCACCGTCACCGGCCTGTCCCCCGAACCCTTCCGCCCGCTGTTCGGCCTGGACGAGGCCGCCCTCGCCGACCGGCGCGTCGTGCGCGTCCTGGTCGATGCGCCCGCCAGTGCGCCTTGCCGCGTCACCCTGGAAGACGCCGAGCCCGGCGAGACCGTCCTGTTGCTGAACCACGAGCATCTCGCGGTGGACAGCCCCTACCGCAGCCGCCACGCCATCTACGTGCGGGAGATCGCCGACGAGACCGCGGTGATCACCGACGCCCTGCCCCTGGCCCTGGCGCGCCGCCTGCTGGCCCTGCGCGCCTTCGACGGCGACGACATGATGGTCGAGGCCGAGGTGGTCGAGGGCCGCGAGGCCGCGCCGCTGATCGAGACGTGGCTGGCGGACGACCGGATCGCCTACCTGCATGCCCACTACGCCCGGCGCGGCTGCTTCGCGGCCCGGATCGACCGCACCGCCCCGAGACCCTGACTATCGAAGCGGCGACCATTATACCGCAATCGATGATTGTCAGCATGGTGCGCGAGGGAAAAGCGTAAATGAATCAATGAGAAAGGTCCAACCCAGAACCTCCCTGCGGACGGCCTGGGAGGCCATTTCGACCGCTTACCGACCACCCTGCACACGGCCGGAAACCACCCTCGGACCGACCCCCGGGCATGCATTCAGGCGGTCGCGGCTGCGCCGGGCGATGAATATGTCTAGACATATTCATGAGGGCCCCGGCGGGGCGTTTTTCGGCGGGCGTCGCTGACAGGAGCGGTCGTGAGGCGTATGGACCGCTGGATGACCTCGACCGACGAGACCGGCGCCGACCTCTCCAACTGGCGCGACAGCCCCTTCAATCGCTGGGCCTTCCGCAACATCGACGCCCTGATGCCGACGGCGCCGATCTGGGCCGGGTCGGCCTGGGATCTGCCCGAGGGCAAGGCCGGGGCGCTGGACGGCTTTGCGTTGAAGGCGGGCGGCCAGAGCCTGTCGCTGGAGACGGTGCTGGCGGCGACGGCGACCGACGGGATGGTGGTGCTGAAGGGCGCGCGGGTGGTGTTCGAGACCTACGCCAACGGCCTGGGCGCGCATGACCGCCATATCCTGATGTCGGCGAGCAAGTCGGTGGTCGGGCTGCTGGTCGGGGTGCTTGCTGACCAGGGGGTGCTCGATGTGGCCGCGCCCGTGACCCAGTACCTGCCGGAGATGGCGGGCGGTCCCTATGCCGGGGCGACCTTGCGGCAGCTGCTCGACATGCGGGCGGGCGTCGTCCTGACCCTCGAGCAACAGAGGGCCTATGGGGCGGCGACCGGCTGGGAGCCGCTGGAGCCGGGCGAGACGACAGAGGGCCTGCACGCCTTCCTGGCCGGACTGACGGGACCGCCGGCGCCGCACGGCGGGCCGTTCGCCTATGTCTCGGCCAACACCGACCTGATGGGCTGGATCATCGAGCGGGCCTCGGGACGGGCCTTCTCGGAACTGGTCAGCGAGCTGTTGTGGGCGCCGGCGGGGGCCGAGGACGACGCCGCCGTCACCCTGGACGTCGCCGGCTCGCCGCGAACCACCGGCGGCCTGTGCGCGACGGTGCGGGACTTCGCGCGGCTCGGCCAGCGCATCGTCGAGGACGACCCGATGATCCCGCCGGGCTGGGTTCAGGACATCGCCACCGGCGGCGACGCCGAGGCCTGGCGCAAGGGCGAGTTCGCCCGCGCCTTCGGCGGCATGACCATGCGCTACCGGAGCGGCTGGTACGTCATCGACGACGCGCCGCAGGTGCTGTTCGCCATGGGCATCCATGGCCAGAACCTGTTCCTCGACCGGGCCAACGACATCGTCGTGGCCAAGGTCTCGTCGCTGCATGACGCCATCGACGGCCGGGCCATCGGCCTCAACCACCTGATGTTCAACGAGATCCGCCGATTGTTGCTCAGCTGAGGTCGGCCAGGGCCGCCAAGGCTTCGGCGGCGGCCAGTACGGGGGCCTCCGAGCGCTCGGCGCGGGCCAGGATCAGCGAACCTTCCAGGTTGGTGACGGCCAGCAGGGCGATGCAGGCGGCCGCGTCTTCGGCCAGGCCGCCGGCCAAGAGGCGGGCGGCCATAGCGCCGCGCCAGGCCGCGTAGACCTCCCTCGCGGCCGCGGCGATGTCGTCGTCCTGCGCCGCCTGCTCCAGCACCACCGAGGCGATGGGCGAGCCGTCGCGGAAGCCCGAAACCCTTAGCCAGGCGCCCATCAGCCGTGCGTACTCGCGCAGGAAGTCGCCGGGCCGCGTCCCGGCCGGCAGGGCGGCGATGGTCGCCCGCACCGTCTCGCCCGCCGCCGTCACCGCCGCCGCTCCGATGGCGGCCTTGCCGGCCGGGAAGTAATGATAGAGCGAGCCCTTCGGCGCCCCGCTGGCCTCGACGATCTGGGCGAGGCCGGTGGCGGCATAGCCCTGGCGCCGGAACAGGCGCACGGCGGCGGCGACGATAGCCTGGCGATGCTTGGGCTTGGCGGACATGACTTGCGATCCCGGACGATCTCATAAATTATATAGACCGGTCTAAATGAAAGCTGAACCGATGCAAACGCCAGAAGGTTTTGAACCGCATTTCCGCAAGAGCGGCCTGACCGATCCCTGGGAGCCGATCTTCAGCAAGGTCGTTCCGGGTGAGGCGGTGATCCTCGGCCTGCGGCTCACCGAGGCGCACACCAACAGCCGCGGCTTCGCCCACGGCGGCCTGATCGCCGCCTTGGCCGACAACGCCATGGGGCTCAGCTGCGTTGAGCAGGCCGGGCGCGAAACGCTCAGCGGCCTGCTGACAGCCAGCATGACCACCGACTACGTCGGCGTGGCGAAACTCGGCCAGTGGCTGGAGTTCGCCACCAGCTTCGTGAAGATCGGCCGGTCGATCTGCTTCGCCCAGTGCTTCGTCACCGCCGACGGCAAGCCCTGCGCCCGGGCCAATGCGACGTTTTCGGTGGTGCGGGCGGCCTGAGCGATTGCGTCCGGCGGCGGCGGCAGTCAGGCTGGCGCGTCGTACGGGAGTTGCCATGCTGGACGTGCTCGCCTTTTCATTGCTGCTGCTGGGCAAGCCGGAACCCGTGCTCGACCCGGCCAGGGACCAGGCGGCGCCGCCCAACGCCGTCTTCTTTTCCGACTGCTTCCGCGACGCGTCGGAGCGGGGAAACCTCAAGTCCCAGAACCGCTACCTGCTGTTCAGCTGCCAGGGGGAGGTCGCCAAGCGCTTCTATGACAAGCTGGGGACATTGCCGGCGACGGCGACGTTCAGCGAAACCAAGGGATCGGTCACGCTGCGCTATACGACCAAGCCGAAGAAGGACACCGACGGCCTTGACGCTTGCTGGCAGGACACCCAGGCCGCCGGAACCGAGTTCGAATGCGGATGCCGGTTGATCTATCCGGCCGGTCCGTTGATCGACGCGAGCTGACCCCTGCTGCCACAGGTTGGCAACAAGTCCCCGCCGCGACGTTTGTTCGCATCTTGTTCTTGTGTTAATGCGGGCGTCGAGCACTACATATTGCCGTTGCGCCGCGACCTTCGGGCCGGCTTCTGCGTTCTCGGGACATCATGGCCGAACAGCTGAACTTCATCCGGGTGCGCGGCGCGCGCGAGCACAATCTGAAGAACGTCAACGTCGACATCCCGCGCGGCGAACTGGTGGTCATCACCGGCCTGTCGGGCTCGGGCAAGAGCTCGCTGGCCTTCGACACCATCTACGCCGAGGGCCAGCGCCGCTACGTCGAGAGCCTGTCGGCCTACGCCCGCCAGGTCCTCGAACTGATGAGCAAGCCCGACGTCGACCTGATCGAGGGCCTGTCGCCGGCCATTTCGATCGAGCAGAAGACCACCTCGCGGAACCCCCGCTCGACGGTGGGCACCGTCACCGAGATCCACGACTACATGCGCCTGCTGTGGGCGCGGGTCGGCGTGCCCTATTCTCCGACCACCGGCCTGCCGATCGAAAGCCAGACCGTCAGCCAGATGGTCGACAAGCTGACCGCCCTGCCCGACGGCGAGCGGCTGTACCTGCTGGCCCCCGTGGTGCGCGACCGCAAGGGCGA
>JAQGIK010000034.1 GCA_028291265.1 Caulobacter sp. | reverse complement strand
GCGGCCTGCAGACCCAGGGCTTCGGCCAGCCGTCTGGCCCCCTCCGTCCGCGCCTGGACCAGCGCCGGGCGCACAGGATCGCCGAGGCCGGGGCGCGACCCGGCGCCATATGGACTCGGCGAAACGGACTGGGGCATATTCGACTGCAAAGTTAGGGGTTTATCGGTGGGGCTTTTCTCGGTGGGTACAATGGCTGTTTTGAAGACCGGCCGGAAGACGAAACAACGTCGCCGCGAAGAGGCCGGTTATACGCTGACCGAGATGCTCGTTGTGGTTGCTATTATTGGTTTGATCTCTGCGGTCGTGATTCCGCAGGTCATGGGCCAGATGGGCAAGGCCCAGTCGCGGGCCGCCAAGCTGAAGGCCCAGACGGTGGCCGCCGCCGTCGAGCTCTATTCGGGCGACACCGGCCGGTTCCCCACCAAGGAAGAGGGCCTGATCGCCCTGGTCCAGCGGCCGGAGGGCCTGGACAGCTGGACCGGCCCCTATCTGCGCACCAAGGAGGAACTGCTCGATCCCTGGGGCCAGCCGTTCCTGTACACGGTCGGTGAAGGTGGGGCCTTTAGTGTCAGTACGCTGGGCGCCGACAAGAAGTCGGGCGGCGAGGGGGCGGACCGGGATATCTCGGTCCAGTGACAAGCGACATGAACAAGGCCATTGCCGCCGGCGCGGTCGCGCTGCTGATGCTGCTGGGCGCCTGCGCGAGCGATCCGCGCCGGCCTGGCGGCAGCGCGACCCTGCCCCAGTCGCAACCCACCTCGCCCGCCGCCGAGGTCGCCGCCGCCACCCGCGTCGGCGAAGAGCCGGCGCCGGAACGCCCGGGCTGGCGCGACGACGCCATCGGCGCGCCGATCGCCGCCGCCCCGCCGGTCCCCTCCAGCGGGTCTACCCAGCGCATCCCGATCAATGTCCTGATGGACCGCGCCCCGATCCCGGCCGCCGTCGAGGCGGTGCTGGGCGAGGTGCTGAACCGGCCCTTCCGCATCGATCCGCAGGTCACCGGCGAGGTTTCTTTCCGCCTGACCGGCGAAATGACCGAAAACGACATCCTGATCAGCCTCGACCAGGCCCTGCGCACCGCCAACGCCGCCCTGGTCGCCTCGCCGGGCGGCGGCGTGGCCGTCGTCCCGGCCGCCAACGTGCCGTCCTTCTCGGTGCTGCCGAGCGGCACGTCGCAGCAGCGCAGCTTCTTCGCCGGCGGCACGGCCATCTACCGGGCCCAGAACGTCAGCGCCCTGGAGATGGTCCGGGTGCTGACCCCCATCGCCGAGGGCCGCGCCCAGGTGCGGGCCGATTCCGTGCGGGAATACGTCTACATCACCGGCGATCCGGCCACGGTGAACAGCCTGGTGCGCACCGCCGAGCTGTTCGACGTCGAATGGCTGCGCGGCAACAGCTTCCAGTTCTATCCGCTGAAATACGCCGGGGCCAAGGCCGTGGCCGACGACGTGCGCCGCCTCTACGGCGGGGCCGACGGGCCGATCGGCACCCAGGTCGACATGATCGACATCGAGCGGCTGAACGCCATCATCATCATCGCCAAGTCGCCAGCCCTGCTGGACCAGACGATGAAGTGGATCGAGCGGCTCGACCAGCCGGCCTCGCCCAGCGAGCAGCGCATCCGGGTCGTGCCGCTGTCGAACATCAAGGCCGAGGACCTGGTCAAGGTGATCGGCGGCTTCTTCGGGGCCGTGGCTCCCCCGCCTGGTGGTCTGGCCGGCCAATCGGGCGCCGCCGCCTCCTCGCCCAGCGGCGGCCAGGTGACGGCCGACCCGCGCAGCAACTCGATCATCCTCTACGCCAGCGACGCCGAGTACCAGAACCTGCTGCAGATCGTGCGGCGCCTCGACGTGCCGCCACCGCAGATCCTCATCGAGGGCACGGTCGCGGAGGTGCGGCTGAACGACAAGCTGAACCTCGGCGTCCAGTGGTTCCTGCAGAACGATCCGAAGTTCTCCGGCGGCTTCGCAACGGTCGGCAACGGCAACCTCAACCTGACCTTCCCCGGCCTGTCGCTGCAGTACCTGGGCCCCGACTTCAAGGTGGTGATCAATGCCCTGTCGTCGGTCACCGACGTCGAGGTGGTCTCCACCCCCCGCCTGCTGGTGCTGGCCAACGAGACCGCCACCCTGCAGGTCGGCGACCAGGTGCCGATCATCACCCAGACCTCGACCGGCGACCAGCAGACCAGCCTGACGGTCAACGCCGTCAGCTACCGCGACACCGGCGTGTTGCTGACCGTGACGCCCCGCGTCGGCGAGGGCGGCCGCATCTTCATCGACATCGAGCAGGAGGTCAGCGACGTCTCGGAGACCACCACCTCCGAGATCAACAGCCCGACCATCGCCCAGCGCAAGTTCCGCACCCAGATCGCCGTCGACAACGGCCAGGTCATCGCGCTCGGCGGCCTGATCCGCTCGACCCGCACCAAGGGCGACAGCGGCGTGCCCCTGCTCAGCGAGATCCCGCTGCTCGGCGGCCTGTTCCGCGAGCGGGCCAATGTGAAGGGCCGCACCGAACTGGTCGTCTTCCTCAAGGCCACCCTGGTCCGCGACCGGGCCGACGCCGACCGGGTGACCAAGGACATCGCGTCGGGCCTGACAACCCTCGGGTTCGGGCGTGACCGCCACTAGGGCCCGTTTCAGGGGCTTCACCCTGCCCCTGACGCTGGCGCTGGCCTTCGCCATCATGAGCATGGCGGCCGGGCTGACGGGCCTGGTCACCGTCAAGGCCAAGGCGGCGCGCCAGAAGGACGCCGACCTCTTCGCCCTGATCACCCTGGAATCGGCGACCCAGGCCGGACTGGCCGCCCTGGAGAAGGACGGCGCTCCGCAGGCGCCGCGTTGGGAGCGAACCGAGCGGCTCAACAACCGCCAGGTCGAGCTGACCTTCCTGTCGGTCGCCTACAAGCCCGACGCCGGCAAGGACCCGGCCGCCGCGCTCGCCGCCGGCGTCGTCCAGCCGGCCTTGCGCGAGCGGGTGGTTCGCGCCCTGGCCAGCGGCGACCCCAAGATCGCCCGCGCCAGCTTCGCCCGCCTGGGCGACTTCCTGAAGGCCGCCGAGGCCTCGCCGTCCGAAGAGGACTGCCTGCGCGCGCTGATGACGTTCGGGCGTCAGGGCCCCAAACCCCTGCCCCTGCCGCCGGCCACGGCCCTGTCGCCGGAGATCCTGCCGCTGGCCCCCGGCGACGTCGTCGAGGTCCGCGCCGCCGTCCGCACCGACCGCTACAGCGACATCCTCTGGCAGCGGGTCCGCTACAGCGGCGCCCCGGGCCAGCCCTGGCACATCCACGACTGGCGCCGCCTGCGCCTGGCTCCGGGGGCCGTGCTGTGCAAACCACCCCAGCCCTGATCGCCGCCGCCCTGGCGTTGGGCGTCCCCGCCGCCGCCCTCGGCCTGGCCTGGCCCGCCTGGCCGAAGCTGGCCGGCGCGAAGCCCACAACCCTGTGGATCGCCGCCGGCCTGGTCATCGCCTTCGCCGCCCTGGCGCCGTTCGGCCGCTGGTCGCTGCTGCCGGCCGGCGCGGCGCTGATCTTCCTGGCCTTGACCGACCTGCGACGGTTCTCCCTGCCCTGGCCAGGCCTGGCGGCCCTGGCGCTCGCCCTGGCGCTGGACGTCGCGCTGCATCCCGAGACGGCGAAGGAACGACTGCTTGTCGGGTTCATCAGCGGCGTTCTTCTCCACAGCCTTCGCCGATGGTCCGGAACGCCGCCAAAACTGGGCGAGGGGGACGCCGTGCTGGCCGGACTGGCCGCCGCCCTGACCGGCTGGCGGCTGGCGGCGCTGATGTTGAGCCTGGCCGCCTTCGCGCCGCTCCTGCTGCAGCTGGTCCTGCGCCGCAAAGGGCCCATTCCCTTCGGGTTCTGGCTGTCGCTGGCCGCCCTGCCCGCCATCTACCTGGCCACATCCTGACGGTGGACAGCGCCGCCAATTGCGCCAAAAGGTCGGGCGTGACGCCAAGCCGCTACCGCCTGCATCTGACTCCCGACGCTGCCGCCGGAACCTTCAGCGGCGAGCTGACGCTCGGCCTCGCCGTGGAGGCGGGAACGGAAGCCATCGTCCTCGACTGCCTGGACCTCGACATCGAGGCGGCCTGGATCGACGCCGCCCCGGTCGCCTGGCGCCTCGACGGCGATAGGCTGATGCTGACCCCGACCACCCCGCTCGGCGGCAGGGCGAGTGTCCGCATTGCCTACGCCGGCCGCCTCTCCGACACCGCCCGGGGCCTCTATCGCGGCGAGGGCTTCATCGCCAGCCAGCTGCAGCCCGACCACGCCCGCCGGGTCTTCCCCTGCCTCGACGACCCGTCCCTGCGCGCTGTCCTCGAACTCAGCGTCACCGTCCCGGACGGCTGGACGGCCATCTCGAACGCCGCCGTCGCCGGCCGCGACGGGATCACCACCACCTTCGCGCCGACCCCGCCGCTGCCGACCCACCTGATGGCCGTGGCCCTCGGCGCCTTCCACACGACCGGCAACGGTCCCGTCTCGCTCCACACCCTCGCCCCGGGGCCGAACGATGCCTGGGTGCAGGACACCGCCGTCGCCGCCCTGGCCTTTTTCGCCGACTGGCTGGGCGTGCCCTACGCGTTCGGCAAGCTCGACCTCGTCCTTCTTCCCGAGATCGGCGTCGCCGGCATGGAGAACACCGGGGCCATCTTCCTGCGCCGGGCCGCGGTCGCCCGGCCGACCCGCGAGGCGGCCACCC
Organism: Caulobacter sp.; assembly: GCA_028291265.1. Classification (GTDB taxonomy): domain Bacteria; phylum Pseudomonadota; class Alphaproteobacteria; order Caulobacterales; family Caulobacteraceae; genus Caulobacter. The sequence goes on along the minus strand of JAQGIK010000034.1, from coordinate 1,731 downwards.
TGATCGCCCACGAGATCGCCCACCAGTGGTTCGGCGGCCTGGTCACCCCGGCCGGTTGGGACGAGCTGTGGCTCAACGAGGGCTTCGCCACCTGGCTGGCCCCCAAGGCGGTGGCCGCCGACCTCGCCGACGACGGCTCGGAAGTCGCCGCCCTGCGCGCCGCCCTGAACGCCGACAGCAGCCCCGGCGCCCGGCCCCTGAGCGGCCCGGTCCCCGACGATCCGGCAGAGCTGTTCGACGTCCTCACCTACCGCAAGGGCGCGGCTCTGTTGCGGATGCTGGAGGGTTGGATCGGCGATGCCGCCATGCGCGCCGGCCTTGCCCGCTACCTTGCCGACCACGCCCTCGGCGTCGTCCGCTCAGGCGACCTCTGGGCGGCCCTCGAGGCGGCCAGCGGCCAGCCTGTCGCCGCCGTCGCCGGCGACTTCGTCCGCCGCGCCGGGCCGGCCCGCGTCGCCTTGCGCTGGGAAGGCCGGACCGTTCACCTGGCCCAGGCCGGCGACGATCTCGTCACCCTGCCCGTCGCCCTGCGCATCGCCACCGGCGCCGGCGAGCATCGCCACACCGTCCTGCTGGAAGGCCCGACCGCCAGCCTGACTCTGCCCGGCGAGGTCCAGTGGGCGGTCGCCGACGGCTATTTCCGCATCCTCTATCCCGATGGTCCGCCACCGCCCGCCGCCCTCACCCCCTCCGAGGCCATCGTCCTGGTCGAGGACGCCTGGCTGGCGCTGTGGGCCGGCGAGAGCGACCTGCCGGCCTTCCTCGACCTGGCCGCCCAAGCCCTGACCGCCGGCCCCGCCGCCACCGTTCTGCGCCCTCGCCTCGCCGACCTGCGCGACCTGCTGGCCGGCGGCGCGCGCCAGCCGCTGTTCGACGCCTGGCTGGCCGGGCTCGATCCACCGGGCCCGGCCGCCGGCTTCGCCGACCTCCAGGCCCGCCTCGCCGAGGACGAGGACGCCGCCCTCGCCGGCCTCTGCGCCCTCACCGACCCCGCCGTCCTGGCCGACCAGCTGGCCCTGCTCGACCGTTGGCCGGTGCGGGCGACCGAGGGTCTGCTGGCCAACCCCGCCGTGCGTGCGCCCGCCTGGGATCATCTCAAGAGGCATTGGAACCGGCTGGGCGAGGCGGTCCAGGGGCTCGGCGGCCGGGGCCTTGTCGCCGGTCTCGCCGCCTTCACCGACCCGGCCGCCGCCGCCGACATCATCCGCTTCTTCCATGATCGTCCGGCGCCCGCGGGACTGGCCGGAGCCCTGGACCGCATCGCCAGCCGCGCCGGCTTCCAGGGCTGGGCGCGGACGGCGATGGACGCCTTCCTGCTTCGCCAGGGGGCCAGTGGGCCGGCCGGTGACCACGCGCCGACGCTGGCCGGCCTGGTCGCCGGCTTCCAGGGGGCCCTGGTGCAACGGGTCCTGCTGGACAGCCTGGGTCTTGCGGCGCCGCCGTGGATGCACACGGCCGAGAACCTGCGTGGGGCGCTGGGCGCGGCCGAACGCGCCTGGCTGCAGAGCCTGGGCGGCCAGACGCCGATGCCGGCCGACCTCAGCCGCCGGCTGGTCGAGGACCTCGAGGCCGCCGCCGCCCAGCTGGCCGCCCTGACCGGCAAGCTCCTCGACGCCAGGGACCGCGACGCCGCCCCGATCGTCGTCGCCGGCCTGGCGCGGGCGGCCATCACCGCCGAACGCCGGGCCGAGCTGGCCGCTCTCGCCGCCGCCGTGACCCTCGGCGAGGCCG
>JAQGIK010000031.1 GCA_028291265.1 Caulobacter sp. | reverse complement strand
GGCGGCTACAGTTCGATCAGCCAGCTGGCGGCCGGGGCGAAAGTCATCTTCGCCGACGGCGGCTACGTCATCCTGACCGGCGTGCTGTCGACCAGCCTGTCGGCGGCCGACTTCATCGGCCTGCCGGTCCCGATGCCGGCCGAGCCGCCGAAGGGCGAGGGCGACTGGCTGCTGTGATCGGACGGCCCGATGATCTCGGGTCGCCTTGGCCGCGCCGCTTGTCGCCGGTCAGCGAATGATGTTCAACGAACCTGTCGCGTTGTTTCGGCCCTTGCGAGGAGATGATCATGCGCGTGCTGATGCTGGGCCTGGCGGCCCTGTTGCTTGCCGGACCGGCCATGGCCGCGTCCGCCAACCCCGTCCTCTACATGACCGGCGCCGAGCCCTATGTCGCCAACGGCCAGGCCTTCATCCGCTACCGGTATGCGGTCTTCAACAAGGAGACCTATCCGGCCGAGATGTTCGCCGCGGCGCCCGCGCTACCGCCCTGCGGGAGCAACACCAATGCCTCCCGGTCCTGGGTCGATGTCTTCGATTCCCGCGGCAAGCGGCTCTACGGCTTCTGCGCCCTGGGCTCGCCCGACCAACTCGACCAGCTGTGGTTCTCGGCGCCGGAGGGAACCGTGCCGCCCAGCTGGGTTTATATCGAGATCACCGACCGACAGACGGGGACCAAGTACCGCTCGAACCTCGCGGAGACGACCCTGTAGGCAGGGGCTGGCCGGCGGCCGACATGGGATAATGGGGCCCCACTTCGATAAGCCTCAAGCCCCGGTGATCTTCCCATGGCCAACAGCACCGCCACACTGCAGCGTCGACCGAATGACCACGCCGGCATAACCCTTCCACAACGCGATACCGCACCAGACTCGAACGAGAACCATACTGAATCGCTATCTGATCGATACGCTTTTGACAGCCGTTTTGACGTGCAGATGCGAGCCCGCACCTTGAAAAGGTTGATAAAACAGGTCCGCGAAGAGTCGGCGCGAGGTTCTGCAGGCAAGAACCCGGTTGTGAATCAAAATACCGTTTCGTATTTTCAGCCGATGACCGATAATTCTGACCGCCCATCCCGCTCCCCGTCCGGTCGAGCCGGGGGCGACAAGCGCGCCCGCACCCGGCGCACCTTGGCCACGGCCGCCGCCGAACTGATTGCCGAGAAGGGCTGGGACCGCACGTCGCTGGACGAGATCTGCGCCCGGGCCGGCATGACCCGCGGCGCCTTCCACGGCAACTTCAAGAGCCGCGACGCCCTGTTCATGGCGGTCATGGAGCAGGAGACGACGCCGGTGTCGGTGCAGTTCCAGCCCGGCGCGCCGCTCCGGGTGCAGATGCGGCTGCTCGGCCAGGCGGTCTACGCCCATGCCCGGGGCCGCCTCGAACGCCGTGCCCTCAACGCCGCCATCCAGCTGCACCTGATGACCCGCCCCGACCTGCTGGCCCAGCGGGCCGAGGCCACGGCCGGCGGCTGGCGCAGCATGGCGGCCGGGTTCGGCCGGCTGGTGCCGGCCGGCGCCCTGCCGCTCCCGGCCGAGCGCTTCGTCAAGGTCATCGACGCCCTGACCGCCGGCCTGACCGTCAGCTATTTCCAGGCCCCGGACCTGATCGAGGAGGCCGACTTCGTCGCCGCCTTCGAGGCCCTGGCCGGCCCTCCGCCGGCCCCGACCTGGGGCGGCGGCCATGCGGTCACGCCCGGTCCGGTTCGCCGCTGGTGACCGGTTTGCTCCGCCATGCGTTAGGGTGAGGCCATGAAGCACGTCCCCAACATCCTGACCCTCGGCCGGCTGGTCCTGACCCTGCTGGTCTTCCTCGCTCTCATGGCCGGGGTCACCCTGCCGACGTCCGGACCGAATCTGCTGTATTTCGCCTTCTGGGGCTTCGTGATCGCCGCGGTGACCGACTTCTTCGACGGCTGGCTGGCCCGCAAATACCAGGTCGAGAGCCTGACCGGCGCCATCCTCGACCCGATCGCCGACAAGGTGCTGGTGGCGGGTGCCATTGTCGGCCTGGCCATCAACGGCGACCACGTCGCCGCCCTGACCGGCGGCCTGATCCTGTTCCGGGAGTTCTCGGTCAGCGCTCTGCGCGAGGTGCTGGCCCCGCGCGGCGTGCGCCTGCCGGTGACCATGCTGGCCAAGTGGAAGACCACCCTGCAGCTGGTCGCCCTGGCCGCCGCCCTGCTGCGCCTGACCCAGCCGGCCTGGATGACCGGGACGGTGAGCACGAGCGTCGACCTGTCGCTGTGGCTGGCCGCCGCCGTCACCGTCTGGACCGGCGTCGAATACGGCCTGGCCGCCCGCAAGGCCCTGAAGGCCTGACTACTCCGCCGCCAGCAGGAACGGTGGCGCCTCGTCATCGTCTTCGACCACCTCGGCGTCGGTGGGGCCGAACAGCAGCCAGTCGGTTTCCACCTCCCGGCGGTCCGCCCGCATCAGCCGCATCAGGGCGCAAGCGCCGATCGCCTGGAACACCATGCTTGCCTCCGGACTCACTCAGAAAAATTATGCGAGTGAGAATTGATCGCATCTGAGGCGATGGCAAGGCGGGAAATGAATGGGTGGTCCCGCCGTCAGGACATGGGTGGTGGAGGCGGGGGAGGCTCGGGCAGGGGGATGAATTCATCATGGTCCAGGTCGGGCAGCTTCATGCGGCCGGCGCGCCAGTCGGCCTTGGCCTGGTCGATGCGCTCCTTGCTGGAAGAGACGAAGTTCCAGTCGATGAAGCGCGGGCCGACCGGCTCGCCGCCGAGCAGCATGACGGTGCTGGGCTCCAGGGCAGTGAAGGTGATCGTGTCGCCGGGCTGGAAGACGGCCATCTGGCCGGCCCCGATGCTCCGGCCGTCGATCTCGACCCGGCCCTTGGCCACGTAGGCGGCGCGTTCGGGGTATTCGGCGGGCAGGGTGGCCTTGGCCCCGGCGGCCAATTCCCAGTGGACGTAGAACAGGGGCGAGAAGACCGGCACCTTGGCCTCGGCGCCGAAGGCCTTGCCGGCGACCAGACGGGCGCTCATGCCGCCGCCTTCGTAGAAGGGCAGTTCGTCGGCGCCCTCGTGGTGGCTGAAGGCGGGCGCGACCTCTTCGGACTCGGTGGGCAGGGCCAGCCAGGTCTGGATGCCGTCCATGCGGCCGCCGTCGGCCCGGAGTTCCTCGAAGCGTTCGGAGTGGGTGATGCCGCTGCCCGCCGTCATCCAGTTGACCTCGCCGGGCCGGATGACGATCTCGCTGCCGACGCTGTCGCGGTGGGTCATCGAGCCTTCGAACAGGTAGCTGAGGGTCGAGAGGCCGATGTGGGGATGGGGCCGCACGTCGACGCTGCGCGGAAAGCCCGGCTGGAACTCGGCCGGGCCCATATGGTCGAAGAAAATGAAGGGGCCGACCATGCGGTGCGGCGCATAGGGCAGCACGCGTCCCACCTCGAAGCCGCCGAGGTCCTTGCGACGCTGGTCGATGACGAGTTCGATCATGGGGGACCCTCCAGAATTCGGGTCACCTTGCAGCCGATTTGGGCGCGGTCAATGGCGCACATAGGTGGCGCAGATCATGCCCCGGGCGATGGCGTGTTTGTGCAGCAGATCGCGCACCTGCGGCCGGCCCGGCGCGGTCTTGAAGCCGCTGGCGGCGTCCAGCGCATAGATCTGGGCGACATAACGGTGCGGGCCGTGACCCGGCGGCGGATCGGGTGGCAGGTAGCCGTTGTGCAGAAAGCTGTTGAGGCCGGTGTGGGGATGATCGTCGTCGTCGAGGGTGGTGATGGCCCCCTCCTTGAGGATGCCGTCATGCGGCGGCAGGTCGTAGACGATGGCGTGGACCAGCGGCGCCGGGGTCGGGCTGTCGGCGTCCTCGATGACCAGCAGCAGGGAGGTCGCGCCGGCCGGAACACCCTTCCAGGCAAATGGCGGGGAGAGGCCCTCGCCGTCCTCGGTGAACCGCCTCGGCAGGGTGGGGGCGTCGAAGGCGGCGCTTTCAAGGGTCAGGGTCTCGGGCACGGCCTTCAAGGCCGGGTCGTGGTAGAGCACCTTCTCCAAGCCCGGCCGCACGCCCTGCAGGGCGTGGCCTAGGATGGACGGCAGGTTCTTGAGCATCGGAGTCTCCTGCAGCGGAAACCCCTCAGCGGGCGGAGCGGTTCAATCGCGGGGCAGCGGTATGGTGAGGATCTGCGCCGTCTCGGCCTTGGCGTCGGCCAGCGGCTTGCCATCGCCGCCATAGCCGGCCCAGCCGCCACGGCCGATAACGGCGACCTGACCCGGCATGGCCGCGCCCAGCGTCAGGTCTTCCAGCGCCGCGTGATTGGCGGCCAGGGTGTCGACCTTCTCGATCCGGCGGCAATCATGACTGAGGTGCAGCATCAGCACCCGGGCCGGCGAGACGCCGTTCTGGGTGGCGACGACGACCGGCTGCGTGGCGCCGCTAAGGGTGATGGCGAACAGGCCGTCGGTTCCGACCATGGCCGCCGGCGTCCCGCCGACCAGGTCGAGTTGTCCGGTCTTGAGGTCCAGCCGGTGCAGGCCGCTCGAGTAGTCGGCGATCAGCAGGGCGCCGCCTGGGCAGACGACCATGCCCTGGGGCGAGCCCATCTCGTTGGTGGTCAGCACGACATCGAGCGCCTTGGCGCCGGGCTTGAGGCGGTAGATGGCCGATCCGACCGAGGCGCTGGCGTAGACCGTTCCATTCGGTCCGACGACGACATCCCCCAGCTGTAGCGGGCTTTCCCCGCCGTCGACCGGATAGCGGGCGAGGATGGCGCCGGTGCGGCTGTCGATCTTCAGGAGCGCGGTGCGGGCCGGACCGGCGGAGCCCGGTATCTCCGGTCCGCCCGCCTCGGCGGCCCAGAGGGTTTTGCCGTCCAGCGCCATGCCGAAAACGCCAGCGGTCGCGGCGTCGGCCTTGAGGAAGGGAGCCGCGACGCCCTTCCGGTCGACCTTGTAGATGGTCCTTTCGGAGACGCTGCTGACCAGCCAGTGATCGTCCTGCCAGACCAGCCCCTCGTAGATCGGACCGGCCTTGGGCATCTCAGCGGCGACGGCCGGCTTGCCGATCGGCGTGCCGTTCCAGGCCAGCTGGGCGGTGACATCCTCGAAGTCGGCGCGAGGAACCAGGGCGGCCAGCGCCTCGTCGCCGAGGATGTCCCAGGTCAGGCCGAGGCTGGCATAGGTCCGCAGGTGACCGACGGCCTCGGCCGGCTTGCCGGCGGCGACCTCGACCCGCGCCAGACGGATCAGCGAGCCCGGACTGGTTGGGTACAGCGCCAGGGCGTCCTCAAGCCGGCTCTCGGCCGTGGCGAGGTCATTCGCCTTGATCGCAGCGCCGGCTTCCTGGCGCAGGCGGAAGTACTGTTCGAGCCGGCCTTCGGGTGCGCTCGCCGCCAGACAGAGGGCCGCGGCCAAGGTCAAGCTGACGGCGCGGATCATGGTGGGCCCCCCAGTTCGGAGGAGAGCCTGCGTCAAGGAGCGCCGTTCAGCAAACTAACGATCGGTAATGCTTAGCCGTGCGGGCTCACATACGGGCTGACCAGCCCCAGCGGCACGGCGGTGCTGTTCTTGACGCCACGGATGACGATGCGGCTCTCGATGTTGGAGACCAGGCCCAGCGACAGGATCTTGTCGCGCAGGAAGTCGTCGAAGGCGTGCATGTCGCGGGTGACGATGCGCATCTCGTAGTCGGCGGCGCCGGTGACCGTGGCGCATTGCACCACCTCCGGCCATTTGAGGACGGAGCCTTCGAAGCGCTCAAGGTTTTCCTTGGTCGGAAGGGAGAGCTTGACGGTGCAGTACACCTCGAAGGCCAGGCCCAGCAGTTCACGGTCGAGGATGGTCACCCGCCGCTGGATGACGCCGGCGTCCTCCAGGCGCTTGATGCGGCGCCAGCAGGGGCTCGAACTGAGGCCGACGCGCTCGGCGATCTCGGCCACCGACAGACCGGCGTCGTGCTGGATCAGATCGAGAATCTTTGCGTCAACTGCGTCGAGAGGCTCTGACAAACTATTGTTCCCCCTGGAGGGGCTAAAACCGCCCCGTTCTTGCCGACTCATGCCCCTGTTCGGGCATGGCTTTGGCAAACATTTTCTCCGGACTTATATGATCTTGCAAGCGCACTAGCCCTTCCCGCAGGAAAGATTTTTCAATGCGCCACTCAGAAGTGACGTTGGACGACAAATATCTTCTAGAAGATGGTCGCGCCTTCATCACCGGCGTGCAGGCGCTTATCCGCGTCATGCTCGACCGTCGGCGCCTCGATGTGCGGGATGGACTGAACACCGCTGGCTATGTTTCCGGCTATCGCGGCAGCCCCCTCGGCGGCCTCGACCAGCAGGCCGCGCGGTCCCGCAAGCTGCTTACCGCGCACGAAGTCGTCTTCCAGGAAGGCCTCAACGAAGACCTCGCGGCCACCGCCGTCTGGGGCAGCCAGCAGGCCAACCTGTTCCCCGGCGCCAAGTTCGATGGCGTCTACGGCCTGTGGTACGGCAAGGCCCCCGGCGTCGACCGGACGGGCGATGTCTTCAAGCACGCCAACTTCGCCGGCGTCATGCCCAAGGGCGGCGTCCTGGCCATCGCCGGCGACGACCACAACTGCAAATCCTCCACGCTGCCCAGCCAATCGGAGTTCGCCTTCCAGGACTTCGAGATGCCGGTGCTGTCGCCGGCCGATGTGCAGGAAGTGCTCGACTACGGCCTGCTCGGTATTTCGATGTCGCGCTTCTCGGGCCTGTGGGTCGGGATGATCGCCCTGGCCGACACCATGGACAGCGGCGTCACCATCGATGTGTCGCTGGACCGCCACCACCACGTCATCCCCGAATTCCCGATGCCTCCGGGCGGGCTGCACATCCGCACCAAGGACCAGCCGCTGGAGAAGGAGACCCGTCTCCGCAATCACAAGATCCCGGCCGCGCTCGCCTTCGCCCGCGCCAACAACATCGACAAGGTGGTGCTCGCCGCCCGCCAGCCGCGCCTCGGCATCGTCTGCCAGGGCCAGGCCTACAAGGATGTGCTCGAAGCCTTCCAGGCGATGAACATCACCCTCGACGAAGCGGCCGCCATGGGTATCTCGATCTACAAGGTCGGCATGCCCTGGCCGCTGGAGCCGCAGGGGCTGCGCAGCTTCGCCGCGGGCCTCGAGACCCTGATGGTCATCGAGCACAAGCGCGCCCTGATCGAGCCGCAGGCCCGGGCCGCGCTGTACGACCTGCCGGCCCACGCCCGTCCGACCATCGTCGGCAAGTTCAACGAACAGGGCGACCGGCTGATGGAGGACACCGGCAGCCTGACCGTGGCCGCCATCGCACTCGACCTCTACAGCCGCCTGCCGGCCGGTCCGGCCAAGGAGCGGGCCTCGGCCTACCTCGACCGCGTTTCGGCCGCCGGCGTCGCAGCCATCAGCCTGGCCAGCGACCAGCAGCGCAAACCGTTCTTCTGCTCGGGCTGTCCGCACAACACCTCGACCCGGGTGCCGGACGGCAGCCGGGCCCTGGCCGGTATCGGCTGTCACTACATGGCCGGGTTCAACGACCCGATGACCGACCTCAACACCCACATGGGCGGCGAGGGGCTGACCTGGGTGGGGGCCTCGCCGTTCACCACCGAAAAGCACGTCTTCCAGAATCTTGGCGACGGCACCTACAACCACAGCGGCTCGCTGGCGATCCGGGGCGCGATCGCGGCCAAGGCCAACATCACCTACAAGCTGCTGTTCAACGACGCCGTGGCCATGACCGGCGGCCAGACCGCCGAAAGCGGCTTCACCCCGGCCCAGATCACCCGCCAGCTGGCGGCCGAGGGCGTCACCAAGACCGTCATCGTCGTCGACGAGATCGAGCGCTATGAGGGCGTCACCGACCTCGCCCCCAACGTCCAGATCTTCCCGCGCAAGGAGCTGACCAGGGTCCAGGAAGAGCTGCGCGAGACGGAGGGCGTCACCGTCCTCCTCTACGACCAGACCTGCGCCACCGAAAAGCGCCGCCGCCGCAAACGCGGCCTGATGCCCAGGGCGACGACCCGGGTGTTCATCAACCCGCTGGTTTGCGAGGGCTGCGGCGACTGTTCGAAGAAATCCAACTGCGTCTCGGTCGAGCCCAAGAACACCGAGTTCGGCCGCAAGCGGGCGATCAACCAGTCGACCTGTAACCAGGACTATTCCTGCGTCGACGGCTTCTGCCCCAGCTTCATCACCCTCGACGGGGCCGAGAACCCGCAGGGCAAGAAACTTCCTGCTCTAACCGCGGACTCCACCCCGCTGCCGGTGTTCGAGCCGGTCGAGGGTGTGCGCCGTATCCTGTTCACCGGCATCGGCGGCACCGGCGTCACCACCGTCGCCTCGATCCTGGCCATGGCGGCCCACGTAGATGGCCGCAGCGCCAGCGTCGTGGACATGACCGGTCTGGCCCAAAAGGGCGGCTCGGTCTTCAGCCACGTCAAGATCGGCGAGACCGAGACCACCATCGTCGGCGGCCGCGTGCCGGCGGCCAGCGCCGATGTGCTGATCGCCTGCGACCTGCTGGTCGCCGCCAGCCCCGAAGCCCTGGCCCTGTTCTCGAAGCAGAAGACGGTCGCCTTCGGCAACGCCGACTTCTCGCCGACCGCCGACTTCGTGACCAACCGCGACGTCCGCTACGACACCGCCGGCATGGCCCGCCGCATCAAGGGCGCGACGAAGGATTACAACGCCTGTCCGTCGCAGGCCCTGTCGCTGCACAAGCTGGGCGACGAGATCTATGCCAACATGATCATGCTGGGCTTCGCCTGGCAAAAGGGCGTCATCCCGGTCTCCAGCCGCGCCATGTACCGGGCCATCAAGCTGAACGGCGTCGACGCCGAGGCCAACATGCAGGCCTTCGAGGTCGGCCGGAAGGCGGCCGTCGACGAGGCCTTCAAGGGCCTGCCGGAAGACGTCACCCCGACCCCGGAAACCATGCCGCTGGAGGACCTGATCGCCCACCGCACGGCCGAGCTGGTCGGCTACCAGAACCAGGCCTATTCCGACCGCTACGCCAAGCGGGTGGCCCAGGTCCGCGCCGCCGAGACCGCCCTCAATGACGGCGAGGCCCTGACCCGCGCCGTGGCCGTCAACCTCTACAAGCTGATGGCCTACAAGGACGAGTACGAGGTCGCCCGCCTCTACACCGACGGCCGCTTCGGCAAGGAGCTGGCGGCCGTGTTCAAGGGCGGCAAGGCCAAGGTCTGGCTCTCCCCGCCGTGGATCGCCCCCAAGGGCCCGGACGGCAAGCCGCAGAAGATCGCGCTGGGCGGCTGGGTGCTGACCATCCTGTTCCCGATCCTGGCGAAGATGAAGGGCCTGCGCGGCGGTCCCTTCGACATCGCAGGCATGAGCGAGGAACGGCGCATGGAACGCGGCCTGATCGCCAGCTACGAAGCGGGCCTCGACCGCCTGCTGACCGGCCTCGACGCCGATCACCTGCCGCTCGCTGCCCGCATCGCCGCCATCCCGGACAAGATCCGCGGCTTCGGCCATGTGAAGGAAGCCAGCGTCAAGGTCGCCGAGCGCGAGGAAGCCGCGCTCTGGGCGCAACGGGAGAAGAAGGCGGCGGCGTAGCGGCTCGCCACCTCGGCCGCCGTCAGGGCAGGTTGATCTGCCAGGAGACGCCGAAGCGGTCGTTGAGCCATGTGAAGCGCTGGGAAAAGCCGTAACTTCCGATGCCCATGAGCACCTGGCCGCCCTGGCCAAGTTCCGCCGCCAAGTGCTCCAGCTGGGCCAAGTCGTCGACGTTGACGAAGAAGCTGACCGAGGGGGTGAAGGTGAAGGCGTGGTTCACCGAGCTGTCGGTGACCATGAAGCTCTGACCGGCCAGGGTGAAGCGGGCGGTCATGATGGTTCCGGGCTTGCCGGGGCTGCCCGGCGGCCAGGGATTCACCTCATCGATGGAGGCGTCCGGGAACAGGCCGGCGTAGAAGCGCATCGCCTCCTCGGCCCGGCCCTCGAACATCAGGAAGGGAAGGATGTTGGTCATGGCGCGCAACCTAGCGCGGAAGGTTGGCCCTTGCCCACTGCACGATGGCCTCGGCCGGCAGGGCCCCGCTGGTGCGGGCGATCTCGCGGCCCTTGTGGAACAGGATCATGGTCGGGATGGAGCGGATGTTGTAGCGGCCGGCGAGGGCCTGCTGGGCCTCGGTGTCGAGCTTGCCGAGGCGGACGTCGGGTTCGAGCTGGCCGGCGGCCTTGGCGAAGGCCGGGGCCATGGCCTGGCAGGGCCCGCACCAGGCGGCCCAGAAGTCGACCAGCAGCGGCAGGTCGGAGGATTTCGCGTGGCGGTCGAAGCTGGCGGCGGTGAGTTCGACGGGCTTGCCGGCGAACAGCGGGCTCTTGCAGACGCCGCATTTGGGGGCGGATCCGAGCCTGGCCTTGGGAACGCGGTTGAGGGCGGCGTCGGCCGGGCAGGCGATGACGACAGTCTCGATGGGGGTGTCGGTGGCGGCGGTGGTGTCGGTCATGAAAAGCTCCACCGGGCTGAACCCGGTGGAGCTGAGATGGTTTCGAACCCGGCTGGGCTCAAGGCCTAGTACTTCAGAGTGAGCGACAACCCCCAGGTGCGGGGGGCGCCGGGGAAGCGGACGACGGTGTTGGCGTTGCTGCTGACCGCCGGGTAGAAATATTCGTCGGTCAGGTTGCGGCCGTAGAGCTGGACGGCCCAGCGGTCGTTGACCGCATGGATGCCGAGGCTGGCGTTGAGCAGGCCGTATTCGGGGATGTCGAACAGCGGGTTGCCTTCCAGGTCGGCGTGGCTTTCCGACTGCCAGCGGCCGTTGACGGCCGCCTGGAAGCCGAGCGCGTCGTTGATCTCGCCGTCGTAGATCAGCGTGAAGCTGGTGCTGTATTTCGGGCTGTAGAGGAACTGGGCGCCGTCGAAGTCCTGGGCCAGGCCGGCCGAGTTGACGCCGGTGTAGCCGATGACCTCGGTCTCCAGCCAGGTGGCGCTGGCCATGGCGGTCAGGTTGGGGGTGACCCGCCAGGTAACGTCGCCGTCGATGCCGTAAGCCCGCGATTCCGGCACGTTGTTGAGCCGCGCCAGGGCCGTGTAGATCGGGTCGGCGAAGTAGACGCTGAGCTGCTTGTCCTCGTAGTCGTAGTAGAAGGCCGAGACGTTGGCCTGGACCCGGCGCTCGAACAGGCCGGCTTTGATGCCCACCTCGTAAGCCTGCAAAATTTCCTGTTTGGCCGGGGCGTTCTGGGTCGAGATGTTGGCGGCGTTGATCGGGGTGGCGCCGGCCTTGGCCCCGCGGCTGGCCGAGGCGAAGACCAGGATGTCGTCGGTCGGCGTCCAGTTCAGCGCCAGCCGCCAGGCGACGTTGTGCTCGTCGAGGGACGAGGTCACCAGGCCGAACTTGGCGGTGTTCGGGTTGAAGGTGTTGCACTGCCCTTGCGTGATCGGCGCCACCAGGCCGTAGACCCCGAAGAACAGCGCCCGGTTGGTGATGTTGACGTTGGGCAGCATGTTGCCGTTGAAGTCGTGCGAGCAGCCCTCGTAGTCCTGGGTGTCGCGGGTCCAGCGCACGCCGGTGGTCAGTTTGAACTGGTCGGACAGTTTCCAGTCGGCGTTGGCGAACAGGCTGGCCGTGGTGGTGTCGATATTCCCCTCGTCGACGAAGGTGCGGAAGGCTTGGCTGGCCTGCAGCGCCGTGTAGCCCCCGCTGTTGAACGGGCTGGCCAGCAGGGTCGAGGTGTAGAAGCGGATCAGGCCGACGTTGGCGTTGTCCTGCAGGATGGTGCGATTGCTGTCGAGAATATCGTCGCTGGCCCAGTAGCCGCCGACCATCCAGTCGACGAAGGAGGCATTGCCCTCGACCCGCAGTTCCTGGGCGAAGGAGGTGATGGTCCCGTAGGCGTCCTGGATCAGCACTTCATAAGGGGCGCCCGACCAGTCGTTGACCGCCTGGCGCTTGAGGTCGTTGTAGCTGGTCAGCGAGACGATCCGCAGGCTGTCGTTGACCTCCCAGGCGGCCCGCAGCTTGTAGCCGGCGAAGGTGGAGTCCTCCTGCAACGGCTTGTGGATGCCCAGGCCCGTGCCGATGTCGGTCATCCGGCGGGCGTCCGGCGCCCAGTCGGCGTCGCGGGCGTCGTCGAACGGCCTGGAGTTCACGAAGGCGACGATGCCGGGGGCGTTGAACGGGCTGGCGGCGGTGGCCGGGGTGAAGCCGACGGCCTGGGCGGCAAGCGTGTCGGACTTGTTCCACCAGCCGTTGTAGCTGAGGTCGATGTCCCAGCTGTCGGACGGCTGGAAGCTGATGCCGGCGCGCAGGCCGTAGCGGTGCTGTTCGCCGAGGCTGTCGTTGCGGCTGACCGACTCCTGCCAGCCCTCGTCGCTGTCCTCGGTGCGGAAGGCGATGCGGGCCTGCATCCTGTCGCCCCAGGGGCCGCTGATCATGCCTTCGAAGTTGTGGGTGGCGTAGCTGCCGACCTCGGCGCTGATCCGGGCTTCGAACTCGTCGGACGGCTTGGCGGTGACGAAGTTGATCAGGCCGGCCGTGGTGTTGCGGCCGAACAGCGTGCCTTGCGGACCCTTGAGCACTTCCACCCGCTCGAGGTCGAAGACCGGGCCGCTGTTCATGATTGGATAGGGGTAGGCGACCTCGTCGACATAGGTGCCGACCGTCGAGGTGGCCGACATGTTGATGGTGTTGAAGCCAATGCCGCGCAGCGTGTAGGTCGGCACGCCCTGGTAGGACCGCGAGACGGTGAAGCTCGGCACGATGGTCGAGAGGTCCTTCACGTCGGTGACGCGCAGCTGCTCCAGCTGTTCGCCGCCGAAGGCCTGGATGGCCATGGGGACGTCGTTGATCGCCTCCTCGCGGCGGTTGGCGGTGACCACCAGGGCGTCGACCTCGGTGTCGGACGAGGCCGTCGGCTCCTGGGCCAGAGACGGCGTGGCCGCCCACATCGCCGTCAGCGACACGCCCAGCGCCAGAGCAGCGCGCAATCCTTGCGTCCGAACCATTTTTTCGACCTCCCTCTGCGAACGCGGTTTGCCCAGCGTTCTGTTTTGCTGGGCAAGCCATAGGGTTCGGCCGGGGCGGAACAAGCTGTCGAAAGTGATAGGGGGGCTGCGACACTTCCCCAGCGGCGACGGGGTTTTCAGCCCCAACTGACCCGTTCGAAATCCATGTCCCAGTTCACTTCCCAGGTCTTGCCGTTGTCCGGCGAGAAGGCCTGGGACCAGTGGGCGGTGGTGGCGGTGATCTTCGACCACATGAAGCGGACGACGATGGGTCTGCCCTCGAAGACGTCCTCGCCGGTGAAGGTCCCGACGCCGTCCTTGAAGCCGCCGTTCACCGGCGGCTCGATGCTGGGGTAGCGGGCGTCGAGCCACCAGATCGACCAGCGGTTCAGCTTCGGATCGAACCGGCGGACGCCGGCGGCGCCGTAGGCCCCGGCCGGAATGTTGAGGATGTTGTCGTCGAAATTGCCCAGGCCGCCCATGGTCTTGCGGCACTGGCACCAGCCCTCGAAGTCTTCCCAGTCGGTCGAGCCGGCCAGGCGGGCCTTCAGGCGGCTGTGCCTGACCCGCCAGGAGCCGATCAGGAAGTCGAAGTCCTTTCGCCCGTCGGCCGGGACGGGCGGGCCCTGGATCAGCGAGCGGGCGGTCGGCTGCAGACGCAGCACCTCCATGGGGCCGGTGAGGCGCGGTGCGAGGCCGCGGTAGAAGGCGGCCCCGGGACCCTCGGCGAACAGCCGCTGGGCCGCCTCATGCGGGAAGGCCTGGAACCAGATGAAGGCGGTGACGTCCTCGCGGATCGGCAGGCGGGGGTAGCTGTTGGGCTGCGGATCGCTGGCGAAGACGGCGATGGCCGGGGCCCCGGCGGCGACCAGCACCGGGGCGATGTCGCGGGCGAAGACGGCGGTGAAGGCGGCTTCCTGGCCCCTGGCGATCGGGCAGATCGTGGCGGCGATGACGGCGGTCGACCGCGTCGCCGCCCCGACCGGCGCGCGGGTCAGGCCGGCAAGGTCGAAGCCGGCGCCGACGGGGGCAAGCTGCAGGACGTTGTCGGAGTCGGCGATGGTGGCGTTGGCGGCGGTGCGGTTCGCCTGCCAGACGGGGCCGGTGTAGAAGCCGTCGAGGGCGTCGTGGCGGGTCTGCGGGTCCGGAAAGCCGCGCAGCCAGACGAAGCGGTCGGGGTTGTCGAGGTCGCGGAAGGTTCCCAGCACCGTAGCGCCGAGCGCCTCCTGGCTCTCGATGAACCGTTCCTCGAACAGGGCGATGAGGTCGTCGCGGCGGCCCTTGTTCATGGCGTACCGGCGCAGTTCGACGATCTGCTGGTGTTGCGCGGCCCCCTTTGCCTGAGAATGGGCGGGGAGGGCGACGGCTGCGGCGGTCGCGGCGGCGGCGGTGAGGATGTCTCGGCGGGTCATGGATGCCTCCTGAAGATTGAGCGAGGCGAGAGATAGCCGGGGCTACCTGACAGGACTTGTCAGGATTTATCCGGCATGATGGAAAAATGCGTTCGAGCCGCCTCCTCTCCATCCTGATGCTGCTGCAGACCCGCGGCCGGATGACCGCCGAGAGGCTGGCGGCCGAGTTCGAGGTGTCGGTGCGCACCCTCTACCGCGACATCGACGCCCTCAGCGCCGCCGGGGTGCCGGTCTATGCCGACCGGGGGCCGGGCGGCGGCTTCGCCCTGCTTGACGGCTACCGCACCCGCCTGACCGGCCTCACCGACCAGGAGGCCCACACCCTGATCCTCGCCGGCCTGCCGGGGCCGGCGGCTCAGCTGGGGCTGGGCCAGGCCATGGCCGACGCCCAGCTGAAGGTCCTGGCCGCCCTGCCCGAGGGCCCGGGGGCGGCCGCCATGCGGGCCCAGGCGCGGATCCACCTCGACCCGGTCGGCTGGTTTCGCCAGGCCGACGGCGGCGACTGGCTGACGGTGCTGGCCGACGGGCTGTGGCGGGATCGGCGCGTCGCCGTCCGCTATGGGCCGCGGCGGCCCATCGACCTGGTGCTGGAGCCGCTCGGCCTCGTTCTCAAGGCCGGCGCCTGGTATCTGATCGCCCGGTCCCAACGAAACGGGGCCAAGGGGGAGGTGCGCACCTACCGCGCTTCTCAGGTCGTCGCCGCCGAGGTGACCGAGGAAGGGTTCGAGCGGCCGGCCCGGTTCGAACTGGCCACCCACTGGACCCGCGCCCAGGCCGACTACGCCGAGAGCCTCAAGCAGGGCGTCGCCCGCCTGAAGGTGACGCCCGACGCGCTTCAAGCCCTGCGCCGCGACGGCGTCGAGGTGACCGAGGTGGGGGAGGGTGTGGTCGAGACGCCGATGGAAAGCCCCGACTGGACGGCCCGAGAGCTGCTGCGGCTGGGGACCGGCGTCGAGGTGCTGGAGCCGCCGGCCCTGCGCGAACGGATGGGCGCGCTGGCGGCGCAGATCGCCGCCCTCTACGCCATCTGACACAACAGGTGTTGCATTTCGAAAATGGCTTCCTATCTAGGCTCTCGATGGCGCAAACAACCCGCCAGATAGGAACATATCCATGATCGACCGCCGCCCCTTCGAGCAGCTCGGCCATGCCAATCACGGCTGGCTCAACGCCCGCCACCACTTCAGTTTCGCCAACTGGTACGAGCCCACCCGCATGGGCTGGGGCGACCTTCGCGTCTGGAACGACGACGAGATCGCGCCCAAGTCCGGCTTCCCGCCGCATCCGCATGCCGACATGGAGATCATCACCTATGTCCGCACGGGGGCCATCACCCACCAGGACAGCCTGGGCAACACCGGCCGCACCGAGGCCGGCGACGTGCAGGTGATGAGCGCGGGGTCCGGCATCCGCCACGCCGAGTACAATCTGGAAGACGAGACCACGACCCTGTTCCAGCTGTGGATCCAGCCGCAAACCCATGGCGGCGAGCCCAGCTGGGGCGCCAAGCCGTTTCCCAAGGGCGACCGCTCCGGAAAGTTCGTCGCCCTGGCCAGCGGCCTCGACGACGAGGGCGCCCTGCCGATTCGGGCCACGGCCCGGGTGCTCGGGGCGACGCTGAAGGCCGGCGAGACCGCGACATATGATCTCGCCGACGGGCGCCACGGCTACCTGGTCGCCGCCGCCGGCGACGTCGAGGTCAACGGGGTTTCCCTGTCTCCCAGGGACGGCGCGGCCATACGGGACGAAGGTGTCCTGCGGGTAACCGCCGTCAGCGACGCCGAAATCGTTCTGGTTGATTCCAACTAGACAATCTCACAACGGGTAACTCAGGGCCGGTCGCAAGTAGGCCGGCCCTTTTTCGTTGACGGCCAATGGGTTAGCCTCGTAACGCTCCGACGGAACGGTGTTACGGGACCCTCGACGCAAGTGCGCTTTGACCTCCTCAAGATTTTACTCGTGGACGACAATCACCACATGCGTGTGCTGATCGGAGAGATCCTGCGGGCCATCGGCGTGAAGGGCGTTTTCGAGGCCACCGACGGGGCCGAGGCGCTGAACATCATGCGCATGAACGCCATCGACATCGTCATGACCGACCTGGCCATGCAGCCGCTGGACGGCATCGACTTCACCCGCCTGCTGCGCAACTCGCCCGACAGCCCCAACCAGATGTGTCCGGTCATCATGATCACCGGCCATTCGACCCAGAAGCGGGTCAAGGAGGCGCGCGACGCCGGGGTGACCGAGTTCCTCGCCAAGCCGGTGACGGCGCGCGGCGTCATCGACCGCATCACCCGGGTGGTCGAGGCCCCCCGGTCGTTCATCCGCAACGAAGACTATTTCGGACCCGACCGCCGCCGCCGGGCCGACCCGGCCTATTCGGGCCCCAGGCGCCGCGGTTCCGACGAGGACAACGGCAACCCGCTGGGCTGATCAAAGGGAGAGCGCGCAGCTCTCGTTGATCGTCGGCCGCGAGATGACCACCCGGCACAGGCCGGGGAAGCGCGGCTTCAGGGCGCGCGCGAAATACAGGCAGAGGTGTTCCAGGGTCGGGGTCTCGAGGCCCGGCTTGTCGTTGAGCAGGCCGTGGTCGAGCTCGGTGGCGACCGCCTTCAGTTCGCCGTCCAGTTCGGCGAGGTCGACGACCCAGCCCATCGGGCCGCTGATCTCGCCGCGCACGGTGGCCTCGACCCGGAAGCTGTGGCCGTGCAGGCGCGTGTAGGGGCTGTCCACCGGGCCGTTGGGGAAATGGTGGGCGGCGTCGAAGGTGGCGGCCTTCGTGATCTCGAAGATTGGCGTGGTCATCTGTGCTTGGAAAATAGGGCCTCGCGGGCAAATGCCCTAGGCGATGCCGAGGTATTTGTGGGTTTGGGTGCTTAAACGCCACCTGGGGTGCGAAAGGCAATAGGCGATGCAGGCGGCCGTGGCCCCCTCGCGGTCAGGCCCGTCCATCGGCTGCAGGTAGAAGCGTTCGAAATCGAGGCCCGCGAACCGGGCCGGATCGACCCCGACCTGCGGCCAGACCAGCTTCAGTTCCTGGCCGCGGGTCTGCACGACGGGGGCGTCGGCCTTGGGGCTGACGCAGACCCAGTCGATGCCGGCGGGGGCTTGAAGCGTGCCGTTGGTCTCGACGGCGATGGAAAAGCCGCGGGCGTGCAGGGCGTCGATGGCGGCGGCGTCCAGCTGCAGCAGCGGCTCGCCGCCGGTGCAGACCACCAGGCGGTCGTCCGGCCCACCGGTCCAGGCCGCCTCGACCGCCTCGGCCAATCTTTCCGCGGTCTTGAAGCGACCGCCGCCGGGCCCGTTCACGCCGACGAAATCGGTGTCGCAGAAGCTGCAGACGGCGGCGGCGCGGTCCTTCTCGCGGCCCGACCACAGATTGCAGCCGGCGAAGCGGCAGAACACCGCCGCCTTGCCGGCCTGGCCGCCCTCGCCCTGCAGGGTGAGGAAGATTTCCTTGACCGCATAACTCATCGCCGCAGCCTCTACACGAGGTGGGCCGCCGCCGAAACTCCCGCAGCGTAAGGCGGCGACTCAGTTGGTTTTCAGTTGTCCCGGCGCGTTCGACTGTCGCCGGGTCAGGTTCCGCAACGTCAGTTCTCCCGTGAATGGAGGAAGTCGCCTGAGGGCAGGAAAACGGCGCGTTCATTGGGCCACAGTCAGGTGAAAAGCCGTAACCTATCGCCGTTCACCTACCTGCGGGACATTGACAGTCTTCAAACGCGCGTATGTCATCCATGGAAGCTGCGGGGGAGTGTCGCGCGTCCCCGACAGCAATCAAGACGCGGCACTGAGGAAACACACGGCGACCGTTGTTCAGGCCTTTGAAGGCCGGCGGCGCCCGGGGAGGGTTAGAATGCACAATTCTCTGCGCCTGCGGAGGACGCTGGCTGTCAGCGCGTCCGCGTTTGCCATCATGGCCATCGCCGCACCCGCGTTCGCGCAGGAAGAGCCGGCCTCCAGCGGTAACACCGTTGGTGAGCTGATCATCACCGCGCAGAAGCGCGAGGAAGCCATCCAGGACGTTCCGATCGCGGTGTCCGCCTTCAACCAGGAATCCCTGGAAAAGGCGAAGATCGACGGCGGTCCGAACCTGGTCCTGGCCATCCCGAACGTGAACTTCTCCAAGGGGAATTTCACCGGCTACAACTTCCAGATCCGCGGCGTCGGCTCCAAGCTGGTGGCCGGTTCCGGTGACGCCGGCACCGGCATCCACCTGAACAACGCCCCGCTGACCGCCAACAACCTCTTCGAGTCGGAATTCTTCGACCTGGAGCGCGTCGAAGTCCTGCGCGGCCCGCAAGGCACGCTGTACGGCCGTAACGCCACCGGCGGTGTCGTCAACGTCATCAGCTCCAAGCCGACCGACAGCTTCGAGGCCCTGCTGAAGGCCGAGTACGGCAACTACAACACCATCAAGCTGCGCGGCATGATCAACGTGCCGGTCGGCGACATGATCGCCATCCGCGGCGCCGCGGCCATGACCAAGCGCGACGGCTACGGTGAGAACATCACGACCGGCAACGACGCCGACGACCGTGATCTGTGGAACACCCGCCTCACCGTCTCCTTCGAGCCGACCGACAGCTTCCGCACCTTTGTGCTGTGGGATCACTTCGAGGAAGACGACCACCGCTCGCGGATCGGCAAGCAGCTCTGCGTCAAGGATCCGGGTCCGGCCAGCGTGGGCGGCCAAGCCTTCTCGCCCAACCCGGCTGTTGCGACCATCCAGCAGGGCTTCTTCAGCCAGGGCTGCCAGGCGACTTCGGTCAACCATCCGGACATCCTGGGCACCGTCGATACCCGCGCCACCCTCGGCGGCCTGTTCGGCGCCATCACCGGCCTGACCAACGGCGACGCCTTCACCAGCAACACCGGCGTCTTCCAGATGCAGGATCCGGACATCCGGAACATCGCCTCCTCGTTCGACCCGACCTACCAGGCCGAGACGGACATCTTCCAGTTCAACGCCGAATGGGACATCACCGATGAGCTGACGGTCACCTCGCTGACCAGCTACTCGGAAAACAGCCTGTTCACCCGCCAGGACTACAACCGCATCGTTCCCAACGAGGCCTTCAACACGACGCCGACCGTGCCCAGCGCGCTCGGTGTGGGGACCTTCAATGCCGTTGTCGCCTCGCAGCAGCAGGCTATCTGCGGTGCGACCACCGGTCCATGCGCCACCGCCGTCGCCGCCAATCCGGCGGTTCGAGCCGCCGCCGCCGCCTACTATCCCGGCATCTACGGTGCGCTGTTCCCCGGAGGCGTTGTCAACGACCCGCAGCTGGGTCCCCAGGACCGCTTCGCGACCGCCGACATCTCTGGCGGCCAGAGCGAGAACTTCTCGCAGGAACTGCGTCTGCAGTCGAACTTCGACGGCCCGTTGAACTTCAACATCGGCGGCATCTATCTCGACTACAAGTCGGACGGCGACTACTACGTGATGGGTAACACCCTCACGGCCTACACGCAGGTCAACAACCAACTGAACGCTGGCGGAGCCAACTGCGCGGCCACCAACCCGGCCTGTATCTTCATCGATCCGAACAAGATTCCGAACCGCTCGGGCCGCAACTACTATGACAACACCGGCGCCTATCACCTGAAGTCGCGCGCGGCTTTCGGTGAAGTCTACTGGAACCTGACCGACGCCCTGAAGATCACGGGCGGCCTGCGCTACACCCACGACCGTAAGCTCGTGGAAAACCGCCCCGTGGTTCTCACGACGCCCGGCAGCGGCATTCCGCTCAGCACGACGAAGCCGATCCTGGAGGCCGATTTCGAAGAGTTCACAGGCCGCCTGGTCGTCGACTACAAGCTGACCGACGACAACCTGATCTACGGCGGCTACTCGCGCGGCTACAAGGGCGGCGGCGTCAACCCGGCCTGCTCGACCGGCGTCAGTTGCCCGCCGCCGACCTTCGCGCCCGAGTTCGTGGACGCCTGGGAATTCGGCTCCAAGAACACCTTCAATGACGGCCGTCTGGTCGCCAATGCGACGGCGTTCCACTACGACTACATCGGCTACCAGGTTTCGAAGATCGTGAACCGCACTTCGGTGAACGAGAACATCGACGCCAAGATCTACGGCCTCGAACTCGAAACCATCTGGGCCCCGGTCGATAATCTGCGCCTGAACGCCAACATCGGCTACCTCCACACCGAGATTGGCGACAGTGAATCGATCGACACCTTCGACCGGACCCAGGGCAACCCTGGCCTCGTCGTGGTGAAGTCCGGCACGGCCGCCAACTGCGTGGTGCCGGTGGCGCTGGCGGTTGCCTACATCCAGAACTCGACGGCGGCGAACTATCCGTTCCTGCTGACCCTCGGCGCTCCCGGCGTCCCCAGCCTCTGCGCCCACCCGCTGGCGACTGACGGCGTGGCGGTGAACCTGAAGGACAACGAGCTGCCGAACTCGCCGCACTTCACGGTCTCGCTCGGCGCCCAGTACACGGCGCACTGGGGTGACTGGGACGCGACGATCCGCGGTGACTACTACCACCAGACGGAAACCTACTCGCGGATCTACAACTCCAACGCCGACAAGCTGGACGCGTGGGATAACCTCAATGCGACCTTCACCCTGGCCAACGACGCCTGGGGCCTGAAGTTCGAACTCTACGGCAAGAACCTGACGGACGAGGAAGTCCTCACCGACACCTACCTCACCGACGACTCCTCCGGTCTGTTCCGGAACGGGTTCTACGGCGAGCCTCGCACCTACGGTATCTCGGTGACCAAGACCTTCGGCCAATAAGCCGAACACCGGTCTCAACTTAGAGGCGGCGGGAACCCCGGTTCCCGCCGTTTTTCTTTGGCGCCTGAGGCTGACTCCCCTAAAAGCAATCTGGGCGTGGGCGGGATTAAACTAGCGCCAGGCGGGCAGCTAAGCGTCGGAGCGGGTCTGGTGGGGGAAGAGTTCGGGCCACAGTCGGGCCCCGATGCGCGTCTGGAGGCTGGGCAGGACACCGGTATTCTCTGCGTGGCCGCCCTTCTCGGGTTTCTCGGCCGGCCCGCTGATCCCGATCAACTCCGTCACCAACTGGGCAAGGGATAGATTTTCGCCGACAGCGCCGATCTGCTGCGCCTGGCCAAATGGCTGGACGTCAAGGCCAAGTCGGCCAAGGCCGACCTCCATCGGATCTCCCGATATCCGCTGCCCGCCATTGCCCGGCTGAAGAGCGGCGGCTACACCCTGGTGCTGCAGGTGACCGAGGACCGCGCCCTGTTGTTCAGCCCCCAGGACGGCGCGCCGCGCACCGTGACCCTGGACGACTTCGCCAGCGAGTTCGCCGGCGAACTGATCCTGATGACGACCCGGGAACGGGTCGCCGGGGCCGCCCGGGCCTTCGACGTCACCTGGTTCATCCCGGCCCTGGTCAAGTATCGCCACCTGCTGCGCGACGTGCTGCTGGCCAGCTTCTTCCTGCAGATTCTCGGGTTGATCACCCCCATCTTCTTCCAGATCGTCGTCGACAAGGTGCTGGTCCACAAGGGCATCACCACCCTGGAGGTGCTGGCCGTCGGCCTGCTCGCCGTATCGGTTTTCGACGTCGGCATGGGGGGGCTGCGCACCTACCTGTTTTCCCACACCACCAGCCGGGTCGACGCCGAGCTGGGCTCCAAGCTGTTCTCGCACCTGACCCATCTGCCGATGGCCTACTTCCAGGCCCGCCGCGTCGGGGATTCGGTGGCCCGCGTGCGCGAGCTGGAAAACATCCGCGAGTTCCTGACCTCCTCGGCGCTGACCGCCGTGCTCGACCTGCTGTTCGCCGTGGTCTTCCTGGTGGTCATGTGGATGTACAGCCCCTGGCTGCTGCTCATCGTCCTGATCACCCTGCCGCTCTACGCCATGGTGGTGATGCTGGTCGGGCCGATCCTGCGCGCCAGGCTGGACGAGAAGTTCGCCCGCGGGGCCGAGAACCAGTCCTTCCTGGTCGAGGCCGTCACCGGGGTGGAGACCCTGAAGTCCCTTGCCGTCGAACCCCAGATGCAGAGCCGCTGGGAGGGCCAGCTGGCCGGCTATATCCAGTCGAGCTTCGCCGCGCGGATGCTGGCGAACTGGGGCTCGCAGGCCATCCAGCTGGTCAACAAGCTGGGCACGGTGGCCATCCTGTTCTTCGGCGCCAAGCTGGTCATCGACGGCAAGCTGACGGTCGGCGAACTGGTCGCCTTCAACATGCTGGCCGGCCAGGTGGCCGGGCCCGTCCTGCGCCTGGCCCAGCTGGCCCAGGACTTCCAGCAGGCCCGGATCTCGGTCGAGCGGCTGGGCGACATCCTCAATTCGCCGACCGAGCCGGCCTCCTCGCCCTCCCGCGCCAGCCTGCCCTCCATCCAGGGCCATGTGGTCATGGAGGGGATCAGTTTCCGCTATCGCCCGGACGGGCCAGAGGTGCTGCGCGGGCTCGACCTCGAGGTGCAGGCGGGCGAGGTGCTGGGCATCGTCGGACCCTCCGGATCGGGCAAGTCGACCCTGACCAAGCTGATCCAGCGGCTGCATACGCCCGAGCGCGGTCGGGTGCTGGTCGACGGGGTCGACCTGTCCGTGGTCGATCCGGCCTGGCTGCGCCGGCAGGTCGGCGTGGTTCTGCAGGAGAACATCCTGTTCAACCGCTCGGTCCGTGAGAACATCGCCCTGGCCGACCCGGCGATGAGCATGGAGGCCGTCGTCGCCGCCGCCCAGATGGCCGGCGCCCACGAGTTCATCCTCGAACTGCCCGAGGCCTATGACAGCCGCATCGACGAGCGCGGCGGCAACCTGTCGGGCGGCCAGCGCCAGCGGGTGGCCATCGCCCGCGCCCTGGCCACCGACCCCCGCATCCTCATCCTCGACGAGGCGACCAGCGCGCTGGACGCCGAGAGCGAGGAAATCATCCAGGGCAACCTCAAGGCCATGTCCAACGGCCGCACCGTGATCATCATCGCCCACCGACTGTCGGCCGTGCGCCAGGCCAACCGCATCATCACCGTCGAGCGCGGCCAGATCACCGAGACCGGAACCCACGAAGAGTTGCTGCGCAAGGGCGGCCGCTACGCCCAGCTCTACACCCGCCAGATGGGCGTCCAGGGCCGGTCGGCGGAGATCTGAGGAACATGTTCGCAGGTCTTCGCCGCCACTTCGATATTCTGATGGAGAGCGTCCGGCTCGACCGCAAGGCCGCCGCCGAGCGCCGGTCCAGCGCCGACCCCGCCTTCCTGCCCGCCGCCCTGGAGGTCCTGGAGACGCCGCCCAACCCGATGGGCCGGACGATCCTGTGGGTGATCATGGGGTTCCTGACCCTGGCCATCATCTGGGCCCTGGTCGGCCAGGTCGACGTCGTCGCCTCGGCCGGCGGCAAGGTCACGCCGCGCGGCCAGGTCAAGGTCATCCAGGCCGCCGACGCCGGGGTGGTGCGGGCCATCCATGTGGTCGAGGGCCAGGAGGTCAAGGCCGGCCAGGCCCTGATCGTGCTCGATCCGACGCTGACCGAGGCCGATGTCGAACAGGCCCGCCAGGCCCTGCTGAGCGCCGAGATCGACGTCGCCCGGGCCGCGGCCCTGGTCGCCCATGCGCAGGGACGGCCACCGGTCTTTGCCGCCCCGACCGGCGCCGATCCGTTGACCGTCGCCAACCAGCGCGCCTTCGTCGAGGCCAAGATCGCCGAGAACAGCTCGACGCTCGCCAACCTGCGCCAGGAACAGGCCCAGCGGCGGGGCGACGTGCAGATGGTCCGCAGTGAGGCCGAAAAGCTGTCCCAGCAGCTGCCGCTGGCCCGTGAGCAGCTACGCGGGCTGGAGGTGCTGGAGGAGCAGGGGTACGCGCCCCGCCTGAGGGTGTCGGAGGTCCGTCAGCGGGTCATCGCCATCGAGCAGGACATCGCCATCCGCCGCGCCGAAATCGTCAAGTCCGGGGCCGCGGTCGCCGCCCTCGACCAGCAGATGGCTCGCGTTAAGAGCGAGTTCGCCCGCGAGGCCCTGGACGCCCTGACCGAGGCCGAGGCCAACCGCAGGCTGCGCGCCGAGGAATTGACCAAGGCCAGCGACAAGGCCGCCCTGACGGTGCTGACCGCCCCGGTCGATGGGGTCATCGAGCAGGTCCAGGTCCATACGATCGGCGGCGTGGTCAAGCCGGCCGACCCCCTGATGATCCTTGTGCCCAAAGGGGTTGAGCTGATTATCGACGCCCTGGTGCTCAACCGCGACGCCGGCTTCGTGCATGTCGGCCAGCCCGTCGAGGTCAAGCTCGAGGCCTACCCCTTCACCCGTTACGGGGTGGTCGATGGCCGCGTGGAAAGCATCAGCCGCGACGCCGTGCAGAACGAGGATCTCGGACTCGTCTATCCCGCGAAAATTCGACTACTCAAACCGTGGATCGCCATTGACGGGAAGCCCGTCCCGTTAGACGCTGGGTTGTCGGCGACCGCGGAAATCAAAACGGGCCGACGGCGTATTATCGAGTACCTCCTGTCGCCGCTGACGCGGCGCGTGAAGGAGGCGGGGAGGGAGCGTTGATCCTGATTCGGCGTGAAAGGCGGTCTACAGCCGCCCGACAGTTGCACTCGCGTGCAACGCTTCACCATGGCCAGGCCGGCAACTCAGGAACGGCAACGAGCGGCCTCAGTCGGCGACAGTGGAAGTCATGATTTAGGGCGGTGCGTGGGATGAGTAGCGTTGGGGGGCATATCGTTGAAAACCAGTTTGGCGCGCCGGACGGTCGCTACGGTGTCAGGGCTCGGGGCCGCTCTCATCGCCATCAACTTTACAGCCTGCAGTCCTAGCGCGGTGGCCGGCGTGAACGAAACCTGTGCGATGACCCCTGGCAGCCTCGCCCAGTCGCCCGATGGAGCCTACCGAGCGGGACTTGCAACCTGCATTCGCTCCGGGAAGCTAGAGCCGAAAAAGCTGCACATTCAAGACACCCGGTCCGGCGCCCTGCAGTCCATCCCGCTGGGAGCGCCCAGCCCGTCGATGGCGGGCTTCTGGGGCGATGGTACGCTCGCCGTGCTGTGGGTGCGCGAGACGGGCGGAGCCAATCGCGTCGCGCTCTGGGTGCACGACCTTGCCCACCGGGACGGCCAGTTGCGCGGTGCCTTGGAGGTTCCCGCCAATCTGCGGCTGCTTAACGCGACGTCGGGCCGCGACTGCGCGCTGGCGCGGGTTACCGCGGTGGGTCAACCCAATGAGGCGGACGGGAAATGGTTCATAGCAAATCCGTCCGGATTGATTGAGGTCGTCGTCCAGACGGCTTACCCCACCATCGCCTACTGGCTGGGCGGCAGCGATCGCTTCGTCATCGGGCAGCGCGAACCGGGAGGCCTCATCCGGCCCGTCGCGACCGTGGATTGCCGGGGCGCGGTGGGAGATGCGGTTGGAGATGACATCCCGGCGGGGGCGTTCGACGTCATCAAGAGCGCCGCCGCCAGCGACCTGATTGTCCTCGGACACAACGACAACATGCCGGCGCTCGAGCCCTCCAGCCGTGCAAATGCCGCGGGTGGCAGGATTGTCGAGTTGCATGGCGTGATGTCTCAAGACTTCGCCGTGTCGGACGATGGCGAGTGGTTCGCCGTTGTGCGAGGGGGCAACGCCATCGTCTATCGGAGTTCAGATCTCCGCGTGATCGCCACCGTTCCGGCGGTCGATTCGGATTCGCACGTCCTGATCACCAAACACCCTCCAGCGATCATCTTCGCGGACGATCAAGCTGAAATTCATCGCAAGACATTCGAGGCCGCCCTGTGAGCCAGCCATACGTTCCGAAACGCGATCCCAACGCCATCAAGACCGCCCTGATACAGTCGCGAGGGTCCACGACCTTGAGTCCGGCGATCCAGTCCCGGCTGGCCCAACTCTCCTATTTCACCCCTGATCAGCTGGTTGGCCAGAACGGTATTCTTGCCGGTACCGGGTGGACGGTTGTCGGTATGCGGGACGTCAGATCGAGCGGCTTTTTTGCCATCGCGCTGAAGAATGAAGCGGGGGAGCTGGTCTTCTCTTACCGGGGCTCTCAGCCGACCGACCTGATAGATTGGTTCCCCAACAACGCCCAGATGTTGTTTGGTCTTCGGGCGGCGCAGCAAGCCGACGCGGTTGACTTTACCGCTTCAGTATTCAACGCGCAGGGCGGATCGGCCGCCCACACTTGGTTCTTCGGTCATTCGCTCGGAGCGGGTCTTGCTGAGCTTAGTGCATTCTACACATACAAAACGTTCGGGATTACTAACTTCTCGGGCTTGGGAATAGGTTCTGCACCGTTCGGCCAATCAAACCTAAACACCTTGTCAGGATATTATGGGCTTCAAATCACCGAGGGCGACACAAGCTTCTTTAGAAGTCACTTCCTTCATCAGCTCCGGTCCGGCGATATCGTTCCAAGTTTAGGCAGTGTAAATCTGCAGGATCTCGATTTCCTTGGTCAGGTTGCCCTTGTCCCGAATCTTTATGGTCAGGATGGGCTGCCGCTGGGGGGAGCTCTGCAGCACAATGACGAATGGTATGCGCGATACAATGAGTTGCCCGCGGGAACTACCGCGGTAAACGTCAATCCCGACGGAACGTTATCAGCTGTGGCGGGGGTGACCCGTCCATCGGACGTCTTCAGCCCGTACACGGGCCCACTCGTTGCCAGTATTATGCAACATTTGCCGCCCGGGTTTGCGATCCTGCAAGTCTATACCATTGATGGACAGGCTGGCGCCTTCTTTTCCGCGACCAACGCCAACGGCGTTTATTACTCCGGGAACGTTCAACAACTGAACGGCAGCGACGTTCTTGTCTCCAGCTACGCCACCCAGAGCACTTTTCTGGACGGTGTGGAAACCAAGCAATCTCGAGCCGAGTGGCTTCTAGACTTTGATACCGAAAATAACAACGTTTCGTTGGAAGATCCGTCCCGCCGATCAGTCCTCGCAACTGAAGAGGTATTTAAAAACGGCGTGCTGATCCGCCGAATTTCAAACTACACTTGGCAGAATATGCACTATGAGCGATTTGAAAGGTTCGATGAGGTATCGGGCGTTCGGATCTTCGCGAAAGATGACGTTACGCTTGCCGGCATCGTCAACGTTGGATCGGTTGGGAACACTCTAGGCAGCGCCCTGGGCAGGGCGCTCAGCGATGATCCCTTGGGCCAGCAGATCGGATCGGTCCTCTTCGGGACCCTCGGCGAGAACATTTTCGAAGGGGCCGCGCTCACCCTGTCGCCACAGTACTCGCTCGAAGCCGGCATGGCGCTGGCGTTCGATGATTTTGGCTACAATTTCAGCATCAACGTCGCTGGCGCGATTTCGAGCATCCTGATCGCCGAGCTGATCGACGCGCTGGGATTGGAGGGGACGGTCGTCGGCGAGCTGGGCAGTACGGCCCTCTCGCAGGTGATCAACCAGATCATCAACAACCTGGCGACGGGCGCCGGCGCCTTCACCAATATCAGTGTCGATCCCTGGGTGATCGTCGCGACCTATGTCGGCACAGAGTTGGGCCGTGCCATCTGGTCTCCAGACACGGTCGCCGGCCAGATCGGCGCCGAGCTCGGCGCGTCGATTGGCAGCGTTGTGGGTGTCGCCCTGGCGGTGCAGCTGGGACTCTATGGAGGCGAGGCTGGCTTCACGATCTGGGGGCCGATCGGGGCCCTCATCGGCGCGGTTGTCGGCTATCTGGTCGGAGCCTTGATCGGGTCCTTCTTCGGCGAGGACGCGCGCTCCTCGGCGACGGTCACCTGGAACGCGGCGGACGGCAACTACGTCGTCACCAAGATCAACTCCGACGGCGGCGCTCCGGAGTATGTCGCGCAGATGATGGCCAACCAGGTGTCGGCCTCCTTGAACGGGCTGCTCGACACCCTGGGCGGCACGCTGATCGATCCGGCCGGCGTAAGAACCGGCAGCTACGGCCAGTTCAAGAGCAGCTTCGTCTATCGGGATGTCGTGCTCCCCTCGCTCAAGAGCAACGATATCGACGTCATCGTCCGGCATGGCACTTTCGTCGCTGTTCGCGATCTGGTCATGCGGATCGCCGGCGGCGACATCTATCTCAAGCGGGCCGCCGCCGCCCACCTGCGCCTGACCTCTTCGCTCACGGCGCCCGCCAACGTCCTGGCGGATTCGGAAGGCTTCGACCTGAAGGCGATGTATGCCGATCTGCAGATCGGCATCGATTACGCGACATATCGCGCGGACCCGACCGTCATCAACGCCCTGATGGCGGAAAACCCTGACTCCACCTTCACGGCTGGCTGGCTGGTGACCATCGCCCGCGCCTTCGAGTTGGGCCTCAACAGGCGGGCGATCACGGACTGGACGGGCGGCTACGCAACCTTCCTCGACGAAATGTACGACGGGGGAATCGAGGGGCAGGCTTTCTCGCCGGCGTCGCTGTTGATGTCGCTTGGCGCGTCCGACGAGCGGCTGTTCCAGTTCTTCGACAGTGACGGGGACCTGCTGGGAACGATCGAAGACACCATCAATGACGGGGACAAGGAACACATAAACGGCACCTCCGGCGCCAACACCCTGACCATTACCGGCGAAATGTTGGCGAGCGCCAGCGGGGTTACCGTAGATGGCGTCGCCATGGGCTCGAACCCGCATGCGATCCGGGTCGCCGCCGTCATTTCGACTGGGGACGGGGCAGATACGGTCCGCGCCGGCGACCGCGGCAACGACGTACTCGGCGGCGCCGGAAACGACATGCTGGTCGGCGGCAAGCTCGATGACTGGCTGTTCGGTGGGGATGGCAACGACGTCCTGTTCGCCGGCAATGCGTCCAACATCACCTTCAGCCAGTCCGATGGAACCGCGGAAGCGGCCGCCGTCGCCGCCGATGGCGGCAACGGCAATCTGCTCGACGGCGACGACGGCGACGACCGAATCTACGGCGGGCAGGGATCGGACTGGCTGCGCGGCGGGGACGGTGTCGATCACCTGGTTGGCGGAGCCGGCGGCGACGTCATCGAGGGCGGGGTCGGCAACGACGCCGGTCCGGGTGGCGAGGCGCGCCTGCTGGGCGGCGCCGGCGCCGACCAGTACATCTTTGGCTATGGCGACGGTCAGGACGTCATCCTCGATCAGGACGCCAGTGTCGCCACCACGGTCGGTGACATCAGCAGCCAGATCAACACCATCAAGACTCAGGCCGCGGCGGGCTACGACGTCCGCAACTGGAGCGGCCACGGCGCCTACCTCATCGACGGGTCGATTGTCGGCGGCGAGGACGCGATCGCGTTCGGGACGGGCGTCACCCTTGAGGACGTCACCATCAAGCGGTCCGGAACGACGCAGTCGCCGGGCAACGACCTCATCATCCTGCTGACCCGCAAGAACAGCAGCGGCGTCGATGTGCCGACCGGCGATCAACTGACCATCAAGAACTGGTTCGTCACCGCCAACCGCATCGAATACATGCGCTTCGCCAACGGCGATGAATTCCGCATCGCCGACATCACGACCTTCATCGTCGGCACCGGCGGGTCGGACGTCATCATCGGCACCAGCGGCACGGACTTCGTCTACGGCGGCGCCGGCAATGACGTGATTCATGCCCTGCAGGGCAAGGATTTCATCTCCGGCGGGCTCGGCAACGACATGGTCACCGGCGATTCCGACGAGGACCTCGTCCTCGGCGGCCTCGGCAACGACATGGCGGGCGGCGGCGGCGGCAACGACACGGTCCTCGGCGACCAGGGTGACGACACCGTCTATGGCGGCGCGGGCTCGGACATCGTTTCGGGCGGGCGGGGGAACGATACGGTCCACGGCGGGGCCGGCGACGACATCGTCCTGTTCAAGCGCGGCGACGGCCGCGACACCCTGATCGATGAACTCGTCAACAATTGGGAGCAGATCGCCTACACCAACGGTCAGGGGCAGGTCGTCTACACCAATGGCTATGTGCTGAACACCAACGGCACGGTCACCAAGGGCGGGGTTGTCTATTTCGACGGCGAAAAGTGGCTTGGAACCTACGACTACGACGACTCCACCGGCTACACGCGGCGTCATCTCGGCGCGGTGAGCGGGGCGATCGCCGTCAACAGCGGGACCGACACGTTGGAGTTCGGTGAAAGCATCGACATCCAGGACCTGCAGTTCCAACGTGATGGCAACGACCTGATCCTGGCTGTCAGCGACGTGGACTCCACGGCCTCGTTCGCCTCGGTCGATGACCAGATCCGTATCAAGGACTGGTTTGGAACCGCAGGCCGAAGCATCGAGAACTTCGTGTTCGCGGCAACCGGCGTGATCAGCACGGTCACGGATACCCCCCTCGTCGAGGGCTATTCGACAATCTGGGCCGGCACCAATGGCGACGACGTTCTGACGGCCGGGGACAATCCCTACTGGATGAACGGCGGAGCCGGCGACTGGATGACCGGCGGGGCTGGCAACGATACCCTCACCGGCGGCGCGGGCCGTGATCTGCTCAACGGCGGTGACGGCAACGACATCCTCCGTGGCGGCGGCGGCGCGAACGACGACCGGGACATCCTGTACGGCGGAGCCGGCGACGACATTCTGGATGGCGGCCCGCAAGGGATGAATTCGCTCTTCGGCGGCAGCGGGCTGGATGTCGCGTCCTATCAGAGCTTCACCACCGGGGTCGCCGTCTTCCTCGGCGAGGGATTCAATTGGGCCATCCCCACGACCAGCAGCCTCATTATTTCGGGCATGAACGAGCTCCACAGCATCGAGGGGCTGGAAGGCTCTGAACAGGCCGACTTCCTCTACGGCGGGGTTGGCGGTGATCTGCTGCGTGGCATGGGCGGCGCCGACATGCTGAAGGGTGGGGGCGGCGACGACACCTACGAATTCGCCCGCGGCTCCGGCGCGGACACGATCCAGGAGGGGATCTACGTCAAGGAAATCATGCGCCTGCATGACTATTCTGCACTCGGCGGCCCGGTGAACAACTACACGGCCACTTGGGGGCTTGCAGCGCAGGACCCCGGCAACGTCTATCGGTACGAGGTGAAAATTACTGAAAACGCCACCGGAGACGTGATTTATCTGGCATACAAGGACTACCCGCGGACATCCGGCAATGCCAATCTGCCGATGCCTAATGGGATTGTGGGTAATATCTTTTACCCAGCGCCGGAATACTTTACGCCGACTTCTGGCGGATTCGTCACCGGCGAGGAAGTATATGCGCCCTTCTTCAGCGTGTTTCCGTCGTTCGATCAATACGAGCGCATCAAGATGTCGACAGGCGAGGGCGGGTCGGACACGATTCGTATGGGCGCCGACATCGGGCTGTCGGACCTGACGTTCAGCAAGAGCGGCAACAATCTTGTCATCGGTATCGTCGGGACTACCGACAGCATCACGCTCAAGGACCAGTTTACGGCCGGCGGCGCCGTAAATACCGACCGGGCAGTCGAAACCCTTACCCTTCGCGACGGCCTGATCATCGATCTGGCGACCTACCTGGCCGTCGGCGGTTCGGCGACCAGCGGCAAGGATCTGGTGGTTGGTGGCTCGGGAGCAGATACCTTGACCGGCCTGGCCGGCAACGACGTGCTGTCGGGAGCCGGCGGCGCCGACGACCTCAGCGGCGGCGACGGGGATGACATCCTCGAAGGCGGCGCCGGTGGCGACCAGTTCAACGGCGGTTCCGACAGGGAGACACTCGGGCTCGCGGTTGACGGCTCCAACCCCTATGGCGACACCATCCGATATGTCCGGTCGGGATCAGCCGTAACGATCGATCTGGCGGCGCGGACGGCGTCCGGAGGAGACGCCCAGGGTGACACCATCACCGGCGACGGTTCCGGCGTCAGCACCATAGAGAACTTGACGGGCTCGGAAGGCTACGGCGACCTGCTCAAGGGCGACTCGCGAGGCAACCGTCTAGTCGGTCTGGGCGGCGCCGATACCCTCTACGGCCGAGCCGGTGACGACGTGCTGGCTGGCGGCGCCGGAGTCGACAACCTCTACGGCGAAGATGGCGATGACAATATCGTCGGCGGGCTCGGCAACGATCTGGCCTGGGGCGGTGCCGGCAAGGACGCCCTGATCGGCCAGGAGGGTGACGATACCCTGCGCGGCGAGGATGGCGATGACCTGCTGACCGCCGACGTCGGCGCCGACACGCTCTACGGCGGGGCCGGCGACGACATGATGTACGGCGAGGACGGCAACGATATCTTGGACGGAGGCACGGGCCACGACAAAATATCCGGCGGCGCGGGGGTCGATGCCCTCACCGGCGGCGACGGTGATGACAACCTGAGTGGCGGAGCCGGGGCCGACAGTCTGTCCGGCGGCCTGGGCTCTGACACCTATAGTTTCGACGCCAGCAGTGACGCCGACACGCTGGTCGACGCCGACGGCGCCAACCGCATCGAAATCAGCGGCGCAACGTCGAGCCAGATCTGGATGACGCGCTCCGGCGACAACCTGAAGATTGGCGTCATCGGGGGGAGCACCCTGATCACGGTGACCAATTTCTTCGCAGCATCCGGCCGGACGCTGGTGAAAGAGATCGCGCTGCAGAGCGAGGTGCTGTTCCTTGACTCCGCCACGGCGCTCATCACCCAGATGACGACGGCTTCGGCGAGCGTACCGACGACGATGCCTCAGACGATCCTTGATGTGTTGCCTGGGCATTGGCATGGGGGGGCTTCGGCCGCTCCCGAAGTCGCCGATCAGGAGTTCACGGTCTCCTGGAACAACGTCCTCACCGGCTCTGTCGGCGCCCAGGACGACGACGGCGACATCCCCACGACAGACGCCTATTCGATGACCGGCCAGCCGCTGCATGGCGTGCTGACCCTCAATGCGGACACCGGCGCCTGGACCTACGCGCCGGACGACGGGACGGCGCTGGAGGACAGCTTCTTCATCACCGTGACCGACGCGGCCGGCCATCACGTCGAGCAGATGGTCACCGTCAATGTCACCGCCCCGCCGCCGGCCCCGACCGTAACGGCGAGTGGCGCTCAGGTCCGGAACGACACCGCGACGCTGACGTCGTTGCAGACCATCGACAACCTGACCGCCAACCAGACCGGTGGCACGGCGACGTTCGAGATCGTCGACGATCCCTGGGGCTGGTTCAGCATTTCCGGCAGCCAGGTGAAGCTGAACGCCGGGCTCAATCTCAACTTCGAGACCTTGGCCGCCCTCGCCCCCGGCGCCCATTGGTCATATGTCGACCAGGACGCCGATGGGCTCGCCGAAATCCGCTACGTCGCCCACGTGCGCAGCGTCGTGAACGGTGTGGCCTCGGACGTCTCGACGGTGAGTTTCCGTGTCGAAGATGTCAACGAGAGCCCAGTCATGGTCGTCCAGACCGTGCCGGCGCTGGCCGAGAACGCGGCCATGGGCAGCCTGGTCACCACCTTCACAGCCACCGACCCCGACACCCACGCCAACACCCGTGACCATCGCTTCACCCTGGGCGGTACGGACGCGGCGGCCTTCACGATCGACACCATGACCGGCGACCTGCGGGTCAACAGCGCCATCAACTACGAGGCCAAGACCAGCTACAGCATCATCGTCTACGTAACCGACCGGGGCGGCGCCGGCTTGACAGCCCAGCGCACCTATTCGATCAGCGTAACCAACCTCAACGAGGCGCCGATCGTTGCGGCCCAGGCCTTCAGCCTGGACGAGAACTCAAGCGTGAACACCGTGGTCGGCACGGTGGTGTCTTCCGATCCGGACACTACCAACGCCACCTTCCGCAACCCGCGCTACAGCCTGGGAGCGGGGTCCACCGGCTTCGCGATCAACGCCACGACCGGACAGATCACCCTGACCGGGACCGTCAACTACGAAGCGCAGCAGGTCTACAGCTTTACCGTCCGGGTCACGGACACCGGCGGCACGGGCCTGTGGACCGAGAACACGATCACGGTGAACATCAACGACCTGAACGAGGCAGGGCCGACCAGCGCCCCGACGTTCAGTATGGTCAGCGGCCTGCAATCGGAGATCGGAACCTCGGTTCAGACCACTGTCGCCAACCTGACCGCAACCCAGACCGGCGGAACCCCGGTCCTGGCCATCGCGTCGGATCCGCTTGCCTGGTTCGAGATCGTCGGCAGCGCGCTGAAGCTTAAGGCGGGCCTCAACCTCGACTTCGAGACCCTGGCGGCGGCCTCGGGCCAGGGCACGACCTGGACCCTGGCGGACTCCGACTCCGACGGACTCATGGAAATCACCTACCAGGTGACTGTCCGGTCTTCGGTAGGCGGGACCAACTCCGACGCCTCGGGCGCGATCACCTATCGCATCGAGGACGTGAACGAGAGCCCGACCGTATCGGCCGCCAGCTTCTCCCTGGCGGAAAACCCGACGGCAGGCACAGTGCTCGGCTCCATCTCCTGGAGCGATCCCGACAGCCAGAGCAGCACGCGTGACCCCCGCTTCGCCCTCTCCGGAACCGACGCGGCGCTCTTCGCCATCGATGCCGCAACGGGCCAGCTGACCGTGACCGGCGTGCTCGATTATGAAACCAAGAATGTCTACACCGTCACGGTGACAGCCACCGACCGGGCCGGAACCGGCCTGTCGGGCAGCAACACTGTCACGGTCACCGTCAGCGACGCCAACGATGCGCCGATCGTCGCGGCCCAGACCTTCAGCGTCAATGAGAAGGTCGCCAACAACACGGCGGTGGGGACTATCGTCTGGTCCGATCCGGACGCCATTTCCGCAAACCGCAATCCGCGCTTCGCCATTTCCGGGGCCGATGCGGCGATGTTCAATATTAACACCACAACCGGCGCTCTCACCGCCAAGGCCGGCCTCGATTACGAGACCAAGTCTGCCTACAGCTTCACCGTCACGGTCACCGACCAGGGGGGGACCGGCCTGGCGACCAGCCAGACCGTCATCGTCAACCTGGGCGACGTCAATGACGCGCCGACGCTGCCCAGCCAGTCGTTCAGCATCGCCGAGAATTCGGCGCTGAACGCGGTGATCGGAACAGCCAACGTCACCGATCAGGACGGGCTGACCGCCAACCGAAACTTCCGCTTCAGCCTTACCGGCACAGATGCGGCCGCCTTTGCCATCGACAACTTGACCGGTCAACTGACCCTGCAGACGGCCGTCAACTACGAGGTCAAGTCGAGCTACTCGATCAACCTGGTGGTCACCGACCAGGGCGGTTCGGGACTGACCGCGACGCGGGCGGTCACCGTCAGCGTGGCGGACGTCAACGAGCCGATCACGGTTTCGGCCCAGTCGTTCAGCGTCGATGAAAATGTCTCGGCTTCGACGGTGGTCGGCACGGTGGCCTGGAGCGATCCGGACACCGCTACCACAAACCGCAATCCTCGGTTTGCGATCACCGGCGCCGACGCCTCCGCCTTCCGTATCGGCTCGACCACCGGGATCATTACGACCTTCAACGCCCTCAATTTCGAGGTGAAGTCGACCTACACCTTCACGGTGACGGTCACCGACAAGTCCGGGACCGGATTCGCGGCGTCGGAAACCATCACCATCAGCATCAACGACCTCTACGAAGGCAGCATGATCGTGGAGCCGAAGGGCAACGGGTCCACGCAGGGCTCGCCTTCGTCGTCCAACGCGGTCGGCGTCCGTTCGTCGCTTGTGGAGGCGGGCTTCGCTCCGGCCCGCGGCGGCGGCGGCCGGTCCATGTCGCTGGCCACCGGGGCCCTCAAGGATCCGGCGCCCACCGGGACGGCGCTGGACCTGGTTTCGACGCCGGCCTTCGTCGCCTTCGATACCGTGCGCGAGCTTTCGACCCAGACCATCGAGATCACCGACAACTCGGTCGGGCGGCGCGGCGGCGAGGCGTCGGTCGACGCCCTGTCGGCGACGGCAGACACCGACGCGGCCCAGACCCCGTCGACCCTGCCGCTCGCGCCCAAGGGGGCGGTCGAGGACGATCCGATCGCGCTGCCCGCCGCCGTCCCGGCAGACCCGCTGGCCGGGGCGGCGCAGAACTCCGGCATCACCGTCACCAGCGCTTCGGGCGGCGTTGATCTGGGCGACGCCCGGCCGGGCGCGGTCAACCGCACCGCTACGCCGGACACCTCCGCTCAGGTCATGCGGGACGCGATGAACCGTCCCATGGCGGATCTGGGCGACCAGCCCGCGTCCGGCCGGGCGGCCCAGCAGCCCTGGATGCAGGCGGCGGTGCAGGCCATGGGCCTCTGGAAGCCGGAATGGTCGGCGCCCGGCGGTCAGGACACCGACGGCGCCAATCCGGAGATCGATTTCGACATCGCGGCGGCGGGCGACGCCCGCTCGGCCCTCGACCAGCGGCTCGACCTTCAGCAGCGCAATCGGATCAAGATGGTCAATGCCATGGCCGGTTTCGCTCCGGAAGGCGCCGCTTCGCTGGACGGTGGGAACGAAAAGCTGCATGACCCGCGGGCCATGGCGCTTCTCACCTCCCTTCCGCAGCATCGTACGGGCGTTGGCTTGTGACCATCGCGCCTCCTCCGGGCACGCCCAAGACCGTCGCCGAGGCCATCGGTCAGATCGTCTGGCTGCTGACCCAGTCGCCGCTGCACCGGGAGCTCAAGCTCAAGGCCATTGAGACGACCTTCATGCCGGCGGTCGTCCACGAGCAGTTCCGTATTTTCCGGTTCGGGCCCTTGCCCGGGCTGGAGAATGCGGACCCGGCCTCCTTCGGGGCCATCGGAATGAGCAAGGAGGGCCTGGAGCAACTGCCCCTTGGGGTGGCGATCTGGGCTTATCTGTCGCCCGAGGCGGAGGCCAAGGTCGAAGCCGGCCAGCCTCTTGAACTCGCCGACTGGAAATCCGGCGACCGCCTGTGGTTGCTTGAACTGATCTCGCCGTTCGCCAATGAGCAGAACAAGCTGACCCACGCCATGATGTTCGACTTGATGGGCGGGCCGTTCAAGGCCTCGCCGTTCCGGCTCCATCGAACGGATCCACGGACCGGCAAGCGCGAGAAGATCCTCGTCGAGGAGCATCTGAAGACTTCGCCACGACCGGCGAGCGCCAATTAAATACCAAGGGTCTTTGAATTTTCCTCTGATCTTTGACTCGTTCAGGCGGCTGTCGTTGCACGCTTAACCTGTCCGAAAGCGCGATGGTGCAGGATCACACTCCAAGCTTGCAGGTCAGTACGGCCGCAGCCCAACGAGACCCGACCTGATGGATCGCCTTGACCGCCTGATTGACCGTCGCGCCCCGCTGTCCCTGGACGCGGATGTGGCGGCGGCCAGCCGGGCCTTCGAGAACCAGCCAGACGCCCAGGTCCTGGCCGTGGTCGACAGCGACGGCCGTCCGGTCGGCCTGCTGCGCCGCCAGGCCTTCCAGGCGGCGACCCTGCCGGGCGGGGCTCCGGTCGCTTCGGTCATGGACCTGGCCCCTCTGGTCGTCGACGGCGGGCTGCGCACCTCACAGTTTCGCGACGAGATGCTGGCCGAGAACCGCCTGGCCCTGAGCACGGGTTTCATCGTCACCGAGGCCGGTCTCTATCTCGGCGTCGGCACGGCGGTGAACCTGCTGGCCGCCAGGGGCGACCGCTCGCGGGCCCTGCACGACGCCACCATCGCCACCACCCAGGTGCTGGCCGCCGAGATCCTGCGCCAGCTGGACGACGCCCAGACCTTCGTCGACGCCCTGATCCGCCAACCGCTGCCGGCCGACAGCAAGAGCTGCGCTCAGGCCCTGGCCGACAGCTTCGGCGACCTGCACCGGCTGATGCATCGGGCCCGCGCCATCCAGGCCACCGAGGCCGGCCTCAGCCCCCTCGAGCCCCGGCCGACCCTGCTGCGCGAGGTCATCGACAGCCTGGAAGCCCGCTGGGCCGCCCGCGCCGCCACCGCCGGCGTCACCCTGCTGACCGCCTATGACGGCGCGCCCGAACTGGCCGCCGACCTCGACGCCGACCGCCTGGCGGAACTGCTCGACGGCCTGGTCGAGCGGGCCTTGAGCGCCACCCGGCGCGGCGCGGTCGAGGTCACCCTCAGCGCCCGGCCGGCGCTGGAAGGCCTGGCGCTCGAAGCCCGCGTCCGCGACGCCGGCCAGACCCCCGATCCGGCGCGCCTGGCCCGCATCTTCGAGGCCATCGACGGCGAGAAGCCGCTGGCCATCGGTTTCGGCATGGCCCACGCCGCCAGCCTGGCCGGGGCCATGAACGGCGTCATCCGCGCCGAGACCAACCCGGGCTCCGGCGCCACCGTGGTCTTCAGCCTGCTGGCCCCCGAGGCCGTCGAACAGGTGGCCGCCCCGGCCGCCGGCATGATCGCCGCCTCCGCCGCCCACATCCTGATCGTCGACGACAACGCCACCAACCGCATGGTCGCCGAGGCCCTGTGCGAGATGTTCGACTGCACCAGCGAACAGGCCGTCGACGGCGTCGAGGCCGTCGAGATGGCCAGCATCGGCCGCTACGACCTGATCCTGATGGACATCAAGATGCCGCGCATGGATGGCGTCACCGCCACCCACGCCATCCGCGCCCTGCCCGGTCGCGCCGGCAAGGTGCCGATCATCGCGCTGACAGCCAACGCCGATCCGGAAGACGCCGTGGGCTACCTGGCGGCGGGTATGAACGGCGTGGTGGAAAAGCCGATGAAGCCCGAGAACCTGCTCAAAGCCCTGCAGGATAACCTGGGCTGTGAGGAAGAGACCGCCGCGGCGGCCTAGTCGGCGCCCCAGGAAGGAATTGACGCAGGCGAGGCCCGCGATCAAACCCATGGGACCTTGAAGACCCCAGCCTAGAGCC
>JAQGIK010000018.1 GCA_028291265.1 Caulobacter sp. | reverse complement strand
GCCGGCATCGTCCCCACCGCCGCCGGCTCGGCCGAGGAGGCCCTGGAGGTCCTGGCCCGCGAGCCCTTCGACGTGGTGATGATGGACGTCTACATGCCCGACATGGACGGCCGCGAGGCCACCCGGCGCCTGCGCGCCGTGGCCGGCCCCAACCGGTCGACCCCGGTGATCGCGGTCACCGCCTCGGCCACCGCCAAGGACTGGGAAGCCTGCCTGGCCGCCGGCATGACCGGCCATGTGGCCAAGCCCATCGACCCCGCCGCCCTCTATGCCGCGCTGGAACAGGCCCTGGCCGGCCAGCCGCCCCAGGCGGACGCCGCGGCGGCCTGAGATTATTCTTCGGCGTCTGTCGGAGCGGACCTGTCCGGACCGTCCTTGGGTTAAAGCAAGGCACGGAGGACGACGCCAATGCCCAAGATCAGCAACATGCTCTGGTATGTGGACCAGGCCGAGGAGGCCGCGAACCTCTACGTATCTCTCTTCCCCAACTCGAAGATCGGCTCGGTCTCGCGTTATCCCGAGGACATGCCCGGCAAGGCCGGCTCGGTGATGGTGGTGGAATTCTTCCTGGACGGGCAGAAGTACCAGGCCCTCAACGGCGGCCCGCACGACAGCTTCAACGACGCCATCTCCCTGGTCATCGACTGCCAGGACCAGGCGGAGGTCGACCACTATTGGGACGGCCTGATCGCCGGCGGCGGCAAGCCGGTGCAGTGCGGCTGGCTGAAGGATCCGTTCGGCGTGTCGTGGCAGGTGACGCCCAAGCAGTTGGGCGAGCTGATGAGCAGCCCCGACAAGGCGCAGAACCAGCGCGTCGCCCAGGCGATGATGAAGATGGTCAAGCTGGACGTGGCGGAATTGGAACGGGCCGCGAAGGGTTAGGCCAGCAGGGCTTTCAGCCTTGCCTCCAGGGTGGAGGCATCCTTGAGATCGCACTCCCAGATGGTCTCCACCCGCCAACCCTTGGCTTCCAGGGCGGCGCGGTGGGTGACGTCGCGCTCGCGGTTACGCCCCACCTTGCCCAGCCAGTAGTCGCGGTTGGCTTTCGGGACGCGAGCGCCGCGCGTGCAGTCGTGGCCGTGCCAGAAGCACCCGTGGACGAAGATCACCAGCTTGCGGCCAGCCATGACGATGTCCGGCTTTCCCGGCAGATCGGCGCGGTGGAGGCGGTAGCGGGCGCCGAGTTTTGTCAGCGCCTTGCGGACCTTGAGTTCGGGCGTCGTGTTCTGCCCCTTCACCCGCCGCATGACGGCGGAGCGCTTCTCCGGAGAATAGACGTCGCTCAACGGGTGCTACAGCCCGTCGAACAGCGCCGTGGAGATGTAGCGTTCCGCGAAGCTGGGGATGATCGCGACGATCAGCTTGCCCGCATATTCGTCGCGCAGGGCCAGGTCGAAGGCGGCGGTGAGCGCCGCGCCCGAGGAGATGCCCACCGGAATGCCGTCGATGCGGGCCACCTTGCGGGCCATGTCGAAGCTGTCCTCGTTGCTCACCTGGATGATCTCGTCGATCACATTGCGGTCGACGATGGCCGGCACGAACCCCGCGCCGATGCCCTGGATCTTGTGAGGCCCGGGCTGGCCGCCGGAGAGCACCGGCGAGGAGGTCGGCTCCACGGCCACCATCTTCACCGAGGGTTTCCTGGCCTTCAGCACCTGGCCCACGCCGGTGATGGTGCCGCCGGTGCCGACGCCCGACACCACCGCGTCGACGCGGCCGTCGGTGTCGTTCCAGATCTCCTCGGCGGTCGAGATGCGGTGGATGGCCGGTTTGGCGGCGTTCTCGAAATGCTGGGGCATGACCGAGCCGGGGACCTCCTCGAGGATCTCGGTGGCCCGGGCGACGGCCCCGCGCATGCCGCGCTCGGCCGGGGTCAGCTCCAGCTTGGCGCCGAGCAGCAGCAGCATCTTGCGGCGCTCGATCGACATGCTCTCGGGCATGACCAGGATCAGCTTATAGCCCTTGGCGGCGGCGACGAAGGCCAGGGCGATGCCGGTATTGCCGCTGGTCGGCTCGACGATGGTGGCGCCGGGGCTGAGTTTGCCCTCGGCCTCCAGCTGCTCGATCATCGACACGCCGATGCGGTCCTTGACCGACGACAGCGGGTTGAAGAACTCCAGCTTGGCGACGACCTCGCCGCGCGGCTTGAGCTCGGCCGACAGCCGCGGCAGGCCGACGATCGGGGTGTCGCCGATCAGGTCGAGCACCGAGGGGAAGATCTTGCCACGGCCGGCGCGGGCATAGCGGGCGGTGTCGAAGGATTGGGTCATCGCGGTCTCGCGTGTGAGTGTGCGCCAAGTCTAGGCAGCCGCGCGGCGTTCCGCCACATCAGATCGTCCCGCCCTGTTGTCAGGCGGCGACGCGGCCCGCGCCTTTAAGCAGCGGTTCGAGCAAACCCCCGGCCAGCCAGCGCACGACGGGCGTACAGACGCCGTCGCCAATAACATGCAGGCTGCCTGTTTGTGATTTGGGCAGTTGGTAGTCGTCGGGCAGGCCCATCAGCCGCGCCCCTTCGCGGCCCGTCAGCAGGCGCGAGCGCACCGCCCCGTCGCCGGCCACCAGGATCATC
Organism: Caulobacter sp.; assembly: GCA_028291265.1. Taxonomy (GTDB): domain Bacteria; phylum Pseudomonadota; class Alphaproteobacteria; order Caulobacterales; family Caulobacteraceae; genus Caulobacter. Next base: position 7,928 of record JAQGIK010000018.1, on the reverse strand, counting down.
TGCCGCGAGGAGCCGCCGCGCGGGGTGCGCAGGCAGCCGGCCGCGCCGTCCAGCCGGATCTCGGCCTTGGGCACACCGGCCCGGGTGCGGCGGAAGACGGCGGCGACCACCCGGCCCTGGCCGGCGGCCGCGTCGAGCCGCTGGCGGTGCAGCGGCGACATCTGGGCTGTGAGGGCCGCGGTCTGGGCCTCGCTGCGCCAGGCCACGGCGTCGTCCGGTTCGAGCAGATCGGCCAGCCGGGTGTTGCGGGCCGGCGGCGCGGCCAGGCGCCAGTCGACCCAGTGCGCGCGAAGCTCGGTCGGCAGGCGGTCGCGGGCGGCCAGCACGGCGGCGCTGCGGAAGGCGTCGCCGCCGACCAGATCGGCGGGAACCGGCTCGCGGGTGGCGATGACGAAGACCCGGGGCCGCGACTGCGGCAGGAAGGCCGCGGCGTCGATCTCCAGGGCCCCGAACCGATAGCCCTCGCCGGCCAGCGCCGCGCAGAGGGCGGTGAAGTCGGCGCCGCCGTGCGAGGTCAAGAGGCCGACGACATTCTCGACCACCACGGTGCGGGGCGCGCGGCCCTCGGCGGCCAGGGCCTGGACCAGCCGCCAGAAGCCGAAGAAGGCGCCGGACCGGCCGCCGGTCAGTCCGGCCCGGCCGCCGGCCAGGCTGAAGTCCTGGCAGGGCGAGGAGGCCCAGGCCAGGTCGGCGGTCCCCGGCAGGGCGGCGGGACTGACCTGCCAGACGTCGCCCTCGTGGAAGTGGTCGCCCGCGTCGGCGAAGTTGGCCCGGTAGGCCCCGGCCTTCAGTGGATCGAAATCGTTGGCGAAAGCGCAGGCCCAGCCCGTGCCCAGCCCGATGCGCGCCATCCCGCCGCCGGCGAAGAATTCAAGGAAACGGAGCGGGGCGTTACGACTCATCGGTTTAGAGTCTAACCTGCGTCGCGCGGGCGCAAAGCCCGAACCGGGGGAACCTCATGCGTCCGATCGCCTTTGCCGCCGCTGCCGCCAGCATCCTGGCCCTGGCCGCCTGTTCGCCCGAGGCCCCCGGCGGCGGCGAGGCCGTGCCGCCCGCCGATGCGCCCCCGGCCGCCGCCCAGGCCCCGGGCGAACCGCAACCGACCACCTCGGTCGATCCGGCCGCGCCGTTCCGGGCCGACTTCGCCTTTGTCGGCGCCGAGCCCTTCTGGCATCTCGACGTAAAGGGCACGACCCTCGTGCTGACCCGTCCCGACGAGCCGGCCGTGACGGCGACCAACGCCGGCCTCGCCGCCAGTTCCGGCAAGGCCATCTGGACCGCCCAGGCCGGAACCACCACGGTCATCGCCACCCTGGAGGCCGGGACCTGCTCGGACGGCATGAGCGACCGGGTCTATCCCTACAAGGCCGAGGTCAAGCTCGGCGACCTGCTGCTCAAGGGCTGCGGGATCTCGTCGGAAGAACTGGCCAAGGCGCCGCCGCAGTAGCGGGCGCAACGCGCCCTTCTCCCGACAAGCGGGAGAAGGATCACTGTGAGCGCGTCATCCGCACCGGCATCGACTTGTAGGCCGGCGTCCCGCTCCTGCGGTCCCGCTCCGACAACGCCAGCAGCGGGTTGGCCTCCGGGTAGTAGGCCGCCAGGCACCCTCTCGGCATCGCCTTCACCACCGCCGTGAAACCCTTCAGGGTCCGCTCCACCCCGCCGTCGAAGGCGCAGGCCAGGTCGATACGGTCGCCGTCGGCGATGCCGCGCGCCGCCAGGTCCTCGGCATGGGCGAAGACCACGTCGCGGCGGCCCTTCACGCCGCGGTAGCGGTCATTGAGGCCGTAGATGGTGGTGTTGTACTGGTCGTGGCTGCGGAGGGTGGTCAGCAGTAGCACATCGGGATCGCCCCGGGTCGGATCGTCCCCCATCGGATTATTTTGGGCGGCATCGTCGGCGACATAGGGCAGGAAGGCCGCCTTGCCGCTCGGCGTGGTCCACACACGCTCGCTGGTCGGCACCGGCAGCCGGAAGCCGCCCGGGGTGCGGATGCGGACGTTGTAGTCCTCGAACTGGTCGGGGAAGACCTGCTCGATCAGCCCGCGCACCCGGTCGTAGTCGCCGGCCAGGCCCCGCCAGTCGACAAGTGGGTCGTCGCCGAAGGTGGCGTGCGCCAGCTCGGCGACGATCCAGGGCTCGGACCGCAGATGTTCGGAGGCCGGTTGGCGCATGCCCCGGCTGGCATGAACCATCGACATGCTGTCCTCGACGGTCACCGACTGGCGCCCCGACGTCTGGACGTCGATCTCGGTGCGGCCGAGGCAGGGCAACACCCAGGCCTGTTTGCCCGTCAACAGGTGGGTGCGGTTGAGCTTGGTGGCGATATTGACCGTCAGGTCGAGCATCTTCATCGCCGGGAAGGTCAGGGCCGGGTCCGGCGCGGCGACGGCGAAGTTGCCGCCGAGCGCGATCATCGCCTTCACCGTTCCCTCCCGGATGGCCTCGATGGCCTCGGAGACGGTGTGGCCGTGGGCTGTCGGCTGCTTGAAGCCGAACACCCGCTCCATCGATGCCAGCAACCCGGCCGACGGCTTTTCGGTGATGCCCACCGTGCGGTCGCCCTGGACGTTGGAGTGGCCGCGCAGCGGACAGATGCCCGCGCCCCGCCGCCCGATATGGCCGCCGAGCAGCAACAGGTTGACCAGCTGCTGCACCAGGCTGGAGGCCGAGCGATGCTGGGTCAGGCCCATGCCGTAGCAGAGGATGATGGCCTTGCTCCGCTGGTAGATGTCGGCGGCCTCTTCGAGGTCGGCGCGGGTCAGGCCCGAGCGGGTCTCGATCCAGGGCCAGTCGGCGGCGGCGACATGGGCGGCCAGGGCCTCGAAACCGGTGGTGTGCTGGGCGATGAACTCGTGGTCCAGCGCGTCCCGCTCGATCAGCAGCTTCATCAGGCCGGTCAGCACGGCGACGTCGCCGCCGACCTTCAGCTGGTAGTAGCGGCTGGCGATGTCCGTGCCGGTCAGGGTCAGCATCTCGACCGGGTCCTGCGGACTGGCGAACTTCTCCAGCGCCCGCTCGCGCATCGGGTTGAAGACCACGATGGCGGCGCCGCGCCGGGCCGCCTCGCGCAGGGTGCCCATCATCCGCGGATGGTTGGTGCCGGGGTTGTGGCCGAAGCTGAAGATGGCGTCGGCGTGGTCGAAGTCCTCGAGGCTGACCGAGCCCTTGCCGAGGCCCAGCTGCTCGGCCAGGCCGACGCTGGTCGGCTCGTGGCACATGTTGGAGCAGTCGGGGAAGTTGTTGGTCCCGAACCGCCGCCCGAAGGCCTGGAACAGGAAGGCCGCTTCGTTGGAGGCGCGGCCGGAGGCATAGAACTCGGCCTGGTTGGGATCGGGCAGCGCCCGCATCGCCGCGCCGATGGCGGTCGTCGCCTCGTCCCAACCGGCGCGGACGAAGCGGTCGCTGGCCGGGTCGTAGCGGAGCGGCTCGGTCAGCCGGCCGAGGTTCTCCAGGTCGTGGTCCGGCCACTGCCAGAGGTCGGCGACCGTGTGGGCGCCGACCACCTCGGGCGTGGCGCGGTGGGAGGTCGTCTCCCAGGCGACGGCCTTGGCCCCGTTCTCGCAGAACTCGAACGAGGAGGTGTGTTTGGGATCGGGCCAGGCGCAGCCCGGGCAGTCGAACCCGTCCGGCTGGTTGGCGCCCAACAGGGCCTGGCCGCCCTTGGCCACCGTGTCCTGGTCGGCCAGCACCCCGGCCACGGCTTTCAGCGCGCCCCAACCGCCGGCCGGCGGCGTGTAAGGTTTGATCCCTCTTGTCACGGCGCGATCCTCTGGCCGCCGGCGAAGACGGTGAAGCCATCGGCCCGGGCCAGGGCGATCAGGGTCAGGTTGCTCTCCTCGGCCTTGCGCAGGGCCAGCGCCGTCGGGGCCGAGATGGCGGCCAGGATCGGGAAGCCGGCGACGGCCGCCTTCTCGACCATCTCGTAGCTGCAGCGGCTGGTCAGCAGGCACAGCGGTCCGGTGACCCCCGCCCGGGCGGCGGCCCCGATCAGCTTGTCGAGGGCGTTGTGGCGGCCGACGTCCTCGCGGACGAGCAGCAGGGTCCCGTCGGCCTTGGCCAGGGCGGCCGCGTGGGCGGCGCGGGTCAGGTTGCCGAGCGCCTGCCGGTCTTCCAGCGCCGCGAAGGCTGTGGCGATAGCGGCGCTCGGGATGACCGGCCCCTCGGCCAGCGCATCCAGCGGCCGCACGGCGGCGGCCAGCCGCTGCACCCCGCACAGGCCGCAGGAAGAGCGGCCTTCCATGGTCCGGGCGCGGGCCTTGGCCTTGCTGGCCCGGGCCCCGGCGGTCAGCCGCACATCGACCTGCACCCCCTCGGCGACGACCTCGACGGAGACGTCGGCGATCTGGTCGATGGTGGCGATGCGTTCGGACAGGGTGAAGCCGACGGCCAGGTCCTCGACGTCGGCGGGCGTGGCCATCAGCACCGCATGCGGCCGGCCATCATAGAGGATGCCGACCGGCGCCTCGTCGGCCAGCGGTCGCTCGATGGTCTGGTCCGTTCCGGCGCGGTGGTTGCGCTGGCGGGCGGACCGGACCTCCATCACGGGGGGAAGCGGAGACATGGGGGGAGGTTACGCCTGTGGGCGACAGAGGCAATCAGCAGCGAGGGGCCGGAAATGCCAAACTCTCCCCCCGCGAAGTGGGGGGAGGACAGGTTTCGAGCTTCAAGCGAGAAACCAGGAGGCGGGTCCCACCGGCGGCAGGGAGGTTCCTCCTGAAACGAACTTGCCCCCCTCCTGCTCTGTCGCTCGCGCTCCAGAGCGGTCCTCCCCCGCAAGGCGGGGGGAGAGTTTAGTCCCGCTAGCCGTCGCCGAGCAGGTCCTCCGTATGCTCGCCCAGCTTCGGCGCCCGCGCCGCCGGCATGCGTTCCCCGTCGATTCGGATCGGCGCGGCCAGCATGTGCAGGCCCTGGGGTCGGTCCGGATGCTCGATCGTATCGCGCATGCCGACCTCGGCCACGAACGGATTGTCCAGCGCCTGGAAGACGTCGTTGACCGGGCCGAAGGGTACGCGGCCGGCCAGCAGGGCGGTCCACTGCGCGTTGGTGCGGGTCTGGAACAGAGCGTCGATGGCCTCGGTCAACGCTTCGAGATTGGCGCGCCGCGTGGCCAGGTCGGCGAACCTGGCATCGGCCGCGAGGTCCGGCCGTTCCGCCAGCTCGCACAGTTCGCACCAGAACTTCTCCGTCATGCACATCAGCTGGCCATAGCCATCGGCCGTCTTCACCCGCTGCACGGGGGCCAGCGACGGATGCGCCCCGGCCGGCAGGCGGGTGGTGGCGTGGCCCTCGTTCATCGCCCAGACGGCGGGGTAGGAAAGCTGGTGCAGGGCCACGTCGAACAGGCTGACATCAACGTCGCAGCCGACGCCCGTCGTCCGCGCCGACAACAGGGCGCTGACGATGGCGAAGGCGAAGGTCGCGCCGCTCATGAAATCGATGATCGAGACGCCCATGCGCGAAGGCGGCCCGTCCGGCTCGCCGGTCAGGCTCATCAGCCCGCACTCGGCCTGCATCGGATAGTCGAAGCCGGGCCAGGCCTCGCGGCTGTTGCCCCGGCCATAGGCTGAGAGGCTGCCGCAGACGATGGCCGGTCTTACATGCCTCAACGCCTCATAGGTCAGGCCCAGCTTGGCCGGCTGGTCGCCGCGCAGGTTATTGACCACCACCTCGGCGCTCTTCACCAGCCGCTCGAAGTCGGCGCGGTGGGTCTTGAGGTCGAGCGCCACGCTCTTCTTGTGGCGCGAAAAGGTCTGGAAATACTGGCTGTCGTGCTCGCCCAGCAGGTAGGGGCCCGACGGCCGCGAGGCGTCACCGCCAAGACCGAGGGCCTCGACCTTGATCACCTCGGCCCCCAGTTCGGCCATCAGCAGGGTGGCGTAGGGCCCGGCCCCGAAATGCTCCAGAGTGAGGACGCGGACGCCCTCCAGCGGCCGTCTCACCAGTAGGCCTCCATGATCTCTTTCGCCCAGCCCGGCTCGGTCACCTCGCCGGGCGGCAGGCGGGCGCCGCTGACGATCCTGTCGTCGCTCACCTGGTCGAAGACGATCTCGGCGTGGGAGAAGTCGGCGAGGCCGGCCAGGCTGTCCTCGGGGAGGTGGTCGGCCAGCACCAGCCGGGCGCGGCTCCGCCCCCAGTCGTCGTCGACGGCCTCGGCGCGCCCGCCGCGCACGACGGCGACGGGAGTGAGGGTGAAGGTCATGGCGCGCTCCCCTTGCAATAGCGGGTTCGCTTAGACCCGCCAGCCTGCGTCGGCAATCGACGGCCGGAACTTGGCGCCCCCGAACGTGGTTTTGAGCGCAAGGAGAAACGCCATGCGTCCGATGTTCGCCGTCCTCGCCGCCCTGACCCTCGCCGGGCCGCTGGCCGCCTGCGCCACACCGACCATCTATGGACCCCAGGCCGATACCCGGAGCGTCGGCTTCAGCGACTACCGCATCGAGACCGGCCGCTACCGCGTCACCTTCCAGGGCGGCCCCGGCGCGCCGCCGGAGCAGGTCGCCGACTTCGCCCTGCGCCGCGCCGCCGAGGTGGTGGCCCGCGACGGCTACGACTGGTTCCGGGTCGTCGATCGCATGGGCGAACGCAGCGGCTCGCGCGGCGGCGGCACGAGCATCGGCATCGGCGGCGGCACGGGCGGCTATCGCTCCGGGGTCGGTGTCGGCGTCGGGACCACGTTCGACCTTTCGGGCGGGCCGTCGTATCGCCAGACCCTGGAGGTGCTGGCCGGCAAGGGTCCCAAGCCGGAAGGCGCCTACAGCGCCCGCGAACTCAGCGGCGCCTAGACCGCCTGCCCGGCGACAAACCCCGACGACCAGGCCCACTGGAAGTTATAGCCGCCCAGCCAGCCGGTGACGTCCACCACCTCGCCGATGAAGTAGAGGCCGGCGACGCCGCGCGCCGCCATGGTCTTCTGGTCCAGCCCCCTGGTGTCGACGCCGCCAAGGGTGACCTCGGCGGTGCGGTAGCCTTCCGAGCCGACCGGCTTGGTGCGCCAGGCGTTGACCATCTCGGCCACGGCCTTCAGGGCCTTGTCCGGCTGGTCGGCCATGTTGCCGGGCGCGCCATGGTCGTGGGCGATGAGCACGGCCAGGGCTCGCGGCAATTTCCAGCCGAGCACGGTGTGCAGGGCGGTCTTCGCATGCTCGCGCTTGGCGGTCTTGAGGAACTCGAGGGCGTCGAGGGTCGGGGCGAAGTTGACGACGATCTCCTCGCCCTCGCGCCAGTAGGACGACACCTGCAGCACGGCCGGGCCCGACAGGCCGCGGTGGGTGAAGAGGATGTCCTCCTCGAACCGGCCCTTGCCGCCCTCCACCACGGCCTGGGGCACGGCCACGCCGATCAGGGGTTTCAGTTGCTCCAGCACCTGCACCGCATAGGTCAGCGGCACCAGGGCCGGGCGGGTGTCGGTGACCGCCACCTCGAACTGCCGGGCGATCTCGTAGCCGAAGCCGCTGGCCCCCATCTTCGGGATCGACTTGCCGCCGCAGGCGACGACCAGGCTCTCGCAGCCGATCCGCGCCCCGCCGATGGCGACCTCGAAGCCCGTGTCGGTCTGCTCGATGCGGTCCACTTCCGTGCCCGTGCGGAGCACCGCCCCGGCCGCCTTCATTTCGCTGAGCAGCATGGCGATGATCTCTTTGGCCGAGCCGTCGCAGAACAGCTGGCCCAGCGTCTTCTCATGCCAGGCGATCCCATGGCTCTCGATCAGGGCGAGGATGTCCTTGGGCGCGTAGCGGCTGAGCGCCGAGATGCAGAAGCGCGGGTTTTCGGACAGGAAGCCGCTCGGGGCGGTGTGGATGTTGGTGAAGTTGCAGCGGCCGCCGCCGCTGATGCGGATTTTCTCGCCGGCCGTCACGGCATGGTCGAGAACCAGCACGGACCGCCCACGCTTGCCCGCCTCGATCGCACACATCATCCCGGCCGCG
>JAQGIK010000184.1 GCA_028291265.1 Caulobacter sp. | reverse complement strand
ACGGCGCGGCGGACAAGACCGCCCAGCCCGTCGCCTTCGTCGGCAAGGGCGTCTGCTTCGACACCGGCGGCATCTCGATCAAGCCGGCCGACGGCATGGAAGACATGAAGTGGGACATGGGCGGCGCCGGAGCGGTCGCCGGGCTGATGCATGTGCTGGCCGGGCGCAAGGCCAAGGTCAACGCGATCGGGATCCTGGGCCTCGTCGAAAACATGCCTGACGGCAATGCGCAGCGGCCGGGCGACGTGGTCACCTCCATGTCCGGCCAGACCATCGAGATCATCAACACCGACGCCGAGGGCCGCCTCGTCCTGGCCGACGCCCTCTGGTACTGCCAGGACCGCTTCAAGCCGCAGTTCATGGTCGATCTGGCGACGCTGACCGGGGCGATCATCATCTCGCTCGGCAACGACTACGGCGGCCTGTTCAGCAACAACGACGCCCTGTCGGAGAACCTGCTGGCCGCCTCCAAGGCCGAGAACGAGTCGCTGTGGCGCATGCCGATGCCGCCGGCCTACGACAAGAACATCGACAGCATGATCGCCGATGTGAAGAACACCGGCGGCCGTCCGGGCGGCTCGATCACCGCGGCGCTGTTCCTGCAGCGCTTCGTCAACGGCGTGCCCTGGGCCCACCTCGACATCGCCTCGACCGCCTGGAAGAAGCCGTCGCACGTGCCGACCATCCCGGACGGCGCGACGGGCTTCGGCGTGCGGTTGCTGAACCGGATGATCGCCGACAACTACGAAGGCTAGGCCACTGACCGCCACCGCCTGCGAGGTCTGGTTCTATCACCTGGAGCGTTCGACGCTCGATCAGGTGCTGCCCGAACTGTTGGGCAAGACCTTGCAGCGCGGCTGGCGGGCCCTCGTCCGCAGCAGCGAGCCCGAACGGCTCGAGCAACTTGATACCTTCCTCTGGACCTTCCAGGAGGACGGTTTCCTGCCGCACGGGATCAGCAATGAGCCGTTCGCCGACCACCAGCCGGTGCTGCTGACCACGGGCGAGGACAACCCGAACGCCGCCCAGGCGTTGTTCCTCATCGACGGCGCCCAGCCCGGCGACCTTGGCGCTTACGAACGCTGCATCGTCCTCTTCGACGGTCGCGACGAGGAAGCGCTGGCCGGGGCGCGGGGGCTGTGGAAGTCTGTGAAGGCGCAGGGGTTGCCGGCTTCGTACTGGCGTCAGGGCGAACGCAAAGGTTGGGAAAAGCAGGCATGAAGACGTTGCGGACAGCGATTTCGGTTCTCGGGCTGATGGCCCTGTTCGCCTGCGCCACGCCGGAGCCTGAGCCGGTTCCCGCGCCGCCGCCGCCCGCCGCGCACGTCGAGGCGCCCGCGCCGATGCCGGCCCAGGAGCCGAAGGATACCTGCGGCGCCAAACCGCTGCAGTACCTGGTTGGCCGGTCGAAGAGTGAAATCCCGGTGCCGGTCGATCCGACCAAGCGCCGCGTCACCTGCACCAGCTGTCCGGTGACCATGGACTACAGCCCCGAGCGTCTGAACATCTTCTTCGACGCCGACACGGGGATCATCAAGGAAGTGAAGTGCGGTTAGCGGTGCTGGCAGCGACTCTGGCCGTGGTCGGCCCCGTCAGCGCCGCTGACGCGCCGACTCGGGTTGATCTCGTTGTCGAAGGCCAGGTCGCCGAGATCGACTACGCGCATCGCAGCGACTGGCCGAAGGACGTCGATCCGACGCTTCTGAGGTCGCATCATCACGTCTACCTCCTGAATATCGCCGTTGGAAGGACACTCGGAGGAGCGGCTCCGGGGACCGGCGTGCGCGTCTATACGGACCATCAGAACTGGTTTCCGACGCCCAACCGCCCGGCCGTTTTCTGGCTCAGGCAGGACGCAGAAGGCCGTTGGCGTCTGATCTGCGCCCAGGATGCTCTCAGCCCTGCCTTAGCCGCCTCCGAGGCTCGTGAGCTGCAAGCCGATTGGCGCAGCCATCCGGACTGCAGTCCACCGGCGGATCTGACCTATGAGCCGGGCGGCTGATCAGCCGGCGACGGCTTCCAGCGCCTCGGCCGCCGCCATCCAGGCCGCTTCGGCTTCATCGACCTGCGTCTGGATTTTCACGCGTCGCTTGCCGAGGTCGGCAGCGGCGGTGGGGTCGCGGACATAGATGTTGGGGTCGCCGAGCTTCTCATCGATCTCCGCGAGTTGCTTGGTCACCCGCGCCAGCGTCTCTTCCGCCGCTGACAGCTTGCGCTTCAGTGGGCCGGCGGCGGCGGCCGGGTCACGGTTGGACGGGACCGGGGCCTTGGTGTTGACGCTCGGCTTGGGCTCCTCGCCTTTGACCTGCGTCGGGCCCCTCGCCGCCACGCGGGCACGGTCGAGGACGAATTTGGCGTAGTCGTCCATGTCGCCGTCGAAGGGCTTCACCCCGCCGTCGGCCGCCAGCCACAGCCGGTCGGCGACCAGTTCCATCAGCGAGCGGTCGTGGGTGATCAGGATGACCGCGCCCTCGTAGTCGTTCAGCGCGTCGAGCAGGGCCCGGCGGCTGTCGATGTCGAGGTGGTTGGTCGGTTCGTCGAGGATCAACAGGTGCGGCGCTTCCATCGCCACCATGTTGAGCAGCAGGCGGGCGCGCTCGCCGCCCGACAGGTTGGCGACGGTGGTCTCGGCCTTTTCGTAGCCGATGCCCCACTGGGCCAGTTTCGAACGCCGCTGCGACTCGCCCGATTCGGGCAGGGCGCGGCGGATGATGTCCATCGGGGTGTCGACCGGATCGAGGGCCTCGATCTGGTGCTGGTGGAACCAGCCGACCTTGATGCGGCGGTCGCGGTGCAGGTCGCCCGACTGGATCGGCAGGGCGCCGGCGATCATCTTGGCGAAGGTCGACTTGCCGGCCCCGTTGACGCCCAGCAGGCCGATGCGGTCGTCGACGTCCATCCGCAGGTTGAGGTTCCTGAGGATCGGCGGGCCGCCGTAGCCGACGGTGGCGTTGTCCAGCCGCACCAGCGGCGGGGCCAGGGGCCGGGTCGGGGAGGGGATGGTGAAGGGGGCGGTGCGCTCCTCCAGGGTCATGGTCACCGGCGGCAGCTTCTGCAGCATCTTCAGGCGCGACTGAGCCTGGGTGGCCTTCGAGGCCTTGGCGCGGAAGCGGTCGACGAAGGCCTGCATATGGGCGCGCTTGGCTTCGATCTTGCCGCGCATGGCCTCGGCCAGGCGGGCCTTCTCGGCGCGCTGTTCCTCGAAACTGTCGTAGCCGCCGGTGTAGAGGTCGAGCTTGCCCTCGCGAACATGCAGGATGTAACCGACGGAATTATTGAGCAATTCCCGGTCGTGGCTGATGATCAGGGCGGTGTGCGGATACTTCTTCAGCCGCGCCTCGAGCCAGAGGGCGCCTTCGAGGTCGAGGTAGTTGGTCGGCTCGTCGAGGAGCAGCAGGTCGGGCTGGCTGAACAGGGCGGCGGCCAGGGCCACCCGCATCCGCCAGCCGCCGGAGAACTCGGCCATGGGGCGGGTCAGGTCTTCATTGCTGAAGCCGAGGCCCGAGAGGATTTCCGAGGCGCGCGAGGGGGCGGAGTCGGCGTCGATCTCGATCAGCCGGGTCCAGATGTCGCCCATCTCCTCGGGATCGGCGGTTTCCAGCCGGGTCATCAGGCTGTGGCGTTCCTCGTCGGCCTCCAGAACGGTGTCGAGCAGGGAGACCGGGGTGGCCGGATGTTCCTGGGCCACGGTGCCGATGCGGGCCGACTTGGGAATCTTGATCTCGTCTTCGCCGCCGTGCAGCTCGCCGAGGATCAGCTTGAACAGGGTCGACTTGCCGACGCCGTTGCGGCCGACCAGACCGATCTTCCCCCCGGTCGGCAGAGTGACCGACGCCTTGTCGAAGAAGCGTCTGCCCCAGGCGTTGAAGGTGAGTTCGTTGATCTGGAGCATGAAACGCTTTGAGGGTGTTGGCCTAGAGGAGGGTCGCCGCTATAAGCCCGCGACCTCCCAAATCCCACCTCTTTGTAGGGCTGAAAGAAACTAGGCCATGACCGAACGCACCTTTTCCATCATCAAACCCGACGCGACCGAGAAGAACCTGACCGGCGCCGTGAACGCCGTCATCGAAAAGGCCGGCCTGCGCATCGTCGCCCAGAAGCGCATCAAGCTGAGCCAGGCCCAGGCCGAGAAGTTCTACGAGATCCACAACGAACGCCCGTTCTTCGGCGAACTGGTCGAGTTCATGACCCGCGGCCCGGTGGTCGTGCAGGTTCTGGAAGGCGACAACGCCGTGGCCCGCTACCGCGAAGTCATGGGCGCCACCAACCCGGCCCAGGCCGCCGAAGGCACCATCCGCAAGCTCTACGCCGACAGCGTCGGCGAGAACTCGGTGCACGGCTCGGACAGCCTGGACAACGCCAAGATGGAAATCGCGCAGTTCTTCACCGACGACGAGATCGTCGGGTAGGCAGCTCTGTTGTTTGAAGTTTGGGCCGGCCGGGGAAACCCGGCCGGCCTTTTCCTTGGCGCCGTGGGCAATCCCAACCCCGTCATCCTAGGCACAAGGCCTAGGATGACGACGGAGGGGTGGAGCGGCCGGAGACCAGATCGGCCAACGCTTCGGGATAGAGTGCGTGTTCCGCGGCCAGCACCCGCTCAGCCAAAGTCTGGTGCGACTCCCTGGGCAGGATTCGCACCCGCGCCTGTGCCAGCACCGGGCCCTCATCGACCCCAGCCGTCACCAGATGCACCGAACAGCCGGCTTCGGCGTCGCCGGCCTCGATGGCCCGGCGGTGCGTGTCGAGCCCCGGATACTTCGGCAGCAGGGACGGATGGATGTTCAGCATTCGGCCCTGCCAAGCCCCGACCAGGAACGGCGTCATGATCCGCATGTAGCCGGCCAGGGCGACGTAACTGCAGCCGAAGCGGCGCAGGGCCGCGTCCAGAGCGTGTTCGTGGGCTTCGCGGTCCTTGCCAAAGGGGGCGTGATCGACGGCCAGCGCCGTGACGCCCAGCGCCTTGGCGCGGTCGAGGCCGGCGGCGCCGGGCCGGTTGGAAATCACCACCGCCACCTCATAGGGACAGTCGTCCGGTTCCGCCGCCCGGATCAGGGCTTCCATGTTGGAGCCTGTTCCGGAGATCAGGATGCCAACACGGGCCTTGCTCATCCCTTGGCGAGCTCGCCGCAGACGAAGGCGTCCTCGCCGGCGTCGAGGAGGGCCATCAGCACTTCCGGCGCCTGGTCCTTGCCGACGATCAGCAACAGGCCGATGCCGCAGTTGAAGGTCCGGCGCAGTTCGTGGTCGTCGATGCCGCCCTCGCGCTGCAGCCAGTCGAACACCGGCGGCAGGGGCCAGGCGTTCCAGTCGAAGCGGGGGACCAGGCCCCCGGCGATGGCGCGCGGCGGGTTCTCGATCAGGCCGCCGCCGGTGATGTGGGCGACGCCCTTGACCTTGCCGGCCTTGAGCAGCGGGTGGACGCTCTTCACGTAGATGCGGGTCGGGGCCATCAGCGCCTCGGCCAGCGTGCCGTCGCCGAACGGGCAGGGCGCGTCCCAGCTCAGGCCCGAGCGCTCGACCACCTTGCGGACCAGCGAATAGCCGTTGCTGTGCGGGCCGCTGGAGCCCAGGCCGATCAGCACGTCGCCGGCCCGCTGTTCGTCCAGGCGCGGCAGGACGCCGTCGCGGTTGACGGCCCCGACCGTGAAGCCGGCCAGGTCGTAGTCGCCTTCGGAATACATCCCCGGCATCTCGGCCGTCTCGCCGCCGACCAGGGCGCAGCCGGCCAGGGTGCAGCCTTCGGCGATGCCGGCGACGACGCTGGTCGCCGTCGCCACGTCCAGCTTGCCGGTGGCGTAGTAGTCGAGGAACAGCAGCGGCTCGGCCCCCTGGGCCAGCAGGTCGTTGACGCACATGGCCACCAGGTCGATGCCGACCTGTCCGTGCAGGCCGGTGTCGATGGCGATCTTCAGCTTGGTGCCGACGCCGTCGGTGGTGCTGACCAGCAGGGGATCGTCGTATCCGGCCGCTTTCAGGTCGAACAGGGCCCCGAAACCGCCCAGGCCGCCGGACACGCCGGGCCGGTTGGTGGCCTTGGCCAGGGGCTTGATGGCTTCCACCAGGGCGGCGCCGGCGTCGATGTCGACCCCCGCCTGCGCGTAGGTCAGCCCGTTGGTCAGCCCTTTTTGGCGGTCGGTCATGGCGGCATCCGGATCACGGGAAAACGAGAATCGAAACGGCGAGCATTCAAAAACTTGCAGACTCGCCCGCGCGCGGGGCTATAGCTGCCGCATGACGCCTATTACAACCACCGCCGACCTGGCGGCGTTCTGCAATCAACTCAAGGGCCAGCCTTTCGTCGCCGTGGACACCGAGTTCATGCGCGAAACGACCTACTGGCCGATGTTGTGCCTGATCCAGGCCGCCGCGCCCAACGGGGCCGAAGCCTGTATCGATCCGCTGGCCGCCGGCATCGACCTGAGCCCCTTCCTGGACGTGTTGCGCGACACGAGCATCCAGAAGGTGTTCCACGCCGCCCGCCAGGACGTTGAAATCTTCAACAACCTGGGGGCCATGCCCAAGCCGTTGTTCGACACCCAGATCGCCGGCATGGCCGCGGGCTTCGGCGAGCAGATCGCCTATGACGCCCTGGTCCGCCAGATGCTGAAGATCGATCTCGACAAGTCGAGCCGCTTCACCGACTGGAGCCGCCGGCCGCTCAGCGACAACCAGCTGACCTACGCCATCGCCGACGTGACGCACCTGGCGCGCCTCTATCCGGTGCTGCGCGGCAGCCTGGAGAAGGCCGGCCGCCTGGCCTGGGTCGAGGAGGAGATGGAGGCTCTGACCGATCCGGAGCTGTATGACGTCAATCCTGAGAACGCCTGGAAGCGCCTGCGCCCGCGCAAGCACTCGGCCAAGTACATGGCCGTCTTCAAGGCCGTGGCCGCCTGGCGCGAACGCACGGCCCAGACCCGCGACCAGCCGCGCGGCCGCATCCTCAAGGATGACGCCATGGACGAACTGGCCGCCCAGGCCCCGACCGACGCGGCGGCCATGGACCGGCTGCGCGGGGTGCCCAAGGGCTTCTCGGGCAGCAAGTTCGGCCCCGACCTGATGGCCGCCATCAAGGAGGCCCTGCGCGACCCGGAGGCCTACGCCCCCGTCGTCGAGCGCGAGAAGACCAGCCACAACCCGGCCGCCGGCGCCGTGGTCGAACTGCTGAAGGTGCTGCTCAAGGCCCGGGCCGAGGACGCCGGCGTGGCTTCCAAGCTGATCGCCACGGTGTCGGACCTCGAAAAGATCGCCAACGACGACAACGCCGACGTCGGCGCCCTGACCGGCTGGCGCAAGGACGCTTTCGGGGCGGACGCCCTGAAGCTCAAGCGCGGCGAACTGGCCCTGGTGCTGGACGGCACGCGGGTCCGGGTGGTCGAGGTGCGGCGGGCGCCGAAGGCGGCTGCGGCGGAGTAATCCGCCGCCTCAGCGGTCCTCTAAGCCGTGGAAGACGCGCACGATCTGGACGTCCGCTTCCTTCACTTCGTAGCGAATAACGTAGCCGCGTTTGCCGAAGGCGACATGAAGGTGCCGCATCCCGAGGCCGGCCAAGTAGCCGCGATGCGGAAACTGCCTCAATGATCGGATCGCGCGGACAATGGCTACAACGGCGCGGTGGCCTGCGTCAGGGTTCTTGTCGAAAGCCATGCTTCGAGCCTGTCGATATCGTCCGCCGCCTCAGGCGTGACGACGATCCTCAAAGCTTTCGGACCTGCGGTTTCGGCAGTGGGTTATCCGTCCCCCAAGACATCATCCATGCCTCGACCTCTTCCCAGGGCACGCCCATACGTGATCGTTGGAACTCATCGAGCCTGGCGCGATCTGCCTCCAGGTCAGGACCGATCCAACCGGTCGCGACGTCTTCAGAGAGGCCGGAAAGCCTGTAGGCAAGCTGCTCGGCGATGATCTGCGCGGCAAGTTCTTCCGGTGTCACACCTTCATCGGCGGCCATTTCGCGCAGGCGCTGTTCGAGCGCCTGGTCCAACTTCAGTGTCAGTTCGCCGTCAGCCATGAGCGAAGCCTAATCCCGAACCTCCTTTCTCGCAAACCTTGCCAATCGCCCCGGAAAGGTGATTCACAGTCCCTCCAAGCAACCGCCTTTTAGAGCGCCCGATGTCCAAGCTTCTCCAGACCGCCATCATCTACGACTTCGACGGCACGCTGGCCCGCGGCAACATGCAGGAGACCAGCTTCATTCCGGCCCTGGGCCTGACGCCCAAGGAGTTCTGGAACGACACGGTCCGGCCGCAGACCATCAAGTCCGATGGCGACGACATCCTGATGTACATGCAGCTGATGCTGCAGACGGCCCGCAAGGCCGGGCTGACGGTGACCAAGGAAATGCTGCAGAAGCACGGCGAGGGCGTCCTGCTGTTCGACGGCCTGCGCGACATGAGCTGGTTCGACCGGATCAATGCCTTCGGCGCCAACTACGGCCTGAAGATCCAGCACTACATCCTCTCGTCCGGCCTGCAGGAGATGGTCGAAGGCTGCCCCATCTATCCGGCCTTCGAGCACGTCTTCGCCAGCCACTACGTCTACAACGAGGAGGGCGAGGCCGAATGGCCGGCGGTGGGCATCAACTACACCACCAAGACCCAGTACCTGTTCCGCATCAACAAGGGCGTGCACAACAACTGGGAGCACGAGAAGATCAACCGCTTCATGCCTGACGAGGATCGGCCGGTGCCGTTCGAACGGATGATCTTCGTCGGCGACGGCGACACCGACGTGCCGACCATGAAGATGATGCACACCAAGGGCGGCCACTCGATCGCCGTCTACGACCCGCGCACCGAGCCCAACGACCAGACCAAGCTGCACCGGCTGATCGCCGAGGACCGCGTCAACTTCGTGGCCGCAGCCAACTACACCGACGGCAGCGCCCTGGACCTGATCGTCAAGGGCATCCTCGGCCGGATCGCCATCCACGAGGGGACGATGCCGGCCGATTAGCCGGCGGTCAGAGCCCGGCGACCTTCTCCGTCGCCATCCGGCGGAGCACGACGGTGGTGCCCGTTTTGGCGTCGGTCAGGGTCAGCTTGCGGTCGTTGAGACGGAAGCCGAAGACGATCTGCGACTCGGTCAGCAGGATCTGCTTGTCATTGATCTGGTAGTATTCCGGCTCGTCGACGACCGGCTTGCCGCTGCTCAGGCGGGTGATCACCGCCTGCTGCTCGCCGGTCAGGGCCAGCTGGTCGCCGCGGCGCATATCGATGCCGACGTCTGCCCGCACCACTTCCCAGTTTCCCAGGATGGCCAGGCTCTTGGGCGGCTCGACGCCCTCGAGGTTGCCCGACAGCATGGCGGTCTGCTTGTAGAGGCCGCCGATCAGCGCGCGTTCGGGCTTAAGCCGTTCGTCGCCGTTGGCCTCGATGACGCCGTTCAGCTTGGCGAAGATGCGGTAGGAGGCCTCGACGTCGCCCTTGTGGTAGGCGGCCGTGCCGGCCTGGATGCCGAGGAATTCGCTCATCAGGGTGTGGCCGAGCGCCAGGTCCGCGCCGGGCCGCGCGCCCTCGGCCGGCATGGCGACGGCGAGAGTGAAGTCTTCGGGCCGGTCGCCGCGGGCGTCGACATAGGTCATCGCCGCGGTCAGCACCGGCGTCCCGGCGGGGATACGCGGGTCGGGCAGGTTCTCGGCTCCCGGCGCGCGGGCCATGGCCACGAACAGGCCGCCGCCCTCGTTGCTGAGGAAGACGGTCGGCACCTCGAAGCTGACCTCGCCGGCGTCGGTGTAGGTCAAGGCCTCGCCCGGCACGCCGTAGACGGCCGAGACCCGGTAGCCGGGGTTGGGCCGAAGCGTCACGCGGATGTCGTGGGCCACCTCGCTGACCATGTAGTCGAGCTTGGCCTCGAAGACGGTTTTGACGTCCTCGGCGTTCTTCATGAAGAACAGATTGCCGCCGCGCGTCGACGAGACCTTGGTCGCCAGCGCCCCGTCGAACTGCACCCCGACGCCGATGGTGGTCAGGCCGACATGGTTCTGTGACGCCGTCCTGGCCATGCCGATGAAGCTGTCGGCGTCGGTGCGGCCGACGTTGGGCTGCTCGTCGGTGAACAGCATCAGCCGGGTGACGCCCTTGAAGGCCGGGGCGGTCTCGAAGGCGGCTTCGTAGCCGACCTTCAGGCCGGCCTCCATGTTGGTCGAGCCGGCGCTTGCGATGGCGTCGATCTGGGCCAGGATCTCAGGCCTGTTGTTGGCCGTGACCCGGGTCGGCTGCATGTAGCGATGGGAAATGTCGCCGTACAGGACGATCGTAAGTTGGTCGCCGGGACGCAGCTGGCCGACGATCTGGCGCAGGCTTTCGCGCACCAGGGCCAAGGGCTGGCCGCTCATCGAGCCGGACTTGTCGACCACCGCCACCAGGTTCAACGGCTCGCGCGACCAGGTGGCGGCGTCGATGTTGGAGCTGAAGCCGAGGCCGACGAAGGCGCGGTCGTCGGGCCGGGTCAGCAGGTCGGCGCGCATCGCCTCGCCGGTCAGGCAGAACAGTTGCTTGCAGGGGTCCTGCGGCCCCAGCACCAGGTTGTAGCCGCCGAGCAACCCTTCGGGCGTCAGGGAGTCGGGGAAGGCGATACGGCCGGCCTCGGCCTCGCCGCGGAAGAAGCTGATGTCCTGGGCGCCGCCCTGGCGGATGCGCGCCGCGGTGATGACAACGGAGTCGACCGAGGCGCCCTCGTCGTCATCATCCTGCGCGAACACCGGCGCGATGGGCGTGGCGGCGATCAGCATCGTCAGGCCCAGGGCCTTGATCCAGGTTTTCATCGAACAGCTCCCTCTCCATTACGGGTAAGAGCTTACGCCGACTTCGGCGTCTGTCACCTGCAAGTTTACCTAGCGTCAACCGGCGCGGATTTCCACCTTGGCGTCGAGGTGCCCGGCCAGGGTCGCGGCGCGGCGTCCGGTCTGTTCGCCGAGCAGCAGGTCGGCGCGGTCGGCGTCGGTGGTCAGCAGCAGGCGGTCATGCTTCAGGCTGAGGCGGGTGTGGGCCAGCAGGGCGCTGTCGCGGGCTGTGAGGTCGCAGCCGAGGCGGATGGCCGCCCCTAGGGCCCTGGCCCGCTTGCGGGCGAGGTCGGGCAGCAGGCGGGTGATGGTGCCGGGTTCGGGGGTGTTGTTGGAACTGGTGTGGCGGCTGAAGGCGGCCATCGCAAGAAAGGCGCGTTCGGCGTGGCTCTGGCCGGCGACCGGCGCGCGCAACACCTGCTCGAAGACCAGGTCGGCGCGATGGTCGGGGTGCAGCCGGGCCCCGAGGTCGGCCAGCCGGCAGGCGGCGGCCAGCAGGATGGCGTCGCGGCCGGGGAAGATCGGATCGAGGGCGTTGAAGACCGGGGCCAACCAGGCTTCCAGGGTCGGGCCCAGGGTGGCGTCGGCGCCGGTGCGGACGGTCAGGTCGGCGCAGCCTTCGATCAACGGGTCCAGCGCCTGGGTTTCGGGGTCCATGGCCTCGAACAGCATGCCCTCGCGCACGCCGTAGGCCGACAGCACCACCTTCTCGACACCCAGCGCCACGATCAACCGCTCCAGAACGACGGCGGCGTGGGGCAGGGTCTCGGCGCGCTTCCTGGAGACGCCCTCGACGGCCTCGAGCGAGCGCCGAGACTGGCTGGCCACGAAGCGGCAGGCGTTGAGGGCTTCGGCGCGGCTGAGTTCGTACTGGTGCACGACGCGTAGCGGATAGCCGGTCATATGCATGTGAATCAGAGCGAGGTTGCGCCAGGCGCCGCCGACGGCGTGGAAGGTATCGGTATGGAAACGGCCCAGGTCGTTGATCCGCTCGTCGACCTCGGTGCGGCGCAGTTCGGGATCGTCATCCGGAAAGGTCCCGAACGAGAAGGGGCCGAGCGGCAGGGTGACGCCCTCGCCGGCGCCCTTGGGCCCGATGGGGGTCAGTTCGAGGCTGGCGCCGCCGAGGTCGCCGACCACGCCGTCGCCGGCCGGGGCGCCGGCCAGGACGCCGAGCGCCGCATACCGGGCTTCTTCCTGTCCGCTCAACACACGCAACTGCAGGCCGGTCTCGGCCTGGACCCGTTCGGCGAAGGTTGGGCCGTCCTCGGCCTCGCGGATGGCGGCGGTGGCGGCGGTGAACACCCGCTCGGGCGGCAGGCGCTCGATGACCATGCGGAAGCGCTTCAGGGCCGCCAGGGCCGTGGCCGAGCCGTCCTCGCTCAGGCGACCGGTCTTTCTCAGGTCGCGGCCGAGACCGGCCAGCACCTTCTCGTTGAACACCGTCCACATCGAACGGCCCTCGACCCGGTACAGCACCAGACGCACCGAGTTGGAGCCGACGTCGACGACGGCGGCGTCGTGGCTGCTCATTGGTCGAGGTCCAGGGCCAGGGCGCCGGGCAGGTCGCGAACGTTGTGGCCCCGGCCCGACAGGCTGGGGTTGGTCATGAAGTAGTCATGGGCCGAGAAGGCCATGCGCTTGTTCCAGGCCGGGTCGCGGGCGTAGCCGCCCTGGCTGTCGAGCACCCAGCTCTGCGCCTCGTCGTTGAGGTTGGCGACCATGATCTGGCCCAGCACCTGTTCGTGCACCGTCGGATTGTCGACGGGGGTCAGGGCCTCGACACGGCGGTCGAGATTGCGCGGCATCCAGTCGGCCGACGAGATGAACACCTTCGACACCTTGCTGGGCAGGGTCTCGCCGTTGGCGAAGGCGGCGATGCGCGAGTGCTCGAGGAAGCGGCCGACGATGGACTTGACCCGGATGTTCTCCGACAGGCCGACGACGCCGGGCTTGAGGCAGCAGATGCCGCGGATCACCAGGTCGATGGGCACGCCGGCCTGGCTCGCCCGGTAGAGGGCGTCGATGATCTCCGGATCGACCAGGGCGTTGAGCTTGGCCCAGATGCCCGAGGGTTTGCCGGCCCTGGCGTTGTCGGCCTCGGCCGCGATCATGGCCAGCAGGTCCGGCTTCATGGTCTCGGGCGAGAAGCTGAGCTTCTCCAGCCGTTCGGGCCGGGCGTAGCCGGTGATGTAGTTGAACAGCCGGGCGCTGTCGCGGCCCAGCGCCGGGTCGGTCGTGAACAGACTGAGGTCGGTGTAAACCTTGGCCGTCACCGGGTGGTAGTTGCCGGTCCCGAAGTGGCAGTAGGTGCGCAGGGTTTCGCCCTCGCGGCGGACCACCAGGCTGAGCTTGGCGTGGGTCTTGTACTCCACGAAGCCGAACACGACGTGGACCCCGACCTTCTCCAGGTCCTTGGCCCAGCGCAGGTTGTTCTCCTCGTCGAACCGCGCCTTGATCTCGACCAGGGCGGTGACGTTCTTGCCGTTCTCGGCCGCCTCGATCAGGGCGGCGATGATCGGGCTGTCCTGGCTGGTGCGGTAGAGGGTCTGCTTGATGGCCAGCACCTGCGGGTCGCGCGCCGCCTGGCGCAGGAACTGGACGACCACGTCGAAGCTCTCGAACGGGTGGTGGACCAGGATGTCCTTCTCGCGGATGGCGGCGAAACAGTCGCCGGCATGGTCGCGAATGCGTTCGGGGAAGCGGGCGACAAAGGGTGGGAACTTCAGGTCGGCCCGATCCTTGGGGATCATCTCCGACATGGCGGCCAGGCCCAGCTTGCCGTCGATCAGCACCACGTCGTCGGGCCGGGCGTCCAGGCCGTCGAGGATGAACTCGCGCAGGTCGTCGGGCATGGTCGTCTGGACCTTGACCCGCACCACCTCGCCCATGCGGCGGCGCTTCAGCTGGGTCTCGAACTCGAGGACCAGGTCCTCGGCCTCTTCCTCGATCTCGATGTCGCTGTCGCGGATCACCCGGAACAGGCCCCGGCCCTCGACGGTGTAGCCGGGGAACAGCTGGTCGAGGAACAGGATGATCAGGCTTTCCAGGGCGATGAAGCGGCGCTCCTTGCGCCGCGCCGGGCCGGGCAGTTCCCAGAACCGCTTCACCTGCTGGGGCACCGGCACCAAGGCGAACAGCGGCTTGCCGTCGGCCCGCCGCATCTTCAGGCCCAGACAGAAGCCGAGGTTGGGGATGAAGGGGAAGGGATGGGCCGGGTCGATGGCCAGCGGGGTGAGGACCGGGAACAGCTTGTTCTGGAAGAGCTCCAGCGCCGCCGGCAGATCGACGGGCGTGACGTCCCGCGCGTCGAGCAGGCGCAGGCCTTCATGGCCGAGTTCGGCGCGCATGGCCCGCCAGATGCGCTGCTGGTCGTCCATCAGCACCGAGGCCGCGGCGTTGAGGCGGTCCAGCTGTTCGGTGGGGGTCAGGCCGTCGAGGCTGACCTTGCGTATGCCCTCGCGGACCTGGCCCTTGAGCCCGGCGACGCGGACCATGTAGAATTCGTCGAGGTTGTTGGCGCTGATCGACAGGAAGCGCAGCCGTTCGAGCAGCGGGTGACGCCCGTTCTCGGCCTCTTCCAGCACCCGCTTGTTGAAGGCCAGCCAGGAGAGTTCACGGTTGAAGAACCGCTCGGGCGAGGCCAGCAGGGTCTCGTCGAGGGTCAGGTCCCGTAGGGCCGTCGGACTTCGGGTCGAAGAGCGGGCGGTCGCGGACTTGGGCATCGGGACTCTATAGGGCGGTTCGGCCACCTTTGGCGCATGCCCGTGACAGATTCAACGGGTATAGACGGGGGAGGAGATCGCCGATGGAACGGCTGTCCGGCGTCGATTGATCCGAGGGCGGACGTGTTTTCCGAGGTGGCGCCGATCAGGCCGGCTCGGCGTCCTCGAACAGGTCCGAGGTCTCGTCCAGAAGTTCGCGGGCCAGAGCCCGGTTGATGGCCCGGCCGCGCGAGGCCGCCGCCTCGTCCATCTTCGCCGCCAGGATGCGGGCGGCCGTCACCGACCGCTCCATGCGGGCCAGGAGGTAGGGATAGAGGTCGTCGTCGGGCTTGATGTGGCGGGCCTTGAACAGGGCCTCCAGCACCGCCCGCAACTGGGCGTCGTCGGGCGGATCGATCTCGGCCACGGCCAGGGCGTTGTAGCGCGAGCGCAGGTCGGGCAGCGATGACGGCCAGGCCAGCGGGCGTTCGCGGCCGGTCAGCAGGACGGCGCGGCCGGCCTGGGCCTGGTTGAGCAGGTGGAAGACCGCCTCGTCCTGGCCGAGCAGGTCGGCGTCCTCGACCAGCACCGGCCCGTTGCCCTCCAGGCCGGGGCTGCGGCCCGGGAAGACGAGTTGGGCGCCGTTGGCGTCGGCCCAGGCCTGGGCCAGGTGGGTCTTGCCGCTGCCGGCCGGGCCGACCAGGGCCAGGGCCCCGCGACCGAGGCTGGCCCAGTCGTCGAGGGCCATCACCGCCGAACGGTTGGCGTCGGACAGCACGAAGGCGTCGCGCGTCCAGCTGGTCGCGGGCTCGAACGGCAGTCGGAACTGGGCGGCGGTCACGGAGGGGTTCTAGCAACCGGCGAGCGGATGGTCACGGCCGGGCCGGGGCAGGGGCGGGGAGAACCGGTGGGGGCCTGTGGACAACCGGCCGGACCGGCCGGCCACGGAGCCTTTGAAATCATCCGCCGGGCCTCGCGAAACGGCCCGTTCGCCTTGACTTTCCAAGGCCCACATGCGCCCTTCCGCGCCTCTCGAAATCCGACTCTCAAAGCCAAGATTCATGCACGCCTATCGCACCCACACCTGCGGCGCCCTGCGCGCCTCCGACACCGGCGCCGCGGTGCGCCTGTCCGGCTGGATCCATCGCAAGCGCGATCATGGCGGCCTGCTGTTCATCGATTTGCGCGACCACTACGGGCTGACCCAGCTGGTCCTGCACCCGGGGACGCCCGGCTTCGACGTTGTCGAGCGGCTGCGGGCCGAGAGCGTTATCCGGGTCGACGGCGAAGTCGTCGCCCGCTCGGCCGAGACGGTGAACCCGGGCCTCGCCACCGGCGAGATCGAGGTGCGCGTCGCCAGTGTCGAGGTGCTGTCGGAAGCGGCCGAGTTGCCACTGCCGGTGTTCGGCGAGCCCGACTACCCTGAGGAAATTCGCCTCAAGCACCGCAACCTCGACCTGCGCCGCGAGACACTGCACAAGAACATCGTCCTGCGCTCCAAGGTCATCTCCTCGATCCGCAACCGCATGGTCGGACAGGGCTTCCTGGAATATCAGACCCCGAT
>JAQGIK010000140.1 GCA_028291265.1 Caulobacter sp. | reverse complement strand
CGCCGCCGCCGGCGAGGCCAGCGACGCCGCCCGCGTCGCCGGCGAGGACCTAGCCCGCCAGGTCGCCCGCCTGGAAACCGCCGGCGTCGGGGTCGGCGACCAGATGCGCCTGGTCGAGGCCGGCCTGTCGCAGCAACGCGCCAGCCTGGTCACCGTCAGCCACGCCATCCGCGCCGACCAGGAAGACTTCGCCGCCCAAGCCGAGACCCGCGCCGCCCAGCTCAGCGAATTCATGGCCCAGGCGACGATGAGCGCCAGCGACCTTGGCGACACCGCCGCCCGCGGCGGCGAGGCCCTGCGCAGCCTGATCGGCGAAGCCGCCAGCCAGATGTCGGCCCTGCTCGAAACGGCCGCCGCCGAACGCGAGGCCCTGACCGGCGAGTCGCAGAACGCCCTCAACCTGCTCAGCGACGCCGCGGCCGGCGAACGCACCCGCATGGAGCGCGACCTGCGCGAGGCCATCGACCGCCTGACCCGCGCCGCCCTCGACGCCAAGGAAGCCGCCGAGGGCCACGCCGGCGCCGCCCAGCACCGCGTCGATCAGCTCAACGAAGCCGCCTTCGCCGCCCACCAGAAGGCCGACGCCATCTTCCAGGCCCGCCTCGACGAGGCCCGCGACCTCATCGAATCCTCGGCCCAGATGGTCGAGCAGGCCGGCGCCCAGACCGCCGCCCGGCTGGAGGAGGGGGCCGCCTCGGCCAAGACCACCCTGGCCGAACTGCAGACCCTGCTGGCCGATCTCGAGGCCCGCACCCGCTCCCTGCCCGAACAGGCCCGCGCCCAGACCCAGCAGGTCACCGCCGCCGTCGACCGCGGCATGGCCGACCTGATCGAATCGGCCCGCAACACGGCCGAAGAGACGCAGGCCATCGACAGCGCCTTCCAGGACCGGGTCCGCCGCAACTACGACATGCTGACCGACGCGGTGAAGCTGATGGGCGTCGTCGCCGGGGCCGCCGGCCAGACCGCCGCGGCCGCTCCGGTGACTCCACCGCCGGCCTCCCTGCGCAGCCGCGAGATCAGCGGCGAAGCGGCCAGCCGCGAGGCCGGCCTGCGCCCCCGCCTGCGCCTGACCCCGACCGCCACCGACGAGGAATTCCGCAGCGTCTTCGAAGCCGCCGGCGGCCGTGGGCCCGCCCCCGTCGAGCCGGCGCCGGAAGGGGAGGGCGGCTGGAGCTGGAAGGACCTGCTCTCGACCATCGACGGCGACGAGAGCGATGCCGAGGGCCTGGCCGAACGCCTGCTCGGCGAGATCGAGGCCATGGGCATCGACCCCACCGCCCTGCTGCCCCGCAACCGCATCGACGAGCTGGCCGCCGCCGTCCAGACCCGCGACTACGGCGGCGCCCGCGAGGTGGTCCGCCGCCTGGCCCCGGCCGCCATCCGCCGGCTGGTCCGCCGGCTGTTCTCCGACGCCGCCCTGCGCGGCCAGACCGAACGCTACCTGCGCCGCTTCACCGGCATGCTGGACGAGGCGGCCGAGCGCGATCGCGGCGGCCTGCTGGTCGCCAGCCTTTTGTCGTCGGACGCCGGCCGCGCCTGGCTGCTGCTCGACGCCGCGCACGGCGACCTGGTCTGAGTGTAGATGCCGCCTCGCAAACCGACGCCGGAGGGTGACACCGATTTCTCGCGCAAGCGGGCGACGATCAACGACGTCGCCCGGCTGGCCGGCGTCTCCAAGAAGACCGTCAGCCGGGTCATCAACGACAGCCCGTCGGTGCAGCAGGAGACCCGCGAGCGCATCGAGGCGGTCATCAAGCAGACCGGCTATGTCCCCGATCCCCAGGCCCGGGGCCTGGCCTTCCGCCGCTCCTTCCTGATCGGCCTGATCTACGACAACCCCAACCCGCAGTACGTCGTGAACATGCAGCTGGGCCTGCTCGACGCCATGCGCGGCAGCGGCTTCGAGCTCGTCGTCCACCCCTGCGACCGGGCCAGCCCGCCGCTGGTCGACGACATCCGCAACTTCATCGAGCGCCAGAAGCTGTACGGCGTCGTCCTCACCCCGTCGGTCTCCGAGGACGAGCGCATCGCCGAGATGCTTCGCGAGATCGACTGCGCCTACATCCGCGTCGCCTCCGTCGCCCTCGACGCCCCCGGCCACATGATCGAGACCCAGGACCGGCTTGGCGGCCTGGCCGCCGCCCGCCATCTGGCCGAACTCGGCCACAAATCCATCGGCTTCATCTCGGGCGTCAGCACCTTCCGCTCCAGCCACGAACGCCGCTCGGGCCTCGAAGAGGGCTTGGCCGAGCACGGCCTGACCCTGGCGGCCGACCACATCGCCGTCGGCGCCTACACCTTCGAGTCCGGCCGCGACTGCGCCCGCCAGCTTCTGAGCCTGCCGAACCGCCCCACCGCCATCTTCGCCGGCAACGACGAGATGGCCGCCGGCGCCCTGCATGCGGCCCGCGAGCTGCGCCTGTCGGTGCCCGGCGACGTCTCCATCGTCGGCTACGACGACTTCCAGATCGCCAGCCGCGTCTGGCCGCCGCTGACCACGGTCCACACCCCGACCCGGCGGATCGGCCAAATGGCGGCCGAGAAACTGATGGGCAGGGAGACGGCGGACACCGCCCCGGAAGACCGTTTGCCGAGCATTGTGGTGCGCCAGTCGAGCGGTCCGCCGCCGCAATAGCGTAAATCTGTGTTCCGTTCTCTCGCGCCGCACACTAGATACGCCGCATGAAGAGCCTGAACGACATCCGCGCCACCTTCCTCGACTACTTCGGCAAGACCGGTCACACCGTCACGCCGTCGGCTCCGCTCGTTCCGCAGAACGATCCGACGCTGCTGTTCGTCAACGCCGGCATGGTGCCGTTCAAGAACGTCTTCACCGGCGCCGAGACCCCGGCCAGCCCGCGCGCGGCGTCGTCGCAGAAGTGCGTCCGCGCCGGCGGCAAGCACAACGACCTCGACAACGTCGGCTACACCGCCCGCCACCTGACCTTCTTCGAGATGCTCGGCAATTTCTCGTTCGGCGACTATTTCAAGGAACAGGCGATCGAACACGCCTGGACCCTGCTGACCCGCGACTTCGGCCTGCCCAAGGACAAGCTGACCGTCACCGTCTATCACACCGACGACGAGGCGGCGGCCCTGTGGCGCAAGATCGCCGGCCTGCCGGACGAGCGCATCGTCCGCATCGCCACCAACGACAATTTCTGGTCGATGGGCGACACCGGCCCCTGCGGCCCCTGCTCGGAAATCTTCTACGACCACGGCCCCGCCGTCTGGGGCGGCCCGCCCGGCTCGCCGGAGGAAGACGGCGACCGCTTCGTCGAGATCTGGAATCTCGTCTTCATGCAGTTCGAGCAGTTCGCCGACGGCACGCGAACCAGCCTGCCCAAGCCCTCGATCGACACCGGCATGGGGCTGGAGCGCATCTCGACCGTCATGCAGGGCGTGCACAGCAACTTCGAGACCGATCTCTTCAAGACCCTGATCACCGCCAGCGAAGACCTGACCGGCATCAAGGCCGAGGGCGACCGCGCCGCCAGCCACCGGGTCATCGCCGACCACCTGCGCACCAGCGCCTTCCTGATCGCCGACGGCGTGACTCCTTCGAACGAAGGAAGGGGCTACGTCCTGCGCCGGATCATGCGCCGGGCCATGCGCCACGCCCACCTGCTGGGCGCCGAAGATCCGCTGATGCACCGGCTGGTCCCGACCCTGGTCGGCGAGATGGGCGGCGCCTATGGCGAGCTGCGCCGGGCCGAGCCGGCCATCATCGACACCCTGCGCCAGGAAGAAGAGCGCTTCCACACCACCCTGGGCCGCGGCCTGGGTCTGCTCGACGAAGCCACCGCCGGCCTGTCCGAAGGCGGCGTGCTCAACGGCGACGTGGCCTTCAAACTCTACGACACCTACGGCTTCCCGCTCGACCTCACCCAGGACGCCATTCGCGGCAAGGGCCTGACCGTCGACACCGACGCCTACGATAAGGCGATGGACAACCAGCGCCAGATGGCCCGCGCCAACTGGTCGGGCTCGGGCCAGACCGGCCAGGCCGCCGAATGGTTCGCCCTGCGCGACCGCCTCGGCTCGACCGAGTTCGTCGGCTACGAGACCACCGAGGCCAACGGCGTGGTGAAAGCCATCGTCAAGGACGGCGCCGAGGTCGACAGCGTCGGCGCCGGCGAGCGCGTGCTCGTCGTCCTCGACCGCACTCCCTTCTATGCTGAGAGCGGCGGCCAGGCCGGCGACGTCGGCGAAATCCAGGGCCCGAACGGCCTCGCCAAGGTGCTAGACACCGTCAAACAGGCTGGTGAGCTGTTCGTCCACGAGGTGGAAGCCGAAGGCGCGCTGAAGATCGGCGACGCCGTCACCGCCAGTGTCGATCCGGCCAAGCGCCTGACCACCCGTTCCAACCACTCCGCCGCCCACCTGGTGCACGCCGCCCTGGCCCATGTTCTGGGTCCGCACGTCGCCCAGAAGGGCCAGATGGTCGACGGCGACCGCATGCGCTTCGACTTCAGCCACGGCGGCCCGCTCACCCCCGCCCAGCTGGAAGCCATCGAAGCCGAGGTGAACGCGGTGATCCGCCAGAACGTCCCGGCCGAGACCAAGCTGATGGGCCCGCAGGAGGCCATCGAGGCCGGCGCCATCGCCCTGTTCGGCGAGAAGTACGGCGACAGCGTGCGCGTGCTGACCCTCGGCAAGTCGCTGACCGACGAGACCAAGCCCTATTCGGTCGAACTCTGCGGCGGCACCCACGTCTCGCGCACCGGCGACATCGCCCTGTTCAAGATCGTCGCCGAGACCGGCATCGCCGCCGGCGTGCGCCGCATCGAGGCCCTGACCGGCGAGGCCGCGCGCCGCTACCTGCT
>JAQGIK010000105.1 GCA_028291265.1 Caulobacter sp. | reverse complement strand
AAACAGGCAGGCCTACTTGGGCTTGCGGAACTTCAGTACGAACTGGTCGGTCTTGCCGCGGATCGAGGCGTCGAAGACGGTGGCGGTGCGCGGGTCGGCCGGGTTGCGCAGGATGTCGCTCTGGCTTTCCAGCACGAAGCCGGCGGCCAGGACTTCCTTCTTCACCGTCTCGATGTCGATGCGGTGCAGGCTGTTGGTGTCCCGCGTGCCCGATCCGTCGGCGGCGTAGTGGTCGACGACGACCAGCAGGCCGCCCGGCTTGAGCGCCGCAAACAGGGCCTTGTCGACCATGCCGGCGAGCGGCTCGGGGGCCATGCTGAGGTGCATGTCGTGGTAGTTCTGGGCCGTGAAGATGACGTCCAGCGGCTCGGGGAAGGCGACAGCGCCGAGCGAGGGGCGCAGGGCGACGACGTTCTTGTAGTCGGCGACGACCTTGTCCTGGTCCGTGCCGTAGGTGGCCTGGAAGTCGATGAACTCCTTGGGCTGCAGGGCGTAGACCTTGCCGGCCGGGCCGACGGCGGGGGCGAAGATGCGGGTGAAGTAGCCACCACCCATGATGAAGTCGCCGACCTTGTCGCCGGGCTTCACCTCGGCGATGGCCAGCAGTTCGGCCGGCTTGCGGGCGGCGTCACGGGCCTTTTGCTCGGCCGGACGGGCCGCATCGTTCAGGGCGGCGCTGTAGTCGGCCGCGACCACGGCCCCGGTGAAGGCCCCAATAACGGTTAGGGCGGCGAGCGCCCCCGCCACGGCGGCGATCAGTTTCTTGTTCAACGGCGTGCCCTCCCAGGCTTCCGGAAGCGGTAGACGAACTGGTCGGTCTCGCCCCGGATGGATTTGTCGAAGACGCTCACATTCATCTTGTCTTTCGGGTCGCGCAGGAACTGGCCCTGCCCGTCGAAGACGAAGCCGGCCGCCTCGACCTCGTGGCGCACGATGGCCGGATCGATGCGGTGGAAGCCGTTGACCGCGGCCATGCCGCTGCCCGGCTGGGCCGAGTGGTCGATGACGATGTAGAGGCCGCCCGGCTTCAGCGACTGGTAGATCTGGCGGTTGACCGCCGCGACGTCGACCGGGCCCATGAAGTCGGCGTGCATGTCGTGGTAGTTCTGGGCCGTGAAGACGACGTCCAGCCGCTCCGGCGTGCTGAACAGCGGCAGGGTGCTCAGGAGGACGCGGACGTTCGAATAGGCCGGGTCCCTGGAGATGGCGTTCACGGCCGGCTCGCGCTTGGCCAGCTTGGACAGCTCGTCGGGCACATAGGCGTAGACCCGGCCGCGCGGGCCGACGGCCTTTGAGAAGATGCGGGTGAAGTAGCCGCCGCCGGGAATCAGGTCGGCGACCTTCATGCCGGGCTTGATGCCGGAAAACAGGACGGTCTCGCCCGGGTGGCGGTTGGCGTCGCGGGCCATGTCGGCGGCCGGCCGGTTCGGGTCGGTCAGGGCGGCGTCCAGCCAGGCCGGCAGCGCGGCGCCGGCTTCCACCGGCGGCGGAGGCGGCGGCGGGGTGGTGGCGCAGGCGGTCAGGGTCAGGACGGCGGCCAGGGCCAGCCAACTCACGCGGGGCGTCATTCGTCTCTCCTGGACGTTTTATCTCGTTCGGTCCCCCGACCTGCGGAACTCTCTAGGCCAAAGTTTGACCTACGTCAGCGGAGTCCATTCCTCATTCGCGGGAAGCGGCGCGAAAATCTCGTCGAGCAGGTCGTCGCCGACCGCCTCGACGGTCGCAGGCGTCCAGCGCGGGGTGTTGTCCTTGTCGACGATGACGGCGCGAACCCCCTCCAGGAAGTCGGGCCGCTGAACGACACGGGCCCCGATGCGGTACTCCATGACCATGTTGTCGGCGAAGTCGTCGAGCAGGGCGCCGTGCGCCAGCTGGCGGAAGGCGACCTTCAGGGTCTGCGGCGACTTGGTCCCGAGCGTGACCAGCGTGCTCCGCGCCCACTCGCCTGTGTCTCGTTCGAGGTCCTCGAGAATGGCCTCGACCGTCGGGCGACCGAAGAACCTGTCGATATCGTCCAGATGCGGCTCGACCGGCGCCGGGCCGCCGTCACGGACGAAGTGGGCGAGGGCGCCAGCGACGGTGTCCGGATGCTCGGCCAGCGCGGTCTTGAAGCCTTCGACGTGTTCGCTGGGCATATAGTGGGTGGCGATGCCTAGACGCACGCAGTCGGCGCCCTTGATCCGCGCGCCGGTCAGGGCCAGCCACAGCCCCGCCTTGCCGGGCAGGCGCGGCAGGAACCAGCCGCCACCGACGTCGGGGAATAGCCCGATGCCGGTCTCGGGCATGGCGAAGGTCGTCCGCTCGGTGGCGATGCGGACGGCGGCCGGCATCGACAGGCCGACGCCGCCACCCATGGTCACGCCGTCCATGATGGCGACGACAGGCTTGGGATAGACGAACAGCAGGTGGTTCAGCCGGTACTCGGTGTGGAAGAATTCGCGGGCGTCCTTGCCGTCTCCTGCCCCGCTTTCGGCCAGCATGCGGATGTCGCCGCCGGCGCAGAAGCCCCGCTCGCCGCTGTGGTCGATGAGGACGCACTGGACGGCGTCGTCGCCCCGCCAGGCCAGCAGCGCGTCGGTGATCAGCCGGCACATGTTGGTGGTCAGGGCATGCAGCGCTTTTGGCCGGTTGAGGGTGACGCGGCCGACGCCGCCTTCGACGCGGGTGAGGACTTCGGGGTCTTCAGCGGGGGAGGTCATTCCAATTCCTACTCAATTTCGCCGGGGTCGCGAAGGTCGTGCACCGTAACGCCCCAGGTCACTGCCGCGCCCAGAAGGGCCTTGTCGCGGCTCGCGAGAGTCGCATCCAGTTCCAGGGCAAGTTTCAAGTAGCCCGCATCGAAGAGCCCCAGGCCGATAACCTGGGCATAGGCCGCCAACTGCTCCACCGCCACCGGCAGGAGCGGCGCTTCCAGATCGATATTCACCTCCCCCAGGATTTCCGACGCAGAGCGGTAGGCCCCATCGTCGATAAGTCCCCGGCGGCGGTGTTTGACCAGGACGTTGAAGACCTCGAAATGGAAGATGGCGGGAGCGATAAACTCGTAGCGTTCTGCTTGGCTGATGAACGCAACCGAAGCTGCCGTCGATTGAGATGGCAGCGCCCAAGCCAGCGCAGCGGACGCATCGACGACGACCAGGGTCATCGACGCATGTCTTCCTTAAGCTCCTCCCACGTGAGGTTGAGGCTTTCGGGGTTGTCTCGGGCGATCCTCTCCCGAAGCTGCCGAAACTTCTCGGCCAGTTCAGGCCCAGACAGCTTTCGAGGCCGCGCCGTCGCCCGTGGTTTGCTCAACTGGGCGACAGGCTTGCCGTGCTTGGTGATGAGAATTTCCTCACCATCGCGATCAACCGCCTCGACGAGGGCCGAAAGGTTCGTCTTGGCTTCGAGAATGCCAACTTCGCGCATCGCGGGCCTCCAAAATTCTGACCAGTCTGGTCAGAATAGCATGGAAACCTTACTGCCGGAACATCTCGCGGCCGATGATCACCCGCATGATCTCGTTGGTGCCTTCGAGGATCTGGTGGACGCGCAGGTCGCGGACGATGCGTTCCATCGGGTAGTCGGAGAGGTAGCCGTAGCCGCCGTGCAGTTGCAGGGCGTTGTTGGCCACATCGAAGCAGGCGTCGGTGGCGAAACGCTTGGCCATGGCGCAAAGCTTGGTGGCGTGGGGGTCACGCTTGTCGAGGGCGCTGGCGGCGTTGCGCACCATCAGCTGGGAGGCCTGCAGTTCGGTGGCCATGTCGGCGATCTTGAACTGCAGGGCCTGGAAGTCCTTCAGCGGTTTGCCGAACTGGTTGCGCTGTTCCATGTAGGCCTTGGCCGTGTCCAGCGCGAAGGCGGCGCCGCCGAGCGAGCAGCTGGCGATGTTCAGGCGGCCACCGTCGAGGCCCATCATGGCGAAGCGGAAGCCCTCGCCCTCGCCGCCGACGCGGTTTTCGACCGGCACCCGGACGTTGTCGAAGTTGACCTGGGCGGTCGGCTGCGACTTCCAGCCCATCTTCTTTTCGTTGGCGCCGAAGGACAGGCCCTCCATGCCCTTCTCGACGACGAAGGTGGAGACGCCCTTGGGGCCATCGCCGCCGCTGCGGGCCATGACGACGTAGATGTCGGAGACGCCGGCCCCGGAGATGAAGGCCTTGGAGCCGTTGAGGACGTAGTGGTCGCCGTCGAGCCGGGCGGTGGTGCGCATCGAGGCGGCGTCCGAGCCGCTGCCGGGCTCGGTCAGGCAGTAGCTGGCGATCAGCTCCATGGTGGTCAGGCGCGGCAGGTATTTGTGACGCAGCTCATCGCCGGCGAAGCGGTCGATCATCCACGAGGCCATGTTGTGGATGGTCAGATAGGCGGCGGTCGGCACGCAGCCGTAGGACAGGGCCTCGAAGATCAGGCTGGCGTCGAGGCGGCTCAGGCCCGAACCGCCGACGTCTTCCTGCACATAAACGCCGGCGAAGCCGAGGCCGGCCGCCTGACGCAGGACATCGACCGGGAAGTGGCTTTCCTCGTCCCATTTGGCCGCGTTGGGGGCGAGTTCATCCCTTGCGAAGGCCTGGGCCATCTCCTGGATGGCGCGCTGATCGTCGGTGAGGGAGAAATCCATGCTTCCAAGTCCTGATCGTGGGCGAAGTGTTGCCGCATCGCCGTGGGCTTGCTGACCTGACGCCGAGAGGCCAAGCTGTCAATCGCTGCCTGACGGGAGATCCGCATGACCGTAACGGACGTCGATGCCCGCCGGTTCGAAAGCGAGCGGGTGATGGGGATGATCGGCTACGCCCTGCTGTTCAGCGCCATCTTCTTCGCCGGGGTGCCCGGCATCGTCGCCGTGATCATGGCCTACAGCCAGCGGGGATCGGCCGGGCCACAGCTTCGCGAGCACTACCGGTTTCAGATCCAGATCTTCTGGATCGGCTTCCTGCTGGGCCTGGTGGCCGGGATCTGCGGGCTGTGGGCCATCCTCGACGTGACGGGCGATGTCTGGCGCAACGGCGACATCCACGGCGATGTGCAGGTCGAGGATCTCGACCTCAACGGCCAGGTCATCGGCCTGTTCATCGCCTCCGGCGTCACCCTGGCCCTGATGACCCTTTGGTCGCTGGCCGCGCCGGCGATCGGCTTCATCCGCCTGGCGACGGCGCCCCGGCCGGCCGAGGCGGCATGAAGCCCCTGCGGATCGGCACACTTGCCTAGCCGCCCCGGTTGCGCGACACCGCCAGCATGACCGTCCCGCCCCTCGCCGCCTATCCCGCCACCCGCCTGCGCCGCCTGCGCCAGGCCGACTGGACGCGCCGCATGGTGCGCGAAACCTCGCTGCAGCCGGCCGACCTGATCTGGTCGATGGTGGTGCATGAGGGCGAAGGCCGCATTCCGGTCGCCAGCATGCCGGGCGTCGAACGCCTCAGCGTCGAGGAAGCCGCCAAGGCGGCCGTCGAGGCCCGCGACCTCGGCATTCCCTGCATCGCCATCTTCCCGCACATCGACGGAGCCCGGAAGGACGCCGAAGGTAGTCTGGCGGCCGAGGAGACCGGCGTCATCTGCCGGGCCATCAAGGCCATGAAGGCCGCCGCCCCCGAGGTCGGCGTCATGTGCGACGTGGCGCTCGACCCCTTCACCACCCACGGCCATGACGGCGTCCTCAAGGACGGCCGGATCGTCAACGACGCCACCATCGAACGGCTGGTCGAGCAGGCGCTGGTCCAGGCCCGGGCCGGCTGCGATATCCTCGCCCCCTCCGACATGATGGACGGCCGGGTCGGGGCCATCCGCGCGGCGCTGGAGGCCGAGGGCCTGCAGGACGTGATGATCATGTCCTATGCGGCCAAGTACGCCTCGGCCTTCTACGGCCCCTACCGCGACGCCATCGGCTCGGGGAAGCTTGGCGGCGGCGATGTGGCCAACCCCGGCGACAAGAAGACCTACCAGATGGACCCGGCCAACTCGGAAGAGGCCATCCGCGAGGTGGCCCTCGACATCGCCGAGGGCGCCGACATGGTGATGGTCAAGCCGGGCATGCCCTACCTCGACATCGCCCGGCGGCTGGTTGACGAATTCGCCATGCCGACCTTCGCCTTCCAGGTCAGCGGCGAGTACGCGATGATCATGGCCGCCGCCCAGAACGGCTGGATCGACGAGGAGCGGGCCATCCTGGAGAGCCTGGGCGCCTTCAAGCGCGCCGGCTGCGCCGGGATCATCACCTACTTCGCGCCCCGCGTCGCTCGGATGCTGCGCGGCTAGTTCTTCTCCCAGGGCCAGCGGAAGCCGGGCTTCTGGGGTTCGGGAGCCGCGGCGGCCGGGGCCGGGGCGGGACAGGCCGCCACGGCGAAGCCGCCCAGGTCGAGGCAACGGCCGTCGATGTCGGCCGGCGCCGTGACGCCGATCAGATGGGCCAGGGTCGGGGCGATGTCGGTGGTGTCGACGGACAGCATCCGCTCCTGGCCGCTGGCGCCCGGCCACCACATCAGGATCGGCACCCGGCGATCGTAGTCCCAGGCGCTGCCGTGGGTGCTGATCGCCCCGCCGACCTTGGCCCGCAGCGGGAAGACGCCCCACTTGAGGATCACCGCCACGTCGGGCGAGCGGCCGGCGACGGCGCTGAGCGCGGCCCGCTGCTGGAGGGTGAACAGCTCGGGCGGCGTGCCCGCAGGCGGGGCGGGCGTCTTCAGCAGATCGTCGAGCAGGAAGGCCGCCTCGACGTCGGGCTCGGAGGCCAGCATCTCGACGGCCGCCTTGGCGATCTTGCCGCGCAGCGGCTGCGGCAGCCGCACCTTGCCCTTGCCGACGATCATCAGGCCGCTGCCGTCGTAGGCCACCGGATCGACCTCCAGCTTGAAACGCGCCTTCAGGCCGGCATTCAGCCGCTCGATGATCTTGAAATCGACCCGTCGCGCCTGCGGATAGCCGCGCTGGGCCAGGCGTTCGGGGAAGTCGGAGCCGCCGTGGTCGGCGGTCAACACCAGCACCGCGCCGCCGGGCACGGATTCCAGGGCCCTGGTCAGGGTCCCGAGGGCGGTGTCCAGGCGGTACATCTGCTCGCACATCTCCGGCCCCTGGGTGCCGAAGCTGTGGCCGATACGGTCGGTGCCCGACAGGCTGATGGCCAACAAGTCGGTGGCCGGTCCGGCGCCGAGCTTCTGGTCGGCCAGCAGGCGCAGGGCAGCCTCGACGGTCACCTCGTCGAGCAGCGGCGAGGTGTCGAAGGCGAACCGCCGGGGCGGCACGGTGGTGTGCCAGGCCTCGCCGGCGATGACATAGTCGCCCTCCAGCTTGCGGCAGGCCTCCTGGGCGTAGGCCCAGCCGGGCGGCTGGGCCGCGAAGCGGGCCTTGAGCTCGGCATTGAGGGCGGCGACCGGGGCCAGGCGATCGACGGCCGTCTGGCCCGGCTCGACGAAGGTGGTGAAGCCGAAACCCTCGCGCCACCAGTAGACGCCGTCGGCATGGTGGCCGGCCATGGCGATGGCCCCGCGGTCCTTGCCGGAGACCCCGAACACGCGGCTGGCGGGCGAGGCCGCCTTCAACCAGTCACCGAGCGTGGTGGCGACCATGTTGTCGGGCCCGACCGGGCCGTTGCCGCCACCCAGCGGGTCGGCCAGCACGTTGGCGGTGTTGGTGAAGCAGTAGACCTCCTTGCCGGTGACCGGATCGACCCAGTCGTTGGCTGGAATGCCGGTCTTGTTGGGGTGTTTGCCGGTCAGGATGGTCGAGTGGCCGGGACAGGTCTCGGTGCCCATGTGGCTCTGCCAGCCGTTGGCGTAGGTCAGGCCCTGCTCGGCGATGACATGCAGGCCGCCGGTGAAGCGGCTGCGGTACTGGCTGAAGAGGTTGGCGCTGAACTGATCGACGCTGACCACCACCACCAGTTTGGGAACGGGCTTGGGCTCAGCGGCGTGAACGAAGCCGGCGGCGGCGAGGAGGGCGAGCCCGGCGAGGGCGCCGGCGCAGCGTCGAAACGTCATGGCGATTCCTGAACGAAGGAGCGGATCGCTCTCATAGGGCGCCCCGCCGACAATTTCACGACGGACCTTTGGCCGCCGCCTGGATCACGCCGCCCTGGCCAGCCGCGCCAGCACGCTCAGCACCTTCTCGGCCGCGTCGAGCCGCTGGGCCGAGGTGTCCCACTCGCCCTTGACGACGATCTTCTGGTCGGGCCGCAGCTTCCAGACCGCCGCGTTCTTGGCGATGTGGCCGACCAGGGCGCCGGGGTTCTCGAAGTAGTCGCCCCGGAACTGGATGACGGCGCCCTTGGGGCCGACGTCGATCTTGCTGACGTTGGCCTCGCGGCACAGGCCCTTGATGGCGACGACCTTCAGCAGGCTGTCGGTCTCGGGCGGCAGGGGCCCGAAGCGGTCGATCAGTTCGGCGGCCAGGGCTTCGCGGTCGGCCGACTTCTCTGCGTCGGACAGGCGGCGGTACAGCGACAGGCGGACGTTGAGGTCCGGCACATACTCTTCCGGGATCAACACGGCGGCGCCGGTGTTGATGGCCGGCGACCAGCCGCGATCCGACAGGGTGTCTTCCCCGGCCCGCTCCTTCAATGCCGCCACCGCCTCTTCCAGCATCTGCTGGTACAGCTCGACACCGACCTCGCGGATGTGGCCGCTCTGCTCGTCGCCCAGCAGGTTGCCCCCGCCCCGGATGTCGAGGTCGTGGCTGGCCAGCTGGAAGCCGGCCCCGAGGCTGTCGAGGCTCTGCAGGACCTGCAGGCGCTTCTCGGCCGACAGGGTCAGCTGCTTCTCGACCGGCGTCGTCATGTAGGCGTAGGCGCGGGCCTTCGACCGGCCCACCCGGCCGCGCAACTGGTAGAGCTGGCTGAGGCCGAACATGTCGGCCCGGTGGATGATCATGGTGTTGGCCGAGGGGATATCGAGCCCACTCTCGACGATCGTCGTCGACAGCAGCACGTCGTACTGGCCGTCGTAGAAGGCGGTCATCACCTCCTCCAGCTGGGTCGGGGCCATCTGGCCATGGCCGACCCCGACCTTCACCTCGGGCACCGAGACGCGGAGGAACTTCTCCAGGTCGGGCAGGTCCTTGATGCGCGGGGTGACGAAGTAGCTCTGGCCGCCGCGGTACTTCTCGCGAAGCAGCGCCTCGCGCAGGGAGACCTCGTCCCAGGGCATGACGTAGGTGCGCACGGCCAGGCGGTCGACGGGAGGCGTGGCGATGATCGACATCTCGCGGATGCCGCTCAGCGCCATCTGCAGGGTGCGCGGGATCGGCGTCGCGGTCAGGGTCAGCATGTGCACTTCGGCGCGAAGCTCCTTGAGCTTCTCCTTGTGCTTGACCCCGAAGTGCTGCTCCTCGTCGACGATGACGAGGCCGAGGTCGCGGAAGCTGACCAGCTTCGACAGCACCGCATGGGTGCCGATGACGATCTCGTACTCGCCCTTGGCCAGTCCCTCGCGGGTCTCGGCCGCCTCGGTGGCGGAGACCATCCTCGACAGCCGGCGGATCTTCACCGGCCAGCCCTGGAAGCGCTCGGTGAAGGTCTTGTAGTGCTGGCGGGCCAAGAGGGTGGTCGGGCAGACCACGGCCACCTGCCGGCCGCTCATGGCCATGACGAAGGCGGCGCGCAGGGCCACCTCGGTCTTGCCGAAACCGACGTCGCCGCAGATCAGCCGGTCCATCGGCTTGCCCGAGGAAAGATCGGTCAGCACGTCACCGATGGCGTTGAGCTGGTCCTCGGTCTCCTCGTAGGGGAAGCGGGCGCAGAATTCGTCGAAGACGCCGTGCGGCGGGTCGATCTCGTCGACATGCTTGGTGGCGCGGGCGGCGGCGATGGCGATCAGGCCCTCGGCCATGACCCGCAGCCGTTCCTTGGCCTTCGACTTGCGCGACTGCCAGGCGGCGCCGCCCAGCTTGTCGAGCTGAACCCCGTCGCCCTCGGCGCCGTAGCGGGTCAGCAGGTCGATGTTCTCGACCGGCAGATAGAGCTTGGCCTCGCCGCCGTACTGCAGTTCCAGGCAGTCGTGCGGCGCCTCCTGCACCTCGAGGGTCTTGAGGCCCTCGTAGCGGCCGATGCCGTGGTCGATGTGGACCACCAGGTCGCCCGGCGTCAGGGCGCTGGCCTCGGCCAGGAAGTTGGCGGCGCGGCGCTTCTTGCGCGGCCGGGCCAGGCGGTCGCCGAGAATGTCGGTCTCGGAGATGACGGCGAGGTTGTCGGTCTCGAAGCCGTGCTCCAGCGGCAGGACCACGCGCTGCGGGGTCTTCGGATCGTTGGCCTTGGCCGCCTGCCAGTAGCGGGCGACGGGCAGCTTCTTCATACCGTGGTCGGCCAGCATGGTCCCGAGGCGTTCTGAACTGCCCTCCGACCAGCTGGCGAACAGCACCCGCTTGCCGGCTTCCGACAGGGCCTTGGCGTGGGCGGCGGTGGCCTCGAACAGGTTGACGCTGTCCTGCTGGCGTTCGGCGGCGAAGGTGCGGCCGAGCCGTGCGCCCATGTCGACGACGGCGGCGCCCTCGCGCTGGAAGGGGGTGAACCAGCGGGTGGGGCGCAGGCTCATCAGGCCGTCGAATTCCCTGGCTGTCAGATAGAGGGCGTCGGGCTTCAGGGGCCGGTAGCTGTCCTTGCGCAGGGCGTCGGCGCGGCTTTCGTAGGCGTCGTTGATCACCGCCAGCCGTTCTTCGCGGGCCTCCAGGGCCTGATGGTCGAAGGCGACCAGGGCGTCGTCCGGCAGGTAGTCGAACAGGGTCTCCAGCCGCGGATAGAACAGCGGCAGCCAGTGCTCCATGCCGGCCCGGCGGCCGCCGTCGCTGACCGCCGCATAGAGGGCGTCCTCGCCGGGCGCCCCGAATTCGCCGACGTAGCCCTTGCGGAAGCGGGCCACGGCTTCCTTGTCGAGCAGGGCCTCGCTGACCGGCAGCAGGCGGATGTCGTGCAGCTGTCTGGTCGAGCGCTGGGTCTCGGGATCGAAGGCGCGGATCGATTCCAGCTGGTCGCCGAACAGGTCGAGGCGCACCGGCTCCTCGCCGTTCGGGGGGAAGACGTCGATGACCCCGCCCCGGATGGCGAACTCGCCGCGCTCGGAGACGGTGGAGGCGCGGTGGTAGCCGTTGACGGCGAAGTAGCGCTCGAGATCCTCGATCTTCACCATCGCGCCAGGCAGGGTCGAATAGCTGGCCTCGGTGACGGCCTGGCGCGGCGGCACGCGTTGCATGGCCCCGGCCATGGCGGCGACCAGCAGCAGCGGCTTCTTGGCGTCCAAGCCTTCCGCGAGGCGCGACAGCGTCGCCATGCGCTGGGCGGCGACGGCGGGAGCCGGGCCGACTCGGTCGTAGGGCAGGCAGTCCCAGCTGGGGAACTGCACGACCTCGATCTCGGGGGCGAAGAAACCCATGGCTCCGATGAAGGCCTCGGCCCGGGCCCCGTCGCGGGCGACGAACAGCGCCGGTCCGCCCCGGGTGCGCAGCAGGTCGGCCATAACCAGGGCGTCGAAGCCCTCCGGCGCCGAGGTCAGCTCCAGGCGGCCTTCGGCCCTGGCGATGGTTTTCAGGTCCCCGTCACGCGCCACGGATGATGTCCTGGCTGGGGTCGAAGGCCTGCAGCTTCTTCATGAGGGCGGTATCGTGCTGCGCCGGCGGAGGTTCCCGGCCGATGATCCAGCCGTAGACATCCTGGTCGTCGGCCGAGAGCAGCGCCTCGAAGGCGGCCAACTCGTCTTCGTCCAGATTTTGGGCGTGCTGATCCGCAAACGGCCCCAGAATGAGGTCCATTTCCCGGAAACCACGCCGCCAGGCGCGCATCCTCAGGCGTTTCAGTCGTGCGTCATCCATACAGAGCGGCGGGATATAGGGCGCGCCGCTGACGGGGGCCAGAGGGAAACCTGTAACCACGCCGCTTAACCGAGCCACAAGGTCCGGTGAGCGATGGTCTCTGAAACGGGAGAGTCCCATGAGATTGCTTGCTGTCGCGATTGTCGCTCTTGGCCTGACCGCGTGCGGAGCGCCGGAGCCCGAACGCTATATCGTTCAGGCCGGGACGAAGGGGCTCGTCGTGGTTTCCGACGTCCACCGCGCCGACGACGGCCGGAATTGGGCGGTGATCCACATGAAAAACGTCGGCGCCACCGATTTCGAACCCGCGACGCAGATCGCGGTCTACTGCCCCGCTCGGCAGTTGAAATCTACCGCCCTGCTGGTGCCCGGCAAGCCGACGCCGACAAAGGTGGAAAGCTCATGGGAGCAGCCCCGGCCCGGAACGGTCGGCGACTCGATGCTGAAGGTGATCTGCGATCCGGAAGTGGCCCGGAAGTCGGTGACGACCCTGTCGATGCGCAGGATCGAGAAGTTCTGGCAAAACGAGGTCGAGAAGGGTGAATCCGGCTGAGACCGGATAAGCCAACGAGCGAACACTCCATTCCGTCATCCGGATTATCCGGCGCTAGCGCCGGACGGCGTGGCGGGGTTTCCTCAGTCGTCCTTCAACCCTACCCAAACCGGCGCGTGGTCGCTGGCGTCAAGCCGCCCCCGGACCTCGCGATCGACGCCGCCCGCCTCCAGCCGCCCCGCTAGGTCGGGACTGAGCAACAGGTGATCGATGCGCATGCCCTTGTCGTTGGCCCAGCGGTTTCGAAGGTTGGTCCAGAAGGTCCACTGCGGGTTGCCGGGGTAGAGGGCGTCCAGGGCGTCGGTCCAGCCCTGCTCCAGCAACTGCGCGTACGACGCCCGCGGCTCCGGCTGCAGCAGGGCGTTCTTGCGCCAGCTGGCCGGGTTGTAGATGTCGCCGTCGGTCGGGACGACGTTGTAGTCGCCGAGCAGGGCGACCGGATGGCCGCTGTCCAACAGGGATCGGGCGTGGGCGTTGAAGCGGGCGAACCAGGCCTGCTTGTAGATGAACCTCGGGCCCGGCCAGGGATTGCCGTTCGGCAGATAGAGGCAGCCGACCAGGACGCCATCGACCGCCGCCTCGATGTAGCGGGCCTCGATGTCCGAAGGATCGCCCGGAAGCTGGCGGCGGGTGACCACCGGCTGTGACCCGCGCGCCAGGATGGCGACGCCATGCCAGGTCTTCTGGC
Source organism: Caulobacter sp. (assembly GCA_028291265.1). Lineage (GTDB taxonomy): Bacteria > Pseudomonadota > Alphaproteobacteria > Caulobacterales > Caulobacteraceae > Caulobacter. Next base: position 18,738 of record JAQGIK010000105.1, on the reverse strand, counting down.
CGCGCACCACCGCGCCGTAACCGGCCTTTTCCAACCGCTCGAACGGGAAGCGGTCATCGGTGACCTTGATCTCCTGCAGGCAGGCGACATCGGGCCGCGCCTCGTCCAGCCACTGGATCAGGTTGTCCAGCCGGGTGTTGATGCCGTTGATATTGAAGGTGGCAAGCTTCACGACGCGCTTCCAACGCGCCGCCGACGCAAGGTATCCACAACAGCATGAAGGCGCCCGTCAAACGCACCGGATCGAAGAAGACCCTCAACCTCGCCAACCTCGAGCGGTTGGGGGCCGAGCGGCTGGCCGCGCTGATGATGGAGATCACCGAGGGCCAGGCGGCGATCAAGCGGCGGCTGCGGCTGGAACTGGCCGGCGAGGCGGGGCCCGAGGATCTGGCCAGCGAGATCGACAAGCGGCTGGCCTCGATCGCCGAGAAGCGGACGCGGATCACCTGGCGGCGCTACGCCGAGTTTGTGCGCGAACTGAAGCAACTCCGGGCCGCCATCGGCGGGCCGATGGCGGAGCTCAACCCGTTCGTGGCGCTGGAGCTCTTGTGGCGGCTGCTGGCCCTGGCCGATCCGGTGATGGACCGGATCGACGACAGCAAGGGCGAGGTGGCCGCCGTCTTCGTCACCGCCGTGCAGGACCTGGGGCCGCTGGCCGTGGCGGCCAAGGCGCAGCCGGCCGGCCTGGCTGATCGGGTGTTCGAGATGCTGGCCGCCGACACCGAGGGGCTGATGAGCGGCATTGTCTCGGCCGTACTGCCGGCGCTGGACGACGCGGCCATGTGGTCGCTGCGCGAGAAGCTGAACGGCGCCATCAACCGCCGGGCCCGCACCAGCCTGACCTTGCGCCGCGCCGTGCAGCAGATCGCCGACGCCCAGGGCGACGTCGAAGGCTTCATCGAGACCTGGACGCCCAAGGAACTGCAGGAACCGCTGGTGGGGGCCCATGTCGCCTCACGCCTGCTCGCCGCCGGGCGGACGGCGGAGGCCTTCGCGGCGCTGGAGCGCTCGCGGCCGACCGCCGGACCGCGCACGCGCAGCACGGCCGACTGGGAGCGCGGCTGGCTGGCCGCCCTGGAGGCCGACGGGCGCGAGGCCGAGGCGCAGGAGCTGCGCTGGGCCGGATTCGAGGCGCGGCTGGACGCCGATCTCCTGCGCGCCCACCTCAAGCGGCTGGGCGACTTCGACGACGTCGAGGCCGAGGACAAGGCCATGGCCTATGCACGGGCCTATCCCAACGTCGCCATGGCGTTGCGCTTCTTTGTCGAGTGGCCGAATCCGGCCGAGGCGGCGCGGCTGGTGCTGACGCGGACGAGCGACCTGAAGGGCGACGCGGTCGACCTGCTGGAACCGGCGGCGCGGCTGCTGGAGGCCCGCCACCCGCTGGCGGCGGCGCTGGTCCTACGCTCCATGATCGAGGACACCGCCCGCTGGCGGCGGCATGAGCGCTACGGCTCGGCCCAGCGCTGGTTGCTGGAGGCGGCCTCGCTGGAGCCGCAGATCGGCGACCACCAGGGTTTCGGCACGCACGAGGACTTCCTCAAACGCATCGGGCCCTTTCGCAGGTTCTGATATCGTTCCGCCATGCGCCCGGAGATTCTCTTCCCGCTGTTCGCCCCGATCTCGACCCTCAAGGGGGTCGGGCCCAAAGTCGCGCCGCTGGTCGAGAAGCTGGCCGGGCCGCTTGTGCGCGACGTGCTGTTCCTGAAGCCCCACAGTCTGGTCCATCGCAAACCCTCGAGTTTCCTCAGCCTGGTCGATGGCGAGGTCGCCACCCTGTCGGTGGTGGTCAACGATCACCAACGGCCCCGCGCCGCCAACCAGCCCTGGCGCATCCGGGTGGTCGATGGCGAGAGCGGTTTTGTCACCATCACCTTCTTCAAGGGCCACGGGCCGCATCTGGAGCGGCAGCATCCGGTCGGCGCCAAGCGCATCGTCAGCGGCAAGGTCGAGCGTTTCAACGACAGCTGGAACATCGTCCACCCCGACTACTTCGTCGACATCGCCCGCGCCGACGAGGTGCCGGAACTGGAGGCCATCTACCCCGCCACCGCCGGCCTGCCGGCCCGCACGGTGCGCAAGCTGGCGCATGAGGCGCTGGAGCGGGCTCCGGACCTGGCCGAGTGGCAGGACCCGGCCTGGCTGGCCCGCGAGCGGTGGCCGGGCTGGCGCGAGGCGCTGGAGCATCTGCACAATCCGCGCGACGACGCCGACATCGCCCTGCTCGGCCCGGCCCGCCGGCGGCTGGCCTTCGACGAACTGCTGGCCCACCAACTGGCGCTGGCCCAACGCAAGGCGGCGCGGAAGGCCGAGGCGGCCCCGGCCATCCTGGCCGGCCCGATGGCCGACCGGCTGGAAGCGGCGCTACCCTGGAAGCTGACCGGGGCGCAGATCCGCGCCCTCTCCGAAATCCGCGGCGATCTGCAGGCCGGCGAGCGGATGAGCCGGCTGCTGCAGGGCGACGTCGGCTCGGGCAAGACGGTGGTCTGCACCCTGGCCATCGCCGACGTCCTCGACGCCGGGCGGCAGGCAGCGCTGATGGCCCCGACTGAAATCCTCGCGCGCCAGCATTTCGAGACCATTGCCCCGATGCTGGAGGCGCAGGGGGTGCGGGTCGTGCTGCTCACCGGCCGCGACAAGGGCGGCGTGCGGGCCGAAAAGCTGATGGCCCTGATGGACGGCACGGCCGGCGTCGCCGTCGGCACCCATGCCCTGTTCCAGGACGAGGTGAAGTTCAGGGGCCTGAGCCTGGCCGTCATCGACGAACAGCACCGCTTCGGCGTCAACGAGCGCAAGCGGTTGACCGACAAGGGCGACGGGGTCCACCTGCTGGCCATGTCGGCGACGCCGATCCCGCGCACGCTGGAACTGACGGTCTTCGGCGACCTCGACGTCAGCCGAATCGACGAGAAGCCGCCCGGCCGCACGCCGGTGGCCACGGCGGCGGTCCCCTCCCCGCGCCTGCCGCAGGTCATCGACCGGCTGAAGAAGGCCGTGGCCGAAGGGGCGCAGGCCTTCTGGATCTGCCCGCTGGTCGCCGAGTCGGACGAACTCGATGTCATGGCCGCCGAGACGCGCGCCGCCGAACTGCGCCTGACCATGGGTTCGCAGGTCGGCCTCGTGCACGGCCAGATGAGCGGCGCCGAGAAGGACGAGGTGATGGCCGCCTTCGCCGAGGGCCGACTGCCGGTGCTGGTGGCCACCACGGTGGTCGAGGTCGGGGTCAATGTGCCCAACGCCACCATCATGGTCATCGAACACGCCGACCGCTTCGGCCTTGCCCAGCTGCACCAGCTGCGCGGCCGGGTCGGCCGGGGGCGGCGGGAAAGCGCCTGCCTGCTGATCTACGACCCGCCGCTGGGCGACATCGCCGAACAGCGGCTCGACATCCTGCGCAAGACCGACGACGGCTTCGAGATCGCCGAGAAGGACCTCGAACTGCGCGGCGGCGGCGATCCGCTCGGCCTCAAGCAGAGCGGTTTCCCGGCCTATCGCCTGGCCGACCCGGCGGCGCACCGCGAACTGATCGCTGTGGCCGCCGACGACGCCCGGCTGATCCTCGCCCGTGACCCGACCTTGACGGGGGAGCGTGGACAGAAGGTGCGGCTGCTGCAGGAACTGTTCGACTGGCGCCCGGGCGCGCAAGGCGACTAGTCCGGCGGCTTCTTCAAGGTCCGCAACGGCGAGAAGATCGGGATCAGGCCGGCCAGCACCATCCCGGTCACCGCCACCCACATGGCCTCGCGGATGCCGAGCGTCTGAGCGAGCCCGCCGCCGACCAACGCCCCGATGACGCTCATTGCCCCGCGCGCAACGTGGAATACCGCCCCGGTGCGGCCCAGCCTGGCCTGGGAGAAGACCGACTGGCGCAGGGTCCCGGCCGGGATCATCGCCGCCACCGCCAGGGAGTCCCCGAGGATCTGGCCGATGATCAGGAAGGCCGCCCCGCCCGCCACCGTCGCCGGGGCCAGCGGGATGACCACCGCCGAGGCGGCGGCCAACAGGCCAAGCCCGATGATCGCCGGGCCAAGGCCCAGCCACCGCACGGCCAGCGGCGCGATCAACGCCCCTGCCAGGGCCCCGACGCCGCCGACGGCGATGACCAGGCCGAGCAGGCTGGTCGACAGTCCCAGCGTCCGGATCGCGAACAGCAGGTAGAGGCCGGCGAAGAAGCTGCTGAACAGAGTCTGGGCGATGGTCAGCAGCAGCAGCGGGCGGACCAGCGGCTGGCCGAAGATGGCCCGCACCCCGAACATCAGGTCGGAGAAGGGATGCTCGGCCTTGTCGACCGGCTCGGGCGGCGGTTCGGGGGTGCGGATGGTCCACAGGAAGACCGCCGAGACCAGGTAGGTGACGGCGTTGACGGCCAGGGCGACCGGCGCCGTCAGCCATCGGAACAGCAGGCCGGCCAGAGCAGGGCCGCCGATCTCGGCGACCGATTCGGTGACGCCCAGCTTGGCGTTGCCGTCCATCAGCTGCTCACGGCCGATCAGGCCCGGCAGGTAGGCGTGGTCGGCGATGGCGAACATCAGGCTGGCGGCCCCGACCGCGGCCGCGACGAGGTAGAGCTGCGGCATGGTCAGCCAGTGCATCCAGGCGGCGATGGGCACGCTGAGCAGCAGGACGACGCGCAGCAGGTCCGCGCCGATCAGGATCGGCCGGCGGAAGTTGCGGTCCGCCCAGCCGCCGGCGAACAGGCCGAGGATGACGCCCGGCCCCAGGCTGAGGGCGGCCAGCAGGCCAAGCTGGGCCGGTTTAGCATCGAGGGCGAGGATGGCGGCCATCGGCAGGCCTTCGCGGGTGATCCTCGAGCCGAAGGCTGAGACGGCCTGGGCCGCCCAGAGTTTCAGGAAGTCGCTATGGCGCCAGAGAGACTGGGTCATGGATAGCTTTCGATGGAGTCATGAGGCGTCGCCCCGCGCTGCGGGTGACGAAGGGTCGTGGCGCGCCGTTTGCGCCGACGATCTACCGGATAGCGGTGGCCTGCATGGTTTGACTCCTTTCACGGATGACCCGGGAAAGCCCGCGCAGGATGACCAGAGTTCACGCGAACCGCAACCGGTTGACTGACGGTGGGTGAAGGGTCGGAATTCAACCCCATGGACGATCTCGAACAGGCCCTCGCCCCCCTCGCCCCGCAGCTCGACGCGGGGGCCACGACGGTGGTCAATCTTCGCCGCCTGTCGGGCGGAGCGAGCCAGGAAACCTGGGCCTTCGAGACCGACACCGGCGCGCCGATGATCCTGCGCCGCAAGCCGCCCAGTTCGACCGGCAGCGGCAACGCCGTGCCCCTGGCCACCGAAGCGGCCCTGATCCGGGCCGCCGCCGCCAACGGCGCGACCGTGCCCCGGGTGATGGCCGAGAGCGCGCCGGGCAGCGAGATCGGCGAGGCCTATGTGATGGCGCGGCTGGAGGGCGAGACGCTTGGCAAGCGCATCGCCCGCGATCCGCCGTTCGAGGGCATCCGGCCCGGGCTGGCGGCGCAGTGCGGCAAGGCTCTGGCGGCGATCCACGCGGTGCCGACGGCGGGCTTGCCGCCGCTGGTGACCTCAAGCGCCCTGACCGAGCTGGAGAAGTACGAGGCGGTCTATCGCGGCTCGGGGGCCGAGCGGCCGATCTTCGAGGCGGCGATCCGCTATCTGCGCGATCGCGCTCCGGCGTTGGAGACGCCGGTGCTGGTGCACGGCGACTTCCGGAACGGCAACATCATGGTCCATCCCGACCAGGGCCTGGTCGGGGTGCTCGACTGGGAGCTGGCCCACCTGGGCGATCCGGCCGAGGACATGGGCTGGATCTGCACCCGCAGCTGGCGGTTCGGCGGCGGCAAGCCGGTCGGCGGGTTCGGCGACTACGCCGACCTGCTGGACGCCTATCACGCGGCGGGCGGACGGCCGTTGTCGCTGGAGCGTGTGCTCTATTGGGAAATGCTGGGCTCGTTGAAGTGGGGCTGCATGTGCCTGACCATGTACATGGCCTACGCCACCGGCTCGGACGCCTCGGTCGAGCGGGCGATGATCGGCCGCCGGGCCAGCGAAACCGAAATCGACCTCGTCGCCCTGCTGGAGCAAGCCGCATGATCACCCAGCCGACCAGCATCGAACTCATCGAAAGCGTCATCAAGTTCATCGAGGAACGCGCCGCGCCGCAGCTGAAGGACCGCGATGCGTTTCACGCCCGGGTGGCGGTGAATGCGCTTGCGGCGATCAAGCGGGAGATCGCCGGCGGTCAGGCGGCGGAGGATGCGCAGACGGGGCGGATGGCTGAATTGTTGGGTCACGACGGCGAGTGGGCGGCGCTGAACAGCGAACTGTGCGGGAAAATCCGCGAGGGGGAGATTTCCCCGACCGATCCGGCGTTGCTGGCCCACCTGAAGGCCTCGATCATCGACCAGGTGAGGATCGACCAGCCGCAGTATGCGGGTCTGAAGACCTTGGCGGGATAGCGCCCCTCAGTCGATCCGGTGGGTCGGGACGGTTCCAACGCTAATCGACTGGCTGATCGGCGGCGCCGCCTTGGCCCCTTCGGGCACGCCCAGCAACGCCGCCACCCGGGCCTGCGCGTCCGCCTCGAGGTCGCCGTAGAACAGGTTGTAGCTCGGCATCCGCAGGCGGTCGGCCCAGCCGCCGCTGCGCCGCAGCGCCCCCGACTTCGGCCGTGAAACCTTCAAGATCCCCTCGTCGCATCGCGCCTTCACCGCCCGGGCGATCAGCGGCGGGCGTTCGCCCCAGGCCAGGCCGGAGGCGTTGGCGGCGCCGAGGTTCGCGCGCTCGGGCGCCTCCTCGGTGGTCGCCGTGCCGGTCAGCGGATTGACGCACAGAGGCGTCCGGCCGGCCAGATTGACCAGCGCTCCGTTCGCCTGCCAGACCAGCGACCGCTCCTTGATCCGCCCCCGTTCGACGGCGCCGGCCGACTTCCAGGCCAGCACGCAGCCGGCCTGGTAGCGCGCCGTGCAGGCGGCCGGCGGATGGGTCGGGCCGTAGGCGTCGGCGGGCACGACCGTCTCGATGAAATAGGCCGCCGCCATCCGCTTCATCAGGGCGGCGTCCGGCGCGATCTCCTCGGACAGCAGTCGGGCCGCCAGCAGGCCGCCCTGCTCCACCCCGACGAGGACGAAAGGCCGTGTCCCGCCGTACTTCGCCTTCCACAGGCGGAAGGCGTCGCGGATGTCCTCGTAGGCGAAGGCCCGCGCCTCGCGGGCGTCCTCGCGCAGGGTCAGCTGGGCGTAGAGGCTGGCCTGGCGGTAGTGGGGGGCGAAGACCCTGCCCGCCTTGGCGAAGGGGCCGGCGTAGTTGGGCAGCATGACCTCGCGGGTCAGGCGGGTGGCCTTCGAATCGCGGAACGGGGCGTTCCAGTGGTCGCCGCCGTCGTAGGTGGTCGGGTGGATGAAGAAGACGTCGGCGGCCGGGTCGTCGAAGCGCGGCTTGTCCGGCGCCGTCGGCAGCAGGGCCCAGGCGCGGGCCTGTTCGTAGTTGGGCTTGCCGGGCGGGTCGTAGGTCTGGAACGGCACACGGGGGTCGAGCGAGGCGCGCAGCACATCGACGCCATAGACCATCCAGGCGAGCCCAAGCACCACGGCGAGCGCCACGGCGCCCAGCGCGATCCAGAGTCGGCGTCCGTGAAGCCACTGTGGCATGGGGTCAGCCTCGCATGCCGCGCGATGCGGGTTAAGCCCCTAGCTCAGCGGTAGGAATCGGAGGCTGCTAAGTACCGGGTCACATACTCGGTGATGCCATCCTCGAGCGGGGTGAACTGGCCCGGGTAGCCGGCCTCGCGCAGGCGGTCCATGCGGGCCTGGGTGAAGTACTGGTACTTGTCGCGGATGCTGTAGGGCATGTCGACGTAGTCGATCAGCGGGGGCTTGCCGGCCGCCTTGAACACCGCCTGGGCCATTTCCTCGAAGCTGCGCGCCTGGCCGGAGCCGAGATTGTAGATGCCGTTGACCGACGGGGTTTCCAGCAGCCAGGCGATGACGTCGGCGACGTCGCGGACATAGACGAAGTCGCGCAGCTGGCCGCCGTCGGCGTAATCGGGATTGTGGCTCTTGAACAGCTGGACGGTGTGGCCGGCCTTCACCTTCGGGAAGATCTGGGCGGCCACCGACTTCATGCTGTCCTTGTGGTGCTCGTTGGGGCCGTAGACGTTGAAGAACTTCAGCCCGACCCATTGCGACGGCTTGTAGTCCCGGGCCGCCTGGCGGGCGGCGAAGACGTCGAACAGGGCCTTGGACCAGCCGTAAGCGTTGAGAGGCTTGAGGGCCTTCAGCGACTCCAGGTCGTCGTTGTCGTCGAAGCCTGTGACGCCGTCGCCGTAGGTGGCGGCGCTGCTGGCATAGATGAACCGGCGCTGGCGGTCGGCGCACCAGCGGTAGAGGTCGCGGCTCAGGCAGAAGTTGGTCTGCATGATCTTGTCGGCGTCGGCCTCGGTGGTCGAGCTGATGGCGCCCATGTGGACGATGGCCTCGATGTCGCGCCAGCGCTTCTCCAGCCAGTCGAACATCTCTTCGGGCGGCACGAAGTCGCCGATCGGGTGTTTGGCGATGTTCTTCCACTTGCCGCCGTCGGCCGTGCCCAGCCAGTCGCAGACGACGACGTCGAGGGTCGGGTCCTCGCAAAGCCTGGCCACCACGTTCGAACCGATGAAGCCGGCCCCGCCGGTGACGAAGACGATGCGGCGGGTCATTCGGCGGATTCCTTTGAAGTCATGCTGGCCCCCGTCATGCGAGCAACGGCGGCGGTGGTCGAATAGCCGTCGACCAGCGGGGCGAGCTTGACCTCGCCGCCCCAGCCCTGGACCAGCTCGTGGCCGACGACGCCCTCGACGGTGTAGTCGGCGCCCTTGATCAGCACGTCCGGCCGGGCGGCCTCGATCAGCTTCAGGGGCGTGTCCTCGTCGAAGGCGGTGACCAGGTCGACGCCGGCCAGGCCGGCCAGCACCATGGCCCGGCTCTCGAGGTCGTTCACCGGTCGGCCCTCGCCCTTGAGGGCGCGCACCGAGCTGTCGCTGTTCACGGCGACGATCAGCCGGTCGCACCAGGCGCGCGCCTGGGCCAGGTAGGCGATGTGGCCCTTGTGCAGGATGTCGAAGCAGCCGTTGGTGAAGCCGACCTTCAGGCCCTGTTTGCGCCAGTCGGCGGCCTGGGCGGCCATCTGGGCGGGGCTGGCCAGCTTGGCCTCGGCGGGGGCCAGGTGGGCGGCGATCTCGGCCTCGACCAGTTCGCGCGGGGTGGCCGTGGCGGTGCCGGCCTTGCCGACCACCACGCCGCTGGCCAGCAGGGCGAAGCTGACGGCGTCGTCCATGCCCTGACCCGCGGCCAGGGCCAGGCCGAGGGCGGCGAGCGCCGTGTCGCCGGCCCCGGAGACGTCGAACACCTCGCGCGGCCGGCCAGGATAGTGCTTCACCCCCTGGCCGCGCACGGCCAGGCTCATGCCCCTGGCCGCGCGGGTGACCAGCACCGCCTTGCAGCGGGACAGTTCCAGAGCGCGTTTCAGCGCCGCCTCGACCTCCTCGTCGGTCTCGGTCGGCAGGTCGGTGGCGCGGGCCAGCTCGCCGGCGTTCGGCTTGACGATGTCGGCGGCGCCGTAGCGGGCGAAGCTGCGGGCCTTGGAATCGACGATCAGCACCACACCCTTGGTGCGGGCCTCGAGACAGGCCTCGATGACCTTCTGGGTCACGGCGCCCTTGCCGTAGTCGGAGAGCAGGATGGCCCCCGCCCCCTCGGCGGCGTAGCGGGCAGAGTCGGCGATCTTCTTTTCCGTCTCGCGGACGGCGGGCGAGGCGTCTTCCGAATCGACGCGCAGCAGTTGCTGGCCGGAGGCGACGTAGCGGGTCTTCTCGGTGGTCGGCCGCCCCGCGTCGGTGACCAGGTGGGATTCCATGCCGGCCTCGGCGCTGATCATCCGCAGCGCCTCCTTGCCGGCGGCGTCGTCGCCGATCAGCCCGGCCAGGGCCGCGTTGCCGCCCAGGGCCGCGACGTTGCGGGCCACATTGCCGGCCCCGCCGAGCATCGCCGTCTCGCGACCCAGCGCCAGCACCGGCACCGGCGCCTCGGGACTGGTGCGGGAAACGTCGCCGTAGACGAAGCGGTCGACCATCACATCGCCCACACAGGCCACGCGGGCGCCGACGACGGCGTCGAGGAGTTTCTGAAGGCCGGACAGGTCCATGAGGGGCAGGCTGTGCTCTTTGACGTTGGGACGGTCAAGACCGTGATCAAGTGATCCAGCCGGCCATCCGCAACGTACGCCTTGGCGTGACGACGCCAAGGACCAACGCCCCGACCCTGCTCTGGCTGCGCCAGGACCTGCGGCTGGCCGACAACCCGGCGCTGGCGGCGATCGAGGGGCCGGTGATCCCGGTCTACATCCTCGATGAGACGGACGGCGTGCGACCGATGGGCGGCGCCTCGCGGTGGTGGCTGGACAAGTCGCTGGCCGCGCTGGCCGTCGATCTGGAGGCGCGTGGATCGCGGCTGATCCTGCGGCGGGGGACGGCCGGACAGGTGTTGGCGGATCTGGTCCGGGAGACCGGCGCCAGAGCCGTGCACTGGAACCGGCTCTACGAGGCCGGAACCATCGCCCGCGACAGGGCCATCAAGGCCGACCTCACCGCGGCCGGCATCGAGGTGTTGTCCTGCAACGCGGCGCTGCTCAACGAGCCCTGGGAAATCCAGACCGGCGCCGGCGGTCCCTACAAGGTCTACACCCCCTACTGGCGGGCGGCGCGGCAGCGGGTCGGCGACGTCGTGCTGCATCGCGCATCGCAGACTCTGGAATCGCCGCAGAGCTGGCCGAACTCCGCCCGGCTGAGCGACTGGGGACTGCATCCTTGCCGGCCCGACTGGTCGGAGGGCTTCGACTGGACGCCCGGCGAGGCCGGCGCCAAGGCGGCGCTGCACGACTTCCTCGATGGCCCGGTGCGCGGCTATTCCTCGGATCGCGACCGGCCGGATCGCCCCGGAACCTCTCGCCTCTCCCCTCACCTGCACTTCGGCGAGGTCGGTCCCCGGCAGGTCTGGCGCGCCGCCCAGGACGCCGCCGCCCGCGGCGCTTCCGAAAGCCAGATCGACAAGTTCCTCGCCGAGCTCGGCTGGCGGGAGTTCCATCATCACCTGCTGTTCCACTGGCCGAACCTGGCGACGGAGAACTTCCGGCCCGAGTGGGACCATTTCGCTTGGCGGGACGACGACGAGGCTTTCGAGGCCTGGGCCATGGGCCAGACCGGTTTTCCGATCATCGACGCCGGCATGCGCGAGTTGTGGGCCACCGGCTTCATGCACAACCGGCTGCGGATGATCGTCGCCAGCTTCCTGATCAAGGACCTGCTGATCGACTGGCGGCGCGGCGAGCAGTGGTTCTGGGACTGCCTGGTCGACGCCGACCTCGCCCAGAACAGCGCGAACTGGCAGTGGGTCGCGGGCAGCGGGGCCGACGCCTCGCCCTGGTTCCGGATCTTCAATCCGGTGACCCAGGGCCGGAAGTTCGATCCGGACGGCGCCTATGTCCGCCAATGGGCGCCCGAATTGCGAAACCTGCCGAACGGGGTCATCCATGCGCCCTGGACGGCCGTATCTGAAGTGCTTGGCCAGGCTGGGATCCAGCTTGGCCGTGATTACCCGAAACCCCTCGTCGACCATGGCAGGGCCCGGGATCGTGCGCTGGAAGCTTACGCGGCCCTCAGAGCCGCTCCTCGGGAGACGGAAGCCTCGTGAAAATCGCAGTCATCGGTTCGGGCGTTTCCGGTCTGGGCGCCGCCCTGGCGCTGAAGGACAGCCACGCCGTCACTCTGTTCGAGAAGGACAGCCGGCTGGGCGGCCACGCCAACACCGTCACCGTCGACTGCTCCGACGGCCCGGTCGCCGTCGACACCGGCTTCATCGTCTACAACGAGGACAACTATCCCAACCTCGTCGGCCTGCTGGACAGCCTGGGCGTCGAGACCCGGCTGACCGACATGAGCTTCGCCTGCGCCGGCGGCGGGGTGGAGTGGTCGTCCAACTTCCCAAAGGGGGTGTTCGCCCAGAAGCGCAACCTGGTGAACCCGTCCTTCCTGTGGATGCTCAACGACATCCGCCGGTTCAACGACCTGGCCCGCAACGACCTCCTGAAGGCCGACCTCAAGGACCTGTCGCTGGGCGCATACCTGAAGCTGCGCGGCTTCGCCGAGGGCTTCCGCGACCGCTACCTGCTGCCGATGGGGGCGGCTATCTGGTCGACGACCGAAGGCCGCATCGGCGACTTCCCGGCCGAGAGCTTCCTGCGCTTCCTGCAAAACCACGGCCTGCTGCAGTTCACCCCGCCGATGTGGAAGACCGTCACCGGCGGCAGCCGCGCCTATGTCGAGAAGATCGGCGCCATCCTCGGCGACCGGGTGCGCACCAACGCCGCAGTGACCTCGGTGCGCCGCGTGCCGGGCGGCGTACTGGTCGAGGCCGGTCAGGGAGCCGAGCTGTTCGACCAGGTCATCCTCGCCTGCCATTCGGACCAGAGCCTGAAGATTCTCGACGCCGATCCGGAAGAACGCGCCTTCCTCGGCGCCGTCCGCTACTCGGCCAACAAGGCGGTGCTGCACCGCGACCCGGCCCTGATGCCGGTCCGCCGCCCGGCCTGGGGAAGCTGGAACTACATCGGCGATAAGCAATCGACTTCAGCACCTTACGTCACCTACTGGATGAACAACCTTCAGATGTTGACGACGACCGACCCGCTGTTCGTCACCCTCAACGGCCCGCCGGCCGACCCGGCCCTGGTCGTCGCCGAGTACGACTACGACCATCCGCAGTTCGACACCGCAGCGCTGGCCGCGCAGCGCCGCATCGGCCGCATCCAGGGCCGCGGCGGGGTCTGGTACGCCGGCGCCTGGCTGGGCTACGGCTTCCACGAGGACGGGATCACCTCGGGAGTGAAGGTGGCGCTGGAGCTGGGCGGCCGCGTGCCCTGGGACTTCGTCGACCATCGCGTCGCCGGCTTCGAGGGCCCGGCCCCGACCCTGGTCCGGGCGGCCGCCGCATGACCGTCGCCGCCCTCTATGTGGGCGAGACCTGGCACAGGCGTTTCGCCCCCCGTCCCCACGCGTTTCGCTACCGGCTGTTCCAGCTGCTGGTCGATGTCGACCGCCTCGACGAGGCCTTCGCCGGCCTGAAATGGATGCAGCTGGGCCCCAAGGGCCTGATGAGCTTCGATCCGCGCGACCATGGCGACCGCCGGAGCCGCCAGCTGCGCCCCTGGGTTGGCCTGACCCTGGCCGCGGCCGGGGTCGAGGCGACGGCGGTGACCATCCGCCTGCTCTGTTTCCCGCGCGTGCTCGGCTTCGTGTTCAATCCGCTGTCGGTGTTCTTCGTCCATGCGGCGGACGGGCGGCTGGAGGCGGCGATCTATGAGGTCAACAACACCTTCGGCCAGACCCACGCCTATGTGATTCCGGCCACCGGGGGGCCGCGCGAGACCCAGCGGGCGGCCAAGGCCTTCTATGTCTCGCCCTTCTACAGGGTCGAGGGTGAGTACCGGTTCGACATCTCCGCCCCGGGCGAGACCCTGGACCTGCGCATCGTCAAGGCCGTGGCCGGCCGGCCGGACTTCGTGGCCACCCAGACGGCGACGCGGGAAGTGTTGAGCGATCAACGCCTTAAGGCGCTCTTCTGGTCGATTCCCCTACTCACCGTGAAGGTGGTTGCGGCCATCCATTGGGAGGCTCTCCGGCTGTTCCTGAAGGGGGCGCCGTTCGGGGCGCGGCCGCCGGGGCCGAAGTCCGGGCTCAGCGTCGGTGAACCGCTAGACCCTTTTCAAGGGTCTGGGTTCAAGGGTGCGGAGCCCGTCCGGGCGGCGGAACCGGTATCCACTTCCGCCTGACGGGCTCCGGGTCTCGCACAACCCAAAAACGGTGATAATATTTCCCCAGAGACGCGGAGCGAACATGAGCGAGATCGCTGCAAACGCCACGTCGGAGTGGGAAACGCCTGACTTCCGGGCCGCGCCGGCGACCTTCCGCACGGCTATGAAGGTCCTGCGCAGCAACTGGGATACGGGCGCCCTCGACGTGGTCATGCCGGGCGGCCGGCGGCTGGAATTCCGGGGAACCCGCGAGGGCCCGACGGCCGAGCTGATCGTCAAGGATTACAAGGCCATAGCCCGGGTGATGTCGGGCGCCGACATCGGCTTCGCCGAGGGCTACATGGCCGGCGAGTGGGACACGCCGGACCTGCCGGCCCTGCTGACCGCCTTCACCTTCAACCTCGACCAGATCGGCCGGATCATGGCCGGCAACCCGCTGGTCAAGGCCTGGAACTTCCTGATCCACCTGTTGCGCCGCAACGACCGCGAGGGGTCCAGGCGCAACATCCACGCCCACTACGACCTGGGCAACCAGTTCTACGAGCTGTGGCTGGACCGGACGATGACCTACTCGTCGGCCCGCTTCGAGCGCGCCGACCAGACGCTGGAGGAGGCCCAGCACGAGAAGTACGCGGCCCTGGCCCGCTCCATCGACCTGAAGACGGACCAGAGCGTGCTGGAGATCGGCTGCGGCTGGGGCGGGTTCGCCGAGTACGCCGCGGGGACGGTCGGGGCCAAGGTCACCGGGCTGACCATCTCGCCGGCCCAGCACGCCTTCGCCAGACGGCGGATGTTCGAACAGGGTCTGGCCGAGCGCGTCGACATCCGCCTGCTCGACTACCGCGACGTTACGGGCCGCTTCGACGCGGCGGTCTCGATCGAGATGTTCGAGGCGGTGGGCGAGCGCTACTGCGGCGCCTATTTCGGCAAGTTGCGCGAGGTGCTGAAACCCGGCGGCCGGGCGGGCCTGCAGATCATCACCATCCAGGACGAGCTTTACGACGCCTATCGCAAGCGCGCCGACTTCATCCAGACCTACATCTTCCCCGGCGGGACCCTGCCCAGCGAGCGGGCGCTGGACGCGGCGATCGGCAAGAGCGGCTTTCGGCGTGAAAATATTCGCCGCTTCGGCCGCGACTACGCCAGGACGCTGGGCGAATGGACCGCCCGCTTCGACGCCGCCTGGCCCAAGCTTTCGGGCATGGGCTTCGACGAGCGCTTCCGGCGTCTATGGCGCTTCTACCTGGCCTATTGCGAAGCCGGCTTCCGCACTGGCCGCACCGACATCGTCCAGGTCCAGCTCGCCGTCTAGCTCACGCCAGGATCGGGAACCTTCCTGAAAGAGTCGCCTGTCAGGATGCGACGATCCTGGGCGGAACGATCTTCATGCGGGTTGCGATATTCGGCGGCGGCGATGGGCCCGCGATGAGCCTGGTCAGCCGGGTCTGCGCTGGCCTCCTGGTCGTGGTCTACCTGCTGGGCGCTTGGTTTGTGGCCTCGCACACCCATCATCGGCTCGATCCCAGCGGATCGCCGTTGTTCTACGATTTCAGCGCCTTCTATCAGGCCGGCGCCTTCGCCGACGCCGGCCACCCGCTGGCGGCCTATGACGACAACGCCATGGTCGCGGCGGAGCATGCGGCCTTTCCCGGCATGACGCCGAGGCTGCCGTGGAACTATCCGCCCAGCTTCCAGCTTGCGCTGATGCCCTTGGCGGCGCTGCCCTACGTTACCGCCTGGCTGGTCTGGACCGGGCTGATCTGCGGCGCCTACGCCCTGATGACGCTGAAGCTCGCCAGGAGCGACCATCGCTGGCTCCTGCTGCTCGCGCCGGCGGTGGCGATCAATGTGCTGATGGGCCAGAACGGGCTGCTCAGCACGGCCCTGCTCGGCGCCGGGGTGCTGATGCTTGAGCGTCGCCCAATCCTCGGCGGCCTAGTGCTGGGCCTTCTGACCTACAAGCCGCATTTCGCCGTGCTGGTCCCCGTCGTCCTGCTGTTCGGCCGCGAGTGGCGGGCGTTCGCGGCCTCGGCGGCGTCGGCCCTCGCGACCATCGCGGCCTCGGCCCTGGTGCTCGGGGTTGCGCCCTGGCTGGCCTTCATCCAGCGGGCCATGCACCCGATGTCGGTCTTCTCGACCAGCTCATCGACCGCCAGTTCAGTCCCCAGCGTGATGATAATGGCCCAGAGCCTGGGCCTGAATGCCCAGGTCGGCGCGATCTGCCACTGGCTCGTCGCGGGCCTGGCGGCCATCGCCTGCGTATGGATCTGGCGCCGGTCGAAGGACGGCCTCGTGCGCGCGGCGGCGCTGGCGGCGGCCACCCTGCTGGTCACGCCCTACCTGCGCCTCTACGACCTGGCCCTGCTCGCCCTGCCGATCGCCGCCATGCTGGAGCCCAGGGTCGGCAAGCCTTCGCTCGGCGCCCAGACCCTCGCCGCCATCGCCTGGGTCCTGCCCGCCTTGCTGCTGTTCTCGGCCCCCCCGGTCCAGTTGGCCCCGCTGGCGCCGATCGCGCTCCTGGCCGTGCTCTTCGTCCGCACAAAGGCCTCCGGCGACCAGCCGCGCGCGAGCGCCACCGAGCCGCTCTACGCGCCGCCGTCCTCACCTAGCCTCAGCCGATAGGTATCGGCTATGGGCGCGGTGTTCCGGCGCCGGCCAATAGCTTCACTCGTCCGCCCCGCGCCGCGATCAGCTTGGCGGCCTTCTTGTCGAACGAGACGAAGGTATCGGCGCCTAGCCAGGCGCCTTCATGGGCGATCACGCCATCAGCGAAGTCGCCGCCTGCTTCCAGCATGGCTAGCCCCGCGTCCACCGCCGGCTGGTTCATCGCGACATTGGCTGCGTTGGCCAGGCGGCGAATGGCTTCGGCGATGTCGACCGTGGGAATTTTGTAGCCTCGGTCCAGAACCCAGACCAATTCACATAGCGCCGGCAATGTCACGGCGACCAATTCAGCCTCGGCCAGGGCGTCTTGGGCAAGGCGGCTTTGCCATGCGTCGTCCGCGATCAGGGCGCGGACCAGCACATTGGTGTCGGTGGTGATCTTCACCGCCGCCTAGCCCAACCCTCGGCGGCTATCTCGCCGATCTCGTCCACGGACAGGGATGGGCCGCCCTCGCGTTTCAACAGGCCGAAGATATCGGCGATGTCGCCGCTCGCCGGCGCGGCGCGAACTTCGATGCGGCCATCGGGCAGCTTGTTCACGGCGATCTTGTCGCCGGGATGCACACCTAGGTGCTGCAATAGATCCTTGCGCAGGGTGATCTGGCCCTTGGTGGTGACAGTGAGCACGCCCATGGCTTGGCCTCGCATTGAGATTTCAATGTAAGGCGAAACAGCCTTACCTTCAAGCGCGGCAGGTCAGTTCGTCTTCGCCGTCATCCGGGCGATGGCGGCGGTGGTGGAGTAGCCGTCGACGATGTGCGCCAGGCGCACTTCGCCGCCCCAGGATTTGACCTCGGCGGCGCCGACGACCTGGGCCTCGGCATAGTCGGCGCCCTTGATCAGGACGTCGGGACGGGCGGCCTCGATCAGGCGGATGGGAGTGTCCTCGTCGAATGGCGCCACCAGGTCGACGCAGCCAAGCCCGGCCAGCACCATGGCGCGGCTTTCCAGGTCGTTCACGGGGCGCCCTTCGCCCTTCAGCGCCTTGACCGAGCGGTCGGAATTGAGGCCCACGATCAGCCGGTCGCACCAGCCCCTCGCCTGGTTCAGATAGGCGACGTGGCCGCGGTGCAGGATGTCGAAACAGCCGTTGGTGAAGCCGACGCGCAGGCCCATGGCGCGCCAGCGGGCGACCTCCTCGACCATGCGCTGGGGTGTGGCGAGCTTGGCCTCGGCGGGCGTGCGGTGTTCGTTCAACGAGGCTTCGACCAACTCCTCGGGCCGGACCACGGCGGTGCCGGCCTTGGTCACCGCGACGCCGGCGGCGAGCAGCGCGAAGGCGATGGCGTCCTCGATGGTGGCCTTGGCGGCGAGCGCGAGGCCCAGGGCGGCGAGGGTGGTGTCGCCGGCGCCGGAAACGTCGAATACCTCGCGCGGGACGCCCGGGAAGTGGCGCACCGGCTCGCCGCGCACGCCCAGCGACATGCCCTTGGCGCCGCGGGTGACCAGGATGGCCTTGGCCTGGCACAGCGGCAGGGCCTCGGCGAGGGCGGCGGCGATCTCGGCGTCCGTGCCGGTCGGCAGGCCGGTGGCGAAGGCGAGTTCCGCCGCGTTCGGCTTGATCAGATCGACCTCGCCGTAACGCTGGAAGTGGCGAGCCTTGGAATCGACGATGACAACCGCGCCCGACGCACGGGCCGCCTCGACCACGCCATCGATGACGACGCCCTTGCCGTAGTCGGAGACCAGCACCACGGCGGCGCCGTGGCAGGCGTCGCGCACGGTGGCCACGAGGCGTTGAGCGACCTCGCCGTCGACGGGGCGGCTTTCCTCAAGATCGACGCGCAGCAGTTGCTGGCCGCCGGAGACGAAGCGGGTCTTGAGCGTCGTCGGGCGCGAGGCATCGGCTACGAGGAAGCCCTCGATGCCGGTCTCGTCGCCCACCAGGCGCAGCGCCTCGTGCGCCTCGGCGTCGTCGCCGACCAAGCCGACCAAGGCCACCTCGCCGCCGAGGGCTGAGACATTGCGCGCCACATTGCCCGCCGCGCCCAGCATCATCAGCTCGTGCGAGCGCGCCAGGACCGGGATCGGCGCCTCGGGCGAGATGCGCGCCACCTCGCCATAGACGAAGCGGTCGACCATGACATCGCCGACGCACACCACGCGCGGGCCGGGCAGGGCGGAGAGCAGGTTCTGCAGAGTCGTCAGGTCCATGGTCGCGGGCTTTAGCATAGAGGGGTGAGTTTGCGTTAGACCGTGGGCTTATTGCAGGGTGATGATGGCCTTGAAACGAGGAGATCCGGCATGG
>JAQGIK010000103.1 GCA_028291265.1 Caulobacter sp. | reverse complement strand
CGCGGCTACGACCGCCCGCAGACGGCACAATGACAGATCGCGAACACACAAGGGCAGCGCCGGCCTGTCAGGGCTGGGCTCGTTCTGGAGCCGATCAGCGCAGACCGCCTTCATGAATAAAGGGCAGCCCGGCCGGAGCGGTGCTGCCCTCATCCGACCCGCTTCGCGGGCCACCTTCTCCCGGCAAGCGGGAGAAGGGCGCTTTAGGTCCCCGGCGCCGACAGCCGCAGGATCACCTCGGCGCGGCGCCGCAGCGGGGCCGCGGTCCCCGCCGGGGTCAGGGCGCCGCTGTCGCCGACCGCCGCGACCCGCACGTCCTTCAGCCCATAGCCATTCAGCGTCTTGGTCACCGCCGTCGCCCGCTGTTCGGACAGCTTCATGTTGGCCTCGGCCGAGCCGACCGAGTCAGCCAGCCCCGTGACATCCACCCGGTCCACCGTGCAGCCCTTGGCCTGGCCGGCCGCGCCGCGCAGCACCGCCTTGCCCTCGCGGCCGATCACCGCCGAGGCCGGCTCGAAATAGATGGCGACGTTGACGTCCTCGCAGGGCGTGAAGCGGGCGACCTCCGTCTTTGGAGTGGTCTTGCAGGCGGCCAGCGCCAGGGCGGCGACGCCCAGGATCATCAGGTTGCGAACGATCATCTCTACCCCTCCATGCCCGTGATCGGGCCTTGAACATTCAGCCGCGCGGCTGGCCGTTTTCCCAGAAATAGGCCCCGCGCTTCTGATCGAAATAATAGTACCGGCCGCGCTTCTCATCGAAGTACTGGCGCCGGTTGACCCCGCCGGACGGCCGGGCCGGCGCCGCCATCCGCTCGCCCGCCGGCGGCGGGGGCGGCGGCGGAACACTGGCGCAGGCGGCGAGGCCCAGCAGGCTGAGGCTGATGACCAGGAGCGATGCTGCGCGCAAGGGAACCTCTTCGGGCAAGCGCCGGGGATCGCCCCATGGCGCACCCCGTTTCCTACCCAACGCCGTTACGCCGCGCAAAGTTCCATGTCGGGAACCCGCCGGAACTTTGGACCTCCGGCTTCCGTTCTGCTCCCGAACCCGCCATCGTACGGAGACCACCATGAAACTGTTCCAGAACAGGGCCGACGCGGCCGCCAGACACGATCATGCTCACGCGCATGGCCACAGCGACGCCGAACTGCGCGCCGCCTACGAGCGCGGCCGCAAGGAAGAGCGCGCCCGCCATCGCCGCTCGCCCTTCCTGGTGCTGGGCCTGGTCGCCGTCGCCCTGATCGGCGGGACCTCGCTGGTGCTGGCCGCCAAGGAGGGCTCGTTCCGCGACGGCGGGGCGTTGATGGACGCCGGCGTCACCACCGCCGCCCGCGAGGCCGTGCCGACGATCCGCAAGGGCGCCGCCGCCGTGCAGGATCGCCTGTCGACCGATGCGCAAGCCGCTCCCAGCAAACCGGCGGGCTGACGGATGGCGGGGGGCAAGACGCCAGTCCAGGCAAAGCCGGCGCCGCAGAGGCTGACGCGCCACAAGGCCGTCGCGCCGGCTCCCGAGACGCCGGCGCTGCGCAAGGTCGAAGGCATCCGCAAGGTCGAGGTGATCGCCAACCCGCTGTCGGGCAGCGTCGGTCCCGGCGCCTGCGAGGAGGCCGCCAACCTGCTGGCCGCCTACGACCTGGATGTGAATGTGCAGCGTTGCGAGGCGGGCAAGCTGGGCGAGATCATCGCCAATGCTCTGGCCGCCAAGCCGGACCTGATCATCGTCATCGCCGGCGACGGCACCGCCCGGGCCGTGGCCGAGGCGGCCGGGCCCGGCGGCCCGCTGGTCGCCCCGCTGCCGGGCGGCACCATGAACATGCTGCCCTTCGCCATCTATGGACAGACGACCTGGCCCGAGGCGCTGGAAGCCATCCTGACCAACGGGGTCGAGAAGCGCATCTCCGGCGGCACGGTCGAAAAGCACAGCTTCTATGTCGCCGCCATCCTCGGCTCGCCGGCCCTCTGGGCCCGGGCCCGCGAGGCGGCGCGGCACGGCAAATTCTGGCTGGCCTTCCAGCGGGCCCGCCGGGCGGCCGAACAGGCCTTCAGCGGCCGCCTGCGCTTCACCCTCGACGGGGCCGCCCGCCAGAAGTCCGAAGCCCTGACCTTCATGTGCCCGCTGGTCTCCAAGGCCGTCGACAGCGACGCCAGCGGCCTGGAGGCCGCCGCCCTCGACCCGACCGGCGCCGTCGATGTCTTCCGCCTGGCGGTGGCTGCCGCCGCCGGCCAGTGGCGGGCCGATCCCTCGGTCAACGTCACCCTGGTGCGCCAGGCCTATGCCTGGGCCGGCGGGCCGATCCCGGCCATCCTCGACGGCGAGTCGGTGCGGCTGGGCCGCACCGCCCTGGTCCGCTTCAAGCCCAACGCCTTCCGCGCCCTCGTACCGCGCAGCAATGCGGAGGGGGAGGCCGCGTGAGCGCATTGCGTCTCTTCCACGCCTCCGACATCCATTTCGGCGGCGAGAACCAGGCGGCGGTGGCCGGCGCGGCGCAGTGGATGGCCGACCACCCGGTCGATCTGGCCATCCTGTCGGGCGACCTGACCCGCGAGGGGCAACCTAGAGAATTCGAGGCCGCCCGGGCCTGGATCGACGCCCTGCCGGCCCGGGTCGTGGTC
This sequence comes from Caulobacter sp., assembly GCA_028291265.1. Classification (GTDB taxonomy): domain Bacteria; phylum Pseudomonadota; class Alphaproteobacteria; order Caulobacterales; family Caulobacteraceae; genus Caulobacter. Next base: position 4,227 of record JAQGIK010000103.1, on the reverse strand, counting down.
ACCGCCGGCAACCACGACGTCCCCTATTTCAACATTCCCTACCGGGCCCTGATGCCCTGGAAGCGGTTCGACCGCTGGATGGGCGACCTCAAGGCGCCCCCGCCGGTCGGGGGGCTCAGCTATGCCGGCATCAACACCGCCCGCGGCGTCCAGCCCCGCGCCAACTGGTCCAAGGGCCAGATCAGCATGGCCCAGGTCCGCAAGGCCATCGGCCGCCTGCGGAACGGCGCGGCCGGGTCGCTGAAGCTGGTGACCTGCCACCACCCGCTGATGGAGGTGGTCGGCGGGCCGATGACGGGCAATGTCTGGGGCGGCAGGATGGCGGCCGAGGCCTTCGCGGCCTCGGGCGTCGACATCGTCCTGACCGGCCATATCCACACGCCATTCGTGAATCCTTACCCGTTCGGCGACGGCCGCACCTACGCCGTCGGCGCCGGCACCCTGTCGATCCGCGAACGCGGCGTGGCCCCCAGCTTCAACTGCCTGGAGGTCGAGGCCGAATGCGTGACGGTCACCGCCATGACCTGGCAGGGGGTCCGCTACGAGCCCTACCGCACCTGGCGGGTGGACCGCCGGCTAGAGGGCCCGCATGAGGCCCGAGATGTCCCGGTCGCCGAGGTCCTCCAGGGCTGAGGCCACCGCCGCCCGCGCCTCGGGTGGCTTGTTCTGGCCCAGCTCGGTGATGCCCTCGAACCGCTCAAGGATCACCTCGTAGCCGACGATCATCTTGAGCAGGGTCTCGAACCGCCCCTCACTCATCTTGGCACGCTTCCACGGCGGCTTGGGCAGCAGGTCGCCTTCGAAACGGTCCGAGAGGTCGTCGAGCAGCGCCGCGGTCTCGTCCGGAAAGAGAATCCGCACCGGGCCTTCCAGTTCTACCGACAGGTAGTTCCAGGTCCCGACCTGGTCCTCCTGGCCATACCAGTCGGGGCTGATGTAGGCGTGCGGGCCGGTGACCACCGCCAGCACCGGCGTGTGGTCCGTCAGCGCCTTCGCCACCGGGTTGGCCCGCGACAGGTGGAAACGCAGCCGCCGGCCCTCCAGCAGGACCGGCGCATGCGCCGCCACCGGCCGGCCGTCTGCGCTGGCGCAGATCAGGGCGAAGGGCGCGGCATGGACCCGCGCGGCCAGCACCGCCTCGTCGGTCTCCTTAAACAGCGGCGAGGGGTGCACTACTTGACCCGGTACTTCTCGAACCAGGCGATGATCGCCCCGGCCTTGGCGCCGGACTGCGACGGCCGGGCGGCGATGCCGCCGTGGCTGGCGCCGGGCACGATGACGAAGGCGCTCGGCACCTTCCGCAGCTGCAGGGCCTGGTAGTACTGGGCCGCTTCCGACACCGGCGTGCGGTAGTCGTTCTCGCCGACCACGACCAGGGTCGGGGTCTTGACGTTGCCGACCAGGCTGAGCGGCGAGCGGGCCCAGTAGGACTGCTGGTCTTCCCAGGGGAACTTGGCGAACCAGTAGCCGGCGGTGACCAGCGGAATGTCCGAGGTCAGCGCCTCGGTCGTCCAGTTGATCACCGGCTTCTGCGGCGCGGCGGCCCGGAAGCGGTCGGTCTTGCCGATGATCCAGGCGGTCAGCACGCCGCCGCCCGAGCCGCCGGTGACGAACAGGTTGCGGTCGTCGACGTTGCCCTTGGCGATGGCGGTGTCGACGGCGCTCATCAGGTCGTCGTAGTCGGGGCCCGGGTACTTCTTGTCGATCAGGTTGGCGAACTCCTCGCCATACGAGGTCGAGCCGCGCGGGTTGGTGTAGAGCACGATGTAGCCGGCCGCCGCGTAGAGCTGCATGTCGGTGGCGAAGTAGGGGCCGTAGCTGGTGTTCGGCCCGCCGTGGATCTCGAGGATCAGCGGGTACTTCTTGGCCGGGTCGAAGTTCGGCGGATAGACCAGCCAGGCCCCGACGGGACGGCCGTCGATGCTCGACTTGACCTCCAGCGCCTCGACCTTGCCCAGCGTCTTGCCGCCCAGCAGGTCCTCGTTGAGCCGCGTGGCCTGCACCGAGGCGCCGCCGTTCTGGATGTAGAGGTCGGCGGGCCGCTGCGTCGTGGCGCGGGTATAGGCGATGACGCCGCCGCTCATGTCGAAGCCGCCGCCGCTGTAGGGCCGGTCCAGCCCGCCGCCGCCGAGGTTGAAGGCCATCGGCGAGACCTTGCCGGACAGGTCCGCCTTGCCCAGCCGGGTGATGGCCTGGTCGACATACTGGAAGGTGATGCTCTTGCCGTCGGCCGCCCAGCGGAAGTCGTCGACCGAGCGGTCGAGGTCGGGAGCCAGCCGGCGCGGGTTGCTGCCGTCGGCATCGGCCACATAGAGGTGGGTGTCCTGGTAGGCGGCCTTGCGGTCGTCGAAGCCGAGGTAGGCGATCAGCTTGCCGTCCGGCGACAGGGCCGGGGCGAAGTCGGGGCCGACCCGGTCGGTCAGCCGCTTCACCGCGCCGCTGGACACCGTCAGCTCATAGAGATCGACCAGGGCCGGATCATGCTCCCAGCCGGACTCGCGGGCGCTGGAGAAGAGGATTTTCTGGCCATCGTGGCTCCAGCTCAGCGGCCCCTGGTTGTCGAAGGCCCCCGTGGTCAGTTGGCGCGGCGCGCCGCCGTCCGACGAGACCACATAGATCTGGCCGGCGCCGGGCTTCAGGAAGCCCTCGCTGTCGGTCTTGTAGCGCAGTCCCTCGATGATCTTCAGCGGTTCGGCCCAGGTCGCACCCTCGGGCTTCGACGGCGCCGTCCCGCTGGTCAGGCTCAGGCCGCTGCCGCCGGTGAACATCAGGAAGGCGATGGACCGGCCGTCCGGCGACCAGGCGATGCTGTCGGGACCTTCGGGCAGCGTGGCGACCCTGGCCGTCGCCCCGGTGTCCATCCAGCGCACGAACAGCTGGGCCGAGCCCTCGGAGGTCGAGACATAGGCCAGGCGCTTGCCGTCCGGCGACCAGCGCGGGCTCATATGGTTGCCGGTCCCGGCGACCAGCGGCTGCTGGGCTCCGGTGGCGGCATCGACGATCCAGATCGAGCGGCGGGCCCGGTCGGAATTGATGTCGTTGCTGGCCCGCACATAGACGACCTGCTTGCCGCCCGGCCGCACTTGCGGGTCGGTGGCCTGCTCGAGGCTGAACAGGTCCTGGGCGGTCAGGGTCCGCGAGCCCGGGATTTGCGCCACAGCCCCAGAAACGAAAGTAAAGGGCGCGGCGATCAGGCAGGCCGAGGCGGCCAGCAACAAGGTCAACTTTTTCAACGGTTCACTCCCCAGCAGGGGCCTTCAGCCCCAACACATCCTGCATGTCGTAATGTCCGGGCGGCCGCCTGGCCACCCAGGTCGCGGCCGCGAGGGCCCCGCGCGCGAACAGGCCCCGGTCCTGGGCGCTGTGGGAGAGGGTCAGCACCTCCTCCTCGCTCGCGAAGATGACGCTGTGCTCGCCGATGATGCCGCCGCCGCGCACGACCGAAAAGCCGATCTCGCCGGCCTTGCGCGGCCCGGTGATGCCGTCGCGGATCGTCGCCCGCAGATCGTTGAGCTGGCCGCCCCGGCCGTTGGCCGCCGCCTCGCCCAGCATCAGGGCCGTGCCCGACGGGGCGTCGACCTTGCGTTTGTGATGAGCCTCGAAGACCTCGATGTCGAAATCCTCCGGCAGGGCCCGCGCCGCCTGGGCGACTAGCCCCAGCAACATATTGACCCCCAGGCTGTAGTTGCCGGAGCGGACGATGGGGATGCGTCTGGCGGCCGCGTCGATGCGGCGGATCTGGTCCGGCGACAGGCCGGTCGAGCCGATGACCAGCGCCACCCCGCCACGACCCGCCGCCGCCTCGGCCAGGGCGACCGACGCCTCCGGCACGGTGAAGTCGATGACCACGTCGGCGCTGGCCAGCGCCTGGGCCTGGCTGACCAGGCCCTCGCCCTCCGCCCCCGGACGGTCGAAACGGGCGGCGACGGTGACGTCCTCACGCCCCTGCGCGGTGCGCTCCACCGCCTGCCCCATGCGACCCAGCGCCCCGGCGATGGCGAGACGGACGGGGGATGCGGTCACGGGCGGCTCCTGAAGGCGGAGGGGGAACAAAGCACAGGCGGGCGGGAAATCAACAACAGTTCCTCCCTCGGCGCGCCGCAGGCGCGACGGGGGAGGGGGACCGCGCGCGAATACGCGCGTGGTGGAGGGGGCAGCGCCGGCCTGTCAGGGCAGAGAACGTTCTGGCGCGAGCAGCGATGACGGCGTTCATGATCATCGTCCGTC